>JACQZM010000058.1 GCA_016213885.1 Candidatus Rifleibacteriota bacterium | reverse complement strand
CGGGATCCTGGTGTGGGGTCTGAGCGCTGCCCGGATCGACGACGCAGCAACTCCTGGATGGACTCGGCCACGGCACGAGCGTCCGGATACCTCTCCCCAGGCTCCTTGGCGAGCATCCGGGCGAGAATCGGATCGAGCACGGCCGCCCACTCCCGGATCTCGGCCGCGACCGACGGCAGCGGCAAGACCACGGCCATGTACATCGTCTCGCCCGAATCCTTCCCGCAAAAGGGCCTCCGGCCGGTCAGGCATTCGAACAGGACCACACCCAGGGCCCAGAGGTCGCACGCGACCGACGGGGAGCCGCCTTGCAGCAGCTCCGGAGCCAGGTAGGCCGGCGTGCCCAGGACCCTGCCAACGGTCGTCTCGGGAGCGTTGCCGCTCAAGTCCTTGGAGCACCCCAGGTCGCCCAGGAGCACGCCCTTCTGCTCGTCGATGAAGATGTTGTCTGGCTTGACGTCCCGGTGGAGGATCCCGGCCTCGTGAATCGCGGCGAGCGCCTCGGCGCAGGCGGCCGCTGTCGCGAGGGACTCCTGGGGCGTCAGGCGCCCGTGCAGAGCGAGCACGTTCCGCAGCGTGGTGCCCTGGATCAGCTCGTATGCGATGTAGGGGACATCCTCGACCTGACCGACGTCGAGCACCTTGACCACCCCGGGCGCGGTGATTCGGGCGGCCAACCGGCCCTCTCTCTGGAACCGACCTCTCCACTCCGCGTCGACTCGCCACCGGCTCTTGAGGATCTTCAGCGCCACGGGCCGACGCAGCGAGATCTGGACAGCGCGGTACACCGCACCGGCTGCCCCGGTCCCCAGGAGCGCCTCGACGGCGTATCCACCGAAGAGCGAGCCGGGTAGCAGCGGAGTCGTCGAGTCCGTGTCGCCCATCTTGGACCGCCCGCTTCTGCGTCCCTATCTCCACAAGCCGGCTCGAAACTACCATGCAGAAAGGGCCCGGTCCAAGGTGTCGTGTGCTGACGCTGACCTCGAAGCTCGCGGTCGGTCGATGACGGGGAGAAAGGACCGGCGCTACGATGACCATGCGTGGAAGATCGCAAGCTGGGGCCCTTTCGACTTCTGAACCTGCTCGGCCAGGGCGGGATGGGAGCGGTCAACCTGGCCCGGCAGGAGGCGCTCGACCGCCCAGCGCCGGCGTGGCCTACTTTCGGCGAGAACTTCTGGCCTACTCCCAGTGAGATTCTGGGCTGGTCCGCGGGGCACGACATCTCGGAGCTGCCCATGCCGGGCCGCGATCCCCTGGGATACGACGACCCGCTGGAGCTGGCGATTTGGACGATCGAGCGACTCGGCGCCCCGGTGATCGCCCTGCTGGAGGGGACGGACGGGCGGCTGGTCGTAGACAACGGAAGAGAGGACGGCCTCTTCATCCTCTGGGATGCGTCCACGTTCAAGCGCATCGCACGGGGGTTCATCAACGCGCGCGTCGAGGCCTTCCACTTCACTGCCGGCTCCCGCATGCTCGGCATCGCGGACGACGGCAGCGCGACCTCCTGCCACCCCAACGCCCATGTGTTCGAGCTCGTCGACTTCGTGCCGCCCGCGGTCGAGGAGGGCTCTGGCTCCCAGACGCAGGAGTGCATCGCGCCTGCCAGCCTTCCCGGTCAGCGAGACGAGCAGCGCTGGGCGGAACTCGGAGCTGCGCTCGAGCCTCCGGAGCTGAGCAAGCCCTTGTCCGGCGAGCCGTACTTCGCCTCCAGCCGCCTGGACTTCGAGTGCGAAAAGCCCGTACCACACGACCACGCCACGTATGCGGACACCCGAAGACCGTGAAGGCCTGCTCTGGAGCGACCCTGAGCCCGACAACGATGCCGCTCGAATCAGCGACTCCGTGCCCGAGCGGGCTGAGCCTCATCACCGGCGCATCTTCCGGACGGCCTCTGACACCCGGTCACGAAGAACCGTGGCGTCGGTCACGAGGTCCTGGTCCTTCAGGATCGTCTTCAGATCGATGCCAAGGTTACTCGCCAGCGCCTGGATGCAGGGAGGGTCCAGCTCCTCCAGAGGCCACTTGTTGAACAGCCCGACGAGGCGTCGCGCCTGCTTTTCGCCAATTTTCTCCATGACGCAAGGCCACTCCGTTCATGATCTGGAGCCACATGACGCAATTCATGCGTCGGCTCTTGAGACTCGGGAAGCGGCCCGTCACCTCGGAACTCCGTCTTCCTTCGGTCGCTCATCACCCGCCAGCACACGCGCGCGTCATCGAGGAAGCGAATCTTGGCCGCGACCACGTCCGGATGGTTCCTGTCCAGGCACGAGTCTTCGTCAAGATCAGCCACCAGTTTCATCGCGCGCAGGGCCTCAGCTGCCAGATATCTCGCCGTCTTGAGACTCCTGCGCGCGGTGGGATCTACCCTGGCTCTGAGCGCGGCGAGAAGGCACTTCCGGCAGGAATCCCAGCTTGCCTTCGTGGCAGCACCGATCTGATCGCCATCGACGAGAGTCAGCAAGAACTCGCAAATGTCCGTCGTGTCCCGTTGCAGGAAGCCCCTGTCCGCCTGGCTGAGATCGTCGAGGAGCCGTCTCTGGACGGATTCGATCCGCAGCCACCGAGGCCCCCTCACCTGCTCGCTGTCCGCTCGCCTGATCAGGCGCCAGAGAACGGTCTTCAGCTCGAGGAGGATGGGGAGCAGCTCCTTCGGATTCCCGGCCTGCGCGAGCTCGGGGGAGAGCACATCCGCACCGCTCAGGTTGAGCAGTTTGAACGTCACGCGGAAACGCCTGTCCAGCTCGACGGCCTTCTGGATCTGCTCTTCGAACGTTCGCTGGTCCTGGGTCGCAAGGGGGCTGCCAGTCCGGGGCGTGACCGTGGATGCAGCGGAGGGGTGAGCAGACGGTGCCGGAGAACGTCCGTGGTCTGGCGGTTTGCCGCCCGCACCCAGATAGATGAACGCTGGCAGGCCACAGGCCAGAAGCCCCATGCCGATGATCCAGCGCCACTTCGAGGCCGTCCGGGAACAGCGAGGCGGACTCCGGTGGTCGCTGCCGGGCCCTGCATCCCTCTGGACCCTGCGAGTCTCCGCAGCCACTGCGGGACGTCCTGGCCCGGGGGCCAGGGCCTTGGTCTTGAAGATGGCGGTCGGCTCGATCGCCTCCAGGCAATCCAGCAACTCCGGGATCAGCTCGGACATCGATCGGAAGCGCTCATCGGGCGACTTGGCGAGCATCCGGTCAACGACCGGCCCCAGACACCGCGGGCACTCCGGCCAGATGGTCCGGAGCTGTGGAGCCGGTTTGTTCAGGTGATCCTGGATGATGTCCATCAGATTGGGGCTCGTGAACGGCGGCTTGCCGGTCAGAAGCTCGAAGAGCATGATCCCGAGAGCATACAGGTCGGAACCTGGGCTTGCCGGCTCCCCCTTGATCAGCTCCGGAGCGACGTACTCTGGTGTGCCCAGGATGATCCCCGTCTGGGTCTTCGCGATCGGTCCGCTGGTCCACTTGGCGATGCCGAAGTCGGCGAGCTTCCAGATGTCACCCTCGGCGGCGATGACGTTCTCAGGCTTGAGGTCGCGATGCAGGATCTTCGCTTCATGCGCCACCGAAAGGGCTTGCGCAACCGAAAGACACGCGCGAACGACCCCGGCGGGCGTCAGATCTCCGGCCTGCTGAGCTTGGCGCAGCGTCTGCCCGGCAAGATACTCGTAGGCGATCCAGGGGGTGCCCCGGTCGGCACCGAAGTCGTACACCTTCACGATGTTGGGGTGGGAAAGCGAGGCCGTGAGGCGCGCCTCGGCCTTGAATCGCTCGACCTGCTGTGGGTCTCGCAGGGCCTCGGAATGGAGAATCTTGACGACGGCCACGCGGCCGAGGCTCGGTTGCTCGACGAGGAAGACAGCACCGAACCCGCCCGTTCCCAGGAGTCGAACGGGCTTGAACCTGTCGCGACAGTCTGGCGGGAGGAGGTCTTCCAAGCCAGGGGGCATGGTACAGGATCCCGCGGACCTCGTGCCAGGCCAGGCCTCCCGAGCAGGTCGCGCCCTCTCCCTCCGGCCCAACCCCACGTGAGATCCTTGTCGGTGTCCTCGTGGAGCGGGATGTCGCCGGGTCGAGCAGAGTCGCCACGGTACCCTGGGCGAACCCGGCGGTCGCCGGGACGAGCGCTGCCAGGGCGACGAGGCAGGCGACGGCCAGCGACCGCAGCAGGTGCCCGGGGCCGGTGGATCTTTTGCCCGTCGTCCGGATCCGTGAGTGTATCGATGGAAGGTGAGGACAGCAGGAAGCCCGGCGACCTGCCGGAGCCTCACTCAACGACCC
>JACQZM010000406.1 GCA_016213885.1 Candidatus Rifleibacteriota bacterium | reverse complement strand
TGGGACGCACATCCACCCGCTTCATGTCCAGGACAATCTCTCATGAAGAGGGGCTGTGGGGTCAACTTTTTCTCGGTCATCCAGACAGATTCATGTTCTCCACGACTTTGACCTGGCCCTGCTTGGCCCCTCGAACAGGTTGATCTATCCCTGATGGGCTGCTATACTATCCAGCTTTTGCCCTTCCCCACCACCCTGCCGCATGGAGGCTTGAGCCGATGCGATCCGCTCTCTTGGTGCTCGCCGGGCTGTTCTTGATCTCGTCCTACGGGTTTGCCGCCCCCTACCAGACCGTCATCGTGACGCCGGTGGAGGTATCGGGGCCTCAGAGACCGGACACGGGTCTCAGGGCCGACCACATCAGCGCTCTCCAGGAGGTGGCCAGGCTGTCGCAGGCCCGGATCCTCCGTCACCTCGCCTCGCTCTCCGGCCTCTCCGACGAGCCCGCGCCAGTGAAACAGGTCCACCCGCTCTGGCTGGTGAACCGCATCGTCGTCACCGCCACGCCCAAGGTCGTCGCGCAGCTGGGGGCTCGCGACGACGTGAAGCAGGTCCGTCCGGCCCGGACGGTGAAGCTCATCGCCCCGGTGGCGGAACCCGGCGCCGGCGCCCCGGCCGAGCGCGACCAGACCTACGGGCTCGGCAAGATCCGGGCCCCCGAGGTGTGGAAGCAGCTGGCGATCACCGGAAACGGCGTCCTGGTGGGTCACCTGGATTCGGGAGCCTACGGGCTGCACCCCGATATCAAGGACAAGATCGTCAAGTTCAGAGACTTCTTCGTCAGCGACCAGCAGACGGCGTTCGACGGGCTGGGACACGGCACCCACACCGCGGGGACGATCGTCGGCGGGGCCACGTCCGGCAAGGCGATCGGTGTGGCACCGGGGGCGAAGCTGATCGTCGGTCGCATCTTCGACGGCCAGGGCACCACCACCGACGCCGTCATCCTCCGGGCGATGAACTGGATCGCCGACCCGGACGGCAACCCGTCGACGAACGACGCCCCGCGGCTGGTGTCCAACTCGTGGGGCGGCACTCAGGACAGCGAGACCCCCGGCGACGACCTCTGGCAGGCGGCGCAGCACTGGGTCGACCTGGGCATGCTGCCGCTCTTCTCGGGCGGCAACTCCGGACCGACCGGCAAGGTGGGCGTGCCCGGCGGCTACCCCCATGTGGTGGCCGTCGGCTCCACCAACTGGTTCAACTGGGCCTCGATGTTCTCGAGTCGAGGGCCGGTGAAGTGGGAGGGCGTGGAGTACGTGAAGCCGGATGTCTGCGCGCCCGGCTCGTCGGTCACCTCGGCGAAAGACCTGGGAGGCTACACCAGCATGTCCGGCACGTCCATGTCCTGCCCCCACGTGGCCGGCGTGGTGGCCCTCATGCTCGAGGCGAACGCCGACCTGACGGTGCCCCAGATGGTGGAGATCCTCCGCTCCACCGCCAAGGACCTGGGCTCCACCGGACGAGACAACACCTACGGCTGGGGGCTCGTGGATGCTCTCGCGGCGGTCCAGAAGGCGAAGGCGCTGGCCCGGTTCCAGGCCGGCCGCGACTGAACCGTCCAGAGGCCGTTCGCACGCACCGCACCGGTGATCGCCGGCGGGACGCCGTTCGGGAGACGCCTCGACAGGCTCCCTGGAGTCCCGGGCCGGTCAATCCGTGAGCAGGCGGTTGAGCCCCAGGACCGACAGCCCTCCGAGCGCCAGCATGAGCGTGATGATCCAGAAGCGGATCACGACCTGGGGCTCGGCCCACCCGGACAGCTCGAAGTGATGGTGGATCGGGCTCATCTTGAAGATCCGTTTACCCCGGGTCTTGAACGACACGACCTGGATGATCACCGAGAGCGTCTCGATCACGAAGATGCCTCCGATGAGCACCAGGAGCAGCTCGTGCTTCACCAGGATGGCGACGATTCCGATCGCCCCGCCCAGGGCCAGCGACCCGGTGTCGCCCATGAACACCGACGCCGGAAACGTGTTGTACCAGAGGAAGCCGATGCACGCCCCGGCCATGGCCATGCAGAAGACCGCCAGCTCACCGACCCCGGCCACGTAGGGTATCCGCAGGTACTCGGCGAACACCTTGTGGCCGGTCACGTAGGCGATCGACGCATAGGCCACGGCCACGACCAGGATCACCCCTGCCGCCAGCCCATCCAGCCCGTCGGTCAGGTTCACCGCGTTGGAGCTGGCCACCACGACGACGAGAACGAACGCCACGTACAGCATCCCCAGGTTGACCTGTTCGCGGACCAGCGGGATCCAGATCGTCTTCTGCACCGTGGGCTCGGAGAACAGGTACAGGCCGAGGCCCAGGCCGAAGAGGATCTGGAAGACCAGCTTGAGCCGTGCGGAGAGTCCGCCGGAGTGCTTGCGGATGACCTTCAGGTAGTCGTCGACGAAGCCGATCGTCCCGAGCCACAGGAGCCCCGCGATGGCGATGGCGACGTAGCGGGACGGCCGCGTCCAGAACAGCACCGAGATGACCATCGAGATGACGATCAGAAGCCCACCCATGGTGGGCACTCCGGCCTTCTTCTTGTGCTCCGCCACCCCCTCTTCCCTGATGGCCTGACCGATCTGCTTCTCCTTCAGCTTCCGGATCAGGGTCGGGGACAGCAGCAGGCAGATCACGAACGACGTCACCAGGGCGTAGAGCATCCGGACGGTGATCCCGCCGGGCATGTTGATCAGCAAGGGCGATCGACTCCTGTTCTGATGAGCCTCATTCCTCCCTGGATTTCGCCGGGTCCGGGGGTCGATCGGTCACCGCGGGGGCCTGCTGCGGGACGCCGTTCGTGGCCGCTCGCGGACCCAGATGGATCTTGATGTAGATGGCCAGGACGATGAGGATCGCCAGCGCCAGGAACGTCTGGTTCAGAGTCTTGATGTAGGCCAGCGCAACGTCCAGCACGGCCCCGAATCGCCACGCCAGGTACACCTGGATCGGCACGGATATCAGCATGGCCAGGCCGTCCCAGAACGCGAACGTCAGGTACGGCACGCCCAGGGACCCGCAGAGCAGGTAGGTCGGCATCCTCAGACCCGGCAGGAACCGGGCGGCGAAGATGGTCTTCTTGCCGTACTCCCGGAGGAACCGCTCCGCCTTGGCCTTCCCCTCCGTGGACACCAGCTTCTTCATCAACCGGGTCTCGAACACGGAGTTGCCGAAGCGCCGCCCGATCATGAAGGCGAGCGCGTCCCCGCCAGCGATGGCGACCCAGGTGACCACGAACATGGGCCAGAGCGACACCACGTCCGGAACACGATTCAGGTAGCACACATACCCCGACATCACGAGGAAGAACTCCTCGGGCAGCGGGAGTCCCAGGCCGCACGCCAGCAGGCCGAAGAAGACGAGACTGTAGGGGTGAGCTTGGAAGAACGAGACGAGGACGAGGATCCAGTCTTTCATGAGTGCCCAGGGGAGGGTATTGCCCCGGAACGGTCCGAGTCAAGTCCTGGTGGCCCGGCCGGATCCCCGCCTGGTCCACAGGAGCTTGGGCCCGGGAGCGGGCGCTGGCCTGGAACCGAACCGCCCCGGAGAGCGGCGGGGACCCGGATTCGGATTCGCGCACGGTGGCACGGTGACACGGGGGCCCGGTGGAAGAGGAGGGGATCCGGATCTTGACTCTTGCATTCCCGCCGATCGGCATGATATACCGATCTCGCTGTTAGCACTCCACTTGGTTGAGTGCTAACAATCATCAGGAGGATCAATCATGGACTTGAAACCACTCGGTGATCGAATTGTCGTGAAACCCCGCGAACGGGAAGAGAAGACCAAGGGGGGCATCTATCTGCCCGACACCGCCAGCAAAGAGCGGCCCATCGACGGAGAGGTCGTGGCTGTCGGATCAGGCAAGAGAGGCAAGAGCGGCGAGCGTCTGCCCCTGGAGGTGCGGACCGGCAACCGCGTCATCTTCTCCGAGTACTCCGGCAGCGAGGTCAAGATCTCCGGCGAGAAGTACCTGATCATCCGCGAATCGGACGTTCTCGCTCTCTACGAAGAAAACAAGTGAATCGACCGGCCGCTTCCAGGCCGAAGGTCCTGTAGAAAAACCCAAGGAGGGTGTGATGGCTCCCAAGGAACTGTTGTATCGGACTGATGCCCGCCAGGCGCTCGAGCGGGGTATCGACAAGCTGGCCCAGGCCGTGAAGGCGACCCTCGGACCCAAGGGCTGCAACGTGGTGCTCGACAAGAAATACGGCTCTCCCACGATCACCAACGACGGCGTGACGATCGCCAAGGAGATCGAGCTGGAAGACCCGTTCGAGAACATGGGCGCCCAGCTGTGCAAAGAGGTGGCCACCAAGACCCAGGATGTGGCCGGGGACGGGACGACCACCGCGACGGTGCTCGCCCAGGCCATCATGAAAGAAGGTCTGCGCAACGTGGCAGCCGGGGCAAACCCCATGCAGCTGCGCATCGGCATCGAGAAGGCCGTGGCCTGCGTGGTCGAGGCCGTGAAGAAGTCCTCCATCGAGGTCGGCGACTCCAAGAAGATCGCTCAGGTGGCCTCGATCTCGGCCAAGGACACCTTCATCGGCGAGATCATCGCCAAGGCGATGGACGCCGTGGGGCGTGACGGGGTCATCACCGTGGAAGATGGCCAGGGCCTGGAGACGACGCTGGAGACCGTGGACGGGATGCAGTTCGACAAGGGGTACATCTCCCCCTACATGGTGACCAACGCGGAGAAGATGGAGGCGGTCCTCGACGAGCCCTACCTCCTGATCTGCGACAGCAAGATCAACAACATGAAAGATCTGCTCCCGCTGCTGGAGAAGATCGTCCAGGCCGGCAAGCCTCTGCTGATCATCGCCGAGGACGTGGAAGGCGAGGCACTGGCCACCCTCGTGGTCAACAAGCTGCGGGGCACCCTGAACTGCGTCGCCGTGAAGGCGCCGGGCTTCGGCGACAGGCGCAAGGCCATGCTGGAGGACATCGCCATCCTGACCGGTGGCAAGAAGGTGACCGAAGAGCTGGGCATCAAGCTCGACAAGGTCGGCTTCGAGCACCTCGGCCGGGCGCGCCAGGTGAAGGTGAGCAAGGAGAAGACGACGCTGGTCGACGGCCGTGGCGACACCAAGGCGATCAAGGCTCGCATCGCCCAGATCAAGCGGGAGATCGAGGACACCACCTCGGACTACGACAAGGAGAAACTGCAGGAACGACTGGCCAAGCTGTCCGGCGGTGTCGCCGTGATCAAGGTCGGCGCCTCCACGGAGACCGAGATGAAGGAGCGGAAGACCAGGGTGGAGGACGCCCTGGCAGCGACTCGCGCAGCGGTCGAGGAAGGGATCGTGCCCGGTGGCGGCGTGGCGCTCATCAACGCCCTGCCGGCTCTCGACGGGTTGAAGCTGATCGGCGACGAGGCGACCGGGGCCTCGATCGTGCGCAAGGCGATTCATGAGCCGATCAAGCACATCGTGAACAACGCTGGACTCGAGGGGGCCGTGATCTGCGAGAAGGTCAAGGCGGGTCCCGTGGGGCAGGGGTTCGACGTGATCGACGGTCAGTACAAGGACATGGTCAAGGCCGGTATCGTGGATCCCACCAAGGTGGTCCGGTCCGCGCTGCAGAACGCCGCATCCATTGCGGCGATCCTTCTCACCACGGAAGTGCTGGTGAGCGAGAAGGTGGAGAAGAAGGAAGCTTCCCACGGCCACGGTCGCATGGGCGGCATGGGCGGCATGGGTGGCATGGGCGGCATGGGCGGCATGCCCCCGATGATGTAGAATCAGGAGTAGCCTGAAAGTACACACGTTCGGGAAGGATCGGGGCCTTCCGGGCCCCGATCCACCCGGAATCGATCACGGAGATGAGGTGCTGCTGCAATGGCCGCCTTGACAGCCAGGCAGAAGCAGATTCTGGACCTCTCCGTCTCTCATTTCATCAAGACAGCCGAGCCGGTCGCCTCCCGCACCCTGGTCAAGATGTACAAGCTCACGGTCGGGCCGGCCACGATCCGCAACGAGATGGCGGACCTGGAGGAGATGGGGTTTCTCGAGCAACCCCACACATCGGCCGGGCGTGTGCCCACGGACAGGGGTTACCGGGTCTACGTCGATGGCCTCAGGGACGTGAACCTGTCCGAGATGGACAGACAGCATCTGCGCGACCTCGAGTCGAAGTACCTGAACATCGCCGAACAGCTCGAGGAAACCCTGGAGGCCGCGCTGAAGATCCTCGCCGAGGTCACCCACATGGTGGGTGTGGCTGCCCTGCCCCGGCTCGGCGAGAGCCACATCGACAAGATCCAGCTGCTGGACGTGGGTCACGGCCGTGTCCTCGTCGTGCTGGTCACCTGCTCGGGCGTCGTCGAGACCCACGTGGTCGGCATCGATACCGTGGTTCCCCAGGAGAAGCTCGACCAGGTATCTCGCATCTTCAACGAGAACTTCTCCCACTCATCGATCAAAGACTTCGTGGGCTCCTACCTCGACGTCCTCAAGGAGATCAGGCTCGAGTATAGGAACGCAGTGAAGTCGATCCTGGAGAAGTTCTTCGAGAACGCCTGGGCGGGGGCTGCGGCAGCCCAGTCGGTCTTCCTGGAGGGCGCGACGGCGGTCTTCAAACAGCCGGAGTTCGCGACCCTCGACCGGGTCCGTGAGATCCTCACGGAGTTCGAGTACAAGGAGGGGATCCTCCGTGTCGTGAGCCAGGTCGCGGGCGTTCAGGAGGTTCCCACGGTGCGCATCGGCACGGAGACGCGGCACAAGGTCCTGAAAGACCTCTCCGTGGTCGTCACCTCGTACACCTCGCCAGGCCTGGAGCACGGGGCCATCGGCATCATAGGACCGCGGCGCATGGACTATCCGAAGGTCATCGCGGCCGTGGACTACATCTCGAAGGCGCTGACCCGCGTCTTGATGCGATGAGCGACCGTTGGTACTGTGGAAACTACGGCCCGGGATCACAGGAGCGAACGATGAGCGATAGTGATGAACCAGTGGAAACGTCATCGGGTGGATCCTCCGGCGATTCCGGGGGAGGAGGTGGCTCGCCCGGCGCCGCAGGCTCCGGCCCTGCCGGGGCGCGGCCAGAGACCTCCCGGACCGCCGGGGACTCGACCGAGGTCGCACGCCTCAAGAACGAGCTCCACGAGCAGAAGCAGAAGGTGAAAGGGCTGTCCGACGAGCTGCTCCGATCGGCGGCCGATTTCGACAACTACCGCAAGCGCATGCAGCGCGACCAGTCGAGACTCGCCGAGAACGCCCAGGAGTCGATCTTGAAGCGGCTGCTCCCGGTGGTGGACAACTTCGAGCGAGCGCTGGCTCACAGCCGGGCCGCCACCAACCTGGAGAGCTTCCGGCAAGGCAGCGAGGCAATCTACCAGCAGATCCTCAGCACCCTCGAGGAGATCGGCGTCACCCAGATGGAGGCCCAGGGCAGGTCGTTCGATCCGAAGATCCACGAGGCGATCAGCCAGCGAATCTGCGCCGAGCATCCTGACGGGACCGTGCTCGACGTCGTGGAGGCGGGCTACATGTTCCGCGACCGGGTGATCCGGTTCGCCAAGGTCATCGTCTCCCATCGGCCGGAGGAGGCCACAGGCTCCGGGAGCGCGGCGGAGTCGGTCCCGGAGGAAGGCGATCCGGAGTGACCTTTGGCCGTCCGGCGTCGTGTTTCAGCATCGAACGTGGCCCGCTCGATCCTGAAACAGGACTGGCCGGAAAGAGAGCTGGCACGTCCTGGGGGCCACGACCGGCAAAGGCGGTCCCGGGCCGGTTCTCGAGTTCTTCGATCCAGGGTCCAGCCGTGGCATGGACCTTTCATGAGACGGCCCGGGCCTCGTCGAATTCGATACGTCGTTCGGTCCTGAGCTGATGGCTGTCTAACGAAAGGGGCATACGATGGGAAGGGTGCTTGGCATAGATCTGGGAACAACGAACTCATGCATGGCGATCATGGAGCGCGGCGAGCCCGTCGTCATCCCGAACACCGAGGGTGGACGGACCACGCCGTCAGTGGTGGCGTTCACGAAAGATGGGGAGCGGCTCGTCGGTCAGGTGGCCAAGCGGCAGGCGATCACCAATCCCCACAACACGGTCTACTCGATCAAGCGCTTCATGGGCAGGCGCTACGATGAGACCGAGTTCGAGCGCAAGCAGGTGCCGTACAAGGTGATCCGGGCCGGCAACCTCGATGCGCGCGTCGAGATCACGGGGAAGCAGTACTCTCCTCCGGAGATCTCCGCCCTGATCCTCCAGAAACTGAAGGCGGACGCCGAAGCCTACCTCAACGAGAAGATCACCGATGCCGTGATCACCTGCCCCGCCTACTTCAACGACTCCCAGCGGCAGGCGACCAAGGATGCAGGGCGCATCGCCGGCTTCAACGTGCTGCGCATCATCAACGAGCCCACGGCCGCGGCTCTGGCCTACGGCCTCGACAAGGGCGCCAAGATCAGTCAGCAGGTGATGGTCTTCGACCTCGGTGGCGGCACGTTCGACGTGTCGATCCTCGATCTCGCGGAGGGGGTCTACGAGGTCAAGGCGGTCTCCGGCGACAACCACCTGGGCGGCGACGACTGGGACCAGAGGGTCATCGACTGGCTCTGCGACGAGTTCAAGAAGCAGACCGGCATCGACCTCAAGAAGGACGCCATGGCCCTTCAGCGGCTCAAGGAGGCCGCCGAGAAGGCGAAGATCGAGCTGTCTTCCGCGGCCAAGACCACGATCAACCTGCCCTACATCACGGCGGACTCCTCGGGCCCCCAGCACCTGAACATGGAGCTGAGCCGGGCCAAGTTCGAGCAGCTCTGCGACGATCTCTTGGCACGGTGCATCCAGCCCCTGAAGAACGCGCTGAGCGACGCCAAGCTGACGTTCAACGATCTCCACCAGGTCCTGATGGTCGGAGGCTCGACCCGCAAGCCTTCCGTGGTGGAGCTCGTCCGGAAGTACTACGGCAAGGAGCCCAACCGGGGCATCAACCCGGACGAGTGCGTGGCGGTCGGCGCAGCGATCCAGGGGGCGGTGCTCAAGGGTGAGGTCAAGGACGTGCTGCTCCTCGACGTGACCCCTCTCTCCCTGGGCATCGAGACCTTGGGCGGCGTGAACACCAAGCTGATCGAGCGGAACACCACGATCCCGACCAAGAAGAGCCAGATCTTCTCCACGGCGGCGGACAACCAGCCCACCGTGTCGATCCATGTGCTCCAGGGCGAACGGGACATGGCCAAGGACAACCGGACCCTGGGCAAGTTCGACCTTACCGGCATCCCGCCGGCCCCCCGGGGTGTGCCCCAGATCGAGGTCACGTTCGACATCGACGCCAACGGGATCGTGAACGTCTCCGCCAAGGACCTGGCCACCGGCAAGGAGCAGAAGATCACGATCACCTCGTCCTCGGGACTTTCGAAGAACGAGGTGGAGAAGCTGGTCAAGGACGCCGAGCAGCACGCCGACGAGGACAAGAAGCACCGGGAGGAGATCGAGACCAAGAACCAGGCCGAGAATCTCTGTTATCAGATGGAGAAGTTCATCAAGGAGAACAAGGACAAGATCCCGGAGGCCCATCTCGCCAAGGCCAACGAGGCCGTGGAGAAGCTCCGCAAGGCCAAGGACGGGTCCGACGTGGAGCAGATCAAGCAGGCCATGAACGAGGTCCAGGAGTCGCTGCACGCCTGGTCCAAGGAGGCCTACGAGGCGGCTGCCAAGGCGCAGCAGCAGAGCGCCGGTGGCGACCAGGGCCAGTCTGCCGGCTCCGGGCCGGGTGAGCCGGGTCCCGGCGGCCGCGACCCGAACGTCGTGGACGCCGAGTTCGAGAAGGTTGATGACAACAAGTAGCAGGTCGTGAAGGACCGTTCCCCCGGCCCCAGCGGAGTTGTCCGTGGGCCCGGGCGGCAGGTGAGAGAGCGACCGCTCCGACGAGCGGTCGCCACCGAAGATTCGAGGCTCCAGGTCGGTTTATGGCCGGTACCGAGAAGCAAGACTACTACGATGTGCTGGAGGTCCCCCGGGGCGCCTCGGGCGACGAGATCAAGAAGGCGTTTCGACGGCTGGCACGCCAGTACCACCCTGATCTGAACGCCGGCGACAAGAAGGCCGAGGCCCGGTTCAAGGAGGTCAACGAGGCCTACGAGGTGCTCTCGGACGCCCAGAAGCGGCAGGTCTACGACGCCTACGGGCACGCAGGTCTCGGCGGCGGTGGCGGGGCCGGGTTCCAGGGGTTCGAAGGGTTCGCGGACGTCTTCGGAGACATCTTCAGCGAGTTCTTCGGCGGGGCCGGGGGGCGACGTGGTGCCCGCAACCGCCGGGGAGCGGACCTCGAGTACCAGCTGGAGGTGGAGTTCGAGGAGGCGGCGTTCGGCTGCGAGAAGACGATCCACATTCCCAGGACCGGCAACTGTCCCGACTGTCACGGAAGCGGGGCCCGGGACTCGAGTTCGGTCCAGGCCTGTCCGGTCTGTCGCGGGCGAGGGCAGGTGTCCCTCTCCCAGGGGTTCTTCTCGATCACCCGGACGTGTCATCAGTGCCAGGGAAGCGGGCGCTACATCTCGGACCCGTGCAACCGCTGCCGGGGCAGGGGTAGGGTCGAGCAGTCCCGGACCCTCTCGGTCAAGATCCCCCGGGGCGTCCAGTCCGGCACCCGCGTCCGGGTGCGGGGCGAGGGCGAGGAGGGGATGCAGGGAGGGCCCTCCGGCGATCTCTACGTCTTGCTGGTGGTCAAGCCTCACGAGCGCTTCACCCGGGATGGAGACGACATCCTGCTGGAGCAGAACATCAGCTTCGTGATGGCGGCCCTGGGAGGGGAGCTCCAGGTCCCGACGCTGCACGGCCCTCAGACCCTGAAGATCCCCGCCGGTACCCAGAGCCAGACCGTGTTCAAGCTCCGCGGATCAGGGATCGACAGCCTTCACGGCGGGGGTCGTGGTGATCAGCTCGTGCAGGTGCGGGTCATCGTGCCGACGCAGCTCACCAAGCGGCAGCGGGAGCTCCTGTCCGAGTTCGCCAGGGAGGGTGGAGACACGGTCGAGATCGAAAAGGGGTTCTTCGAGCGGCTCAAGCAGGCGTTCGAGTAGCGGCTCGAGCGCGGCCGGTCAGATGGCCATGCCGAACACCCTCAGCGGGTGTTCCGACAGACCGATGGACAGGCGCTCGCCCAGACCGAACGGGTAGCTGATGTGCGGGCCATCCACGAAGATCTTCCCCTCCTCCATCTTGGAGATGAACGTGAGCTTCTGATCGGGGCAGGCAAACCCGCTCTTCAGCACGTACCGATCCCGGTGCTTGCGATACGGCTCCCTGATCTTGAACTGGATCCGCCTGCTCAGAGGGGGCATGAGCTTTCCTCCTGCGGAGCCGATGGCGGCGGTCGACCCGGAGGCGGTGGCGATCCAGGCGCCGCTGGAGACCTGCTCCTCTTGAACATCGTTGACCCGGATCAGGTAACGGCTCGTCGAGGCCGGATTGCGGTGGCAGAGCAGCACCTCGTTCAACGCCAGCTCCCTGAGCGGCGCGTCGCTGAGGAACACCTTGAGGCGCTGCAGGCTTGCCGACTTGACCTCCCCCTCGAGCACGGCCTTCAGCATCCGGGGAAACCGCGCAGCCGTGGCGCCGCAGAAGTGACCCACGGAGGCGTCTGAAGAGACCACCCCCAGCACCGGGGTGTCCTGGAGATAGTGGCTCGCCGAAAGAAACGTGCCGTCACCGCCGACCGTGACGACCAGGTCGTGGCCCCCGGCGCTTCCGATGAGGCTCAGCTCCGCGGCCGTCACCTCGAGCTGGTACTTGGCCAGAGCCTCCTGGACGATGTGGAGGCACCGGTAGTGCTGCTGGTGAGCCCGCTCCATCCTGGAGACGGAGGGGTCTTTCGTCTGGATCAGCTCCAGGAAGCGCTGGTCTTTCTTCTCCAGCGCCATGGCCTGGTAGGTGCTCTTCCGGTAGAGCACGAGGACCCGCTCGATGAGGGGGAGACCGTCCGACTTGGAGGGCATGTGGTGCTGATTCTACGATCCGGTGCAGCAGCTGGCAAGACCCGGCGCCTCGCCGGGTCCGAGTCGCGCCCCCGAGCGCGACCTCAATCCGGATCCCTTCCTCTTTCTTCTCTCCCCCGAGCGCGACTTCGAATGAACCCCCTCCACTTCCTTGGTGACTCTGCAGCCAGGCGGCGGCCCGGATCCGGAGTCTCGGATGGATGGGTGGGGTACAGGAAACCACGGGCGCATTGTCTACGTCTATGCTATGACAACTAATGGAGGAGATCGCTCGAGGCTGTGACCTGGAGCCCGCAGGGGCGTATCGTTCGTTGCAGCCATGGGGGTGCCCGCATCGGGAAGACGCCGCAGCGGTTTCGTGCCACGCGGCCAGCGCTCCGGACCAGGCTCGAACCATAGATATACATGGAGGAAGGCAGTCACCGTGGGAAGCACCGACCTTGTCCCCAAGGACGAGGGTGAGTCCAAGAGCTCTGGCGGACTCTCCCTGGTCCCGATGATCTGGGCCCATCTGTTTCTCACCGGGGACGTGCGTCAACACCGAGCGTGGCGGGAGCGCCTCGAGAAGATCGAGCAGTCCGAGGCCGTGGCCCAGACCAGCGATCCCAGGGAGAAGGAGCTTCTCTCCCGACCGGCGGCCTGGAAGAAGATCCGGAGCTTCAGCTACTGGGCGGCCACCTTCGGCCTCACGGCAGGGCTGGCGTGGACGACCTGGCTCGTCTGGTGGTATGCGGTCCAGCTGGAGTTCGGATGGCTGCGAGCGGCGGCCTACCTCCTGCCGATTCCCCTGGCATGGTCCGTGGCCCGTGATCTCTTCCAGAAGTCGGTGACGAGCTCGATGCAGGCTCTGGGCCCGTCTCCGACCATCGAGCAGCGAGCCAGGGAGAGCATCAAGGGTATCGGAAAGTCGTACCTCGTGGGGTTCAGCGCCGCGTTCACCCTGGTCTTCCTCCAGGGGCTGATCTCGTGGTTCATGACTCCGGCGCCCACGATCTGGCTGGAGCTGTGGCTCGACCTCAAGGATGCCCTCTACCTGGCGGTCTACGGTGGCGCAGTGACCGCCTCGATCGGTCCGCTCCTGGCGCCCAAGGTCCCCAGCTCCTCCGGCGAGCTGCCCCCCGGCGATTCCTCCGGCGCGCTCAGACTCCCGGAGACGAGTTAGTACAGCGCTGGCGAAGCTCCTGGGCCGCTGACGGCCAGAGTCCAGGGAGCGAAGCGACCGGTCGAGCAGGGGGCCCCCCACCACAAAGCTTCACTTCAATGCCGGGTGGCAGGTCCGGGGCGAAGCCCAGCTCCCGGGTCTGCGCACGAGCGGCAGAGAGACTGCCTGGTTGGCTCCAGCGCGCTGTACTGGCTGGTACACCACCTCTCAGCGCCTCGTTCTGGCAGCAAAAAGACGGGGCCAGCGGTTTGTCCACCTGGCCCCGTCCGGAAGCGGAGCGGAGATCTAGAGCGGCGCGTTGGGGGTGTACTTCATGAAGAACTTGCCCGCCCGGCCCTCTGCCTTCGCCTTCTTGTACTCGTCGGAGGTGAAGACCGACCACTGCACGGCTTCGTAAGTCAGCTCGCCACGGTCGAGCATGTCTACCAGGTTCTGAACCTGATGGATCGTCACGGTCTTGTCCAGGCTGGTCTTGTAGACGGCGTGGACGAAGAACCAGTTCCGCAGTCGCTTCTCTGCCAGCTCCGGCGTCATGTTCAGGATCCGCTCCGACCAGTACGTCGTCTCGGCGGGGGTCGGATCGCGGAAGGCGAACCGCTGGTAGAGGGTGGCCACAAACTCTTCGGGCTGAGGAACCCTGGCGAAGAGCGAATCAGAGGTCAAAGCCAGGACCGCCAGTGCCAGGACCGCTATCTTGAGGGCTCTCATCGCCGCCTCCTGGGTTCATTTCCCCGTTGGTGCCACTAGTATAGGGAGGCGAGTTGGGGGTGACAAGCCCTCGAGATCAAGAATCTATCAGGATCTTGGAGGATCGATGGCCCCTGGGATTGGGTAGCTCAAGACTATACTGGCCGGGCAGCCCTCTGGCAAGCCGGAAAATGCAGGATCCGGATCCTCGCCTCTGTACCCCCCAGGGGCGGACTACACGCGCTTGAGCGACACCGCCACGGTCTCGTCGTCCAGCTTGACCTCGGTCCGGTGCGGCAGGTCCGGCGGCCGGAACGACACCTGGGTGGCCAGCGTCTCCTTTCTCAGCATCTCCAGGTTCGCCCGCACCGCACCGGTCGTGGCCTGTCCGGCCTCCAGCGTCAGCTCTATCCGGTCCGCCACGTCCAGCCTGCTCTCCTTCCGGAGCTCCTGGACATGTCGGATCAGGTCCCTGACCAGGCCCTCCTGCTTGAGAGCCTCCGTGACCTCGGTGGAGATCAGCACCACCAGCTCACCCGACTCGGCCAGGGCGTAGCCCGGGGCGCCCTTTCGCTCCACCGTCACCTCTTCGGGCAGGATCGCGAGCGGCGCCCCGCCCACCTCGAGGTGGAGCGGACCGCGGGCGATCCGGGCCACGACCTCGTCTCCGGACAGCGTCTTGAACGCGGCCAGCGCCTTCTGCATCACCTTGCCCAGCCGGGGGCCCGCCTTCTGGGCCTCCAGCTTCACCGAGACGAAGATCAGATCCGCCAGGTCCTTCCGGTAGTCCAGCTCCTTGATGTTCAGCTCCTCCTTGATCTGCGCCTCGAACGGCCGGATCGAGTCGGGGGTGATCGTCGAGGGCAGCTTCACCAGCATCTTCGCCAGCGGCTGACGTACCTTCAGCGCCGCCTTCTGGCGCGCCTGTCGTGCCAGCTCCACGATGACCAGCACCTGGTCCATGGTCTGGTTCAACGCCTCGTCCACGAGGCTCGCGTCCGCCGTGGGAAACGTCCTGTGGTGGACGCTCACCGGCGCCTGGTCGTCCCACGACCGCACCAGGTTCTGGTACATCTCCTCGGTGACGAACGGTGTCACGGGGGCCAAGATCTCCACCACGGTCACCAGCACCTCGTGGAGCGTCTGGTAGGCCGCCAGCTTGTCCTGGTCGTCCTCGCTCTTCCAGAACCGGCGCCGGCTCCGCCGGACGTACCAGGTCGAGAGGCCGTCGATGAACCGCTCGAGGTGCCGCATGAAGACGTGGAGCTGGTACTCCCCGTACCCGCGCCTGGCCTCGTCGATCAGCTTCTGCAGACTTCCCAGGATCCACCGATCCAAGACCGATCGCTGGGCCACCGGAATCCGAGGCCTCCCCGGGTCGAACCCGTCCACCCGGGCGTAGGTCACGAAGAAGCTGTAGACGTTCCACAGTGTCAGAAACCTGCGGCGGGCCTCGTCGATGGCGGCGTAGCCGAAGCAGAGGTTCTGCTCGGGGATGTGGGTGGCGAAGAGCCACCTCATCGGGTCCACTCCGGCCTTCTCGGCCGCTTCGTTGAAGTCGATGGAGTTGCCCCAGCTCTTGTGCATCTCCCGGCCGTCCTGGGCCTTCATGGAAGCGTAGCCGAACAGGGTCTTGAACGGCGCCCGCCCCGCCATGACCGTGCTCATGGCCAGGATCGAGTAGAACCAGTTCCGGAACTGGCCCGGAAAGCTCTCGGTGATCAGATCCGCGGGGAACCACCGGGTCCAGTACTCCCGGTCGGAGCTCCAGCCCATGGTCGAGAGCGGGACGATCCCCGCGTCCAGCCACGGGTTTCCCACGTCCTTGATCCGGGCGGCGGACTCGCCGCACCCCGGACAGGCGATCCGGATCGCATCGACCCAGGGCCTGTGAGGCGACTGGCCCTCCACCTGGTCCCACCCGGCCACGGCCCGGGCCTTCAGCTCCTCCCTGCCGCCGATGACATCGAAGGTGCCGCACGCCTCGCACAGGAAGATCGGCAGCGCCAGCCCCCAGTAGCGCTTCTTCGAGATCATCCAGTCATGCATGTTCCGGAGCCAGTCCAGCTCCCTGTCATGGCCGTAGGAGGGGATCCAGCGGGCCTCCTTGATCACGTCGATGATCTGGTACCTGAGATTCTGGCGCTTCTCCTCCGGAGTGATCTGGTCGAGCGGCTTGTCCAGCTGTTCGCCCATCCTGATGTACCACTCGTCGACGAGCCGGAACACCAGCTCCCTGCTGCACCGCCAGCAGACCGGGTACGAGTGGGAGTAGTTCTCTCTCTTGTACAGGAGCCCCTTGGCCTTCAGGAGGTCGAGCACCTCTTGCGCCACGGCGCCGGCCTCCTTGCCGGCCAGGCTTCCGTATCGAGGGCCGAACATCCCCAGCTCGTCGAGCGGGGCGATGACCGACAGCCCGTGGATCTTCGACAGCTCGAAGTCCTCCTTGCCGCAGCCCGGGGCGATGTGGACGATCCCGGTGCCCTCCTTCTCGGTGACCTCCGTCCACGGGATGACCCTGTGGACCGTTCCGGCCTGCACCTCGAGCTCGTCGAAGGGACCGGTGTAGGTCCATCCCACGAGCTGGGAGCCCGGGATCTTCTCGAGGACCTGGTACGGCCCTTTCTCCTTGAGGATCGACTCACGGCTCTGGATGAGGTAGTAGACGGCGTCTCCCTGCCTGACCTTCAGGTACGTGTGCTCCGGGTGGACCGCGCAAGCCACGTTGGACGTCAGCGTCCACGGCGTGGTCGTCCAGACCAGCAGGTACTCGTCCTTCCGGTCGGAGATCGGGAGCCTCAGGTAGGGGGAGACGTGGGTCAGCTCTCGATAGCCCTCCGTGGCGATCTCGTGCTGGGAAAGACCGGTGCCGCACCGACCGCACCAGGGCATGACGTCAGTGCCCTTGTAGATCCAGCCGTTCTGGTGGCACTTCTTGAGAAACGCCCAGATCGTGTAGTTGTTCTCGTCGGACATCGTGTAGTACGAGTCGTCCCAGTCCATCCAGTAGCCGAGCCGGATCGACTGCTGCGTCTGGACGCCGGCGAAGTGCCGCACCCGGTCCTTGCACTTCGCGACGAAGGCGGCGATCCCGAACTCCTCGATGTCTCGCTTGGTCTTGAAGCCCAGCTCCTTCTCGACCTCGACCTCGACCCACAGGCCCTGGCAGTCGAACCCGTTCTGGTAGCGGAGCTCCCGGCCCAGCATGGCGTTGAACCTGCAGAACGCATCCTTGTAGAATCGTCCCCAGGCGTGGTGGACCCCCATGGGGTTGTTGGCCGTGATCGGGCCGTCCAGGAACGACCACCTGGGCTTGCCCCTGTTCCTCTCCCGCAGCGTCTCGAAGCACCGCTGCTCCTTCCAGAAATCGAGGATGCGATGCTCCAGGCTGGGGAAATCGACTTTGCTGGGTACTTCCTGGTACCGGCTCATGGTCTTGTCTCCTCCGGGTCGAATTCGGGCCACAAGTATAGGGTACCGTGGCCGGCGGCGAAACCCATTTGTCAGCAAGATCCAGCAACGGCCGGGGAACCCTGGCAGGAGTCCGACCGTCTTATTGGGTGAACATGGAGATGAAGCAGAGACACCTGGAGGCTCTCGACGGGATGATCGACGCCCTCAGGGTCATCGTCGACGATCCGTTCTTCAAGCCACCTCCGCCGGCGCAGCGCGCCATACCCCGGGGGCTGGCCGCCTCCCTGGCCAGGGTCTTCCGTTTCGAGAGCGAAGGCTGGATAGACCGGGCGTTGAAGGAGATCTCCATGCGGTCGCCGTTCAAGGTCGACGAGCTGCAGCGGGCCGTGGCCCGTTACAACGAGTGCACGGAGTCCGGCGATCCGAGAGAGCGGAGCCGCTGGTACCGGTTGGCCGTGGCGCCGGTGCTCGTTCCCAAGATCTGCGGGGGGCTGGCGCTCTTGAAGTTCTCCGCGTTCGAGGCCCGGCATGTCGGGTACTGTGCCGGGTGGGCGGTCCAGACCGCCGTGGCCGTGATGGTGGTCGGCTGGATCTGCCCTCAGCTGGTGCTCGGGGTGATCCTCTGGTCGATCCTGGCCATCCTGATCGACGACGACCTCGACCTCGAGGAGGTCTTCAACGGTCGCTGCCTGTTCTCCGCCCTGACGTTCGTCGGGAACATGGAGCTGCTCATGGAGCGCTGCAGAGCCAAGGAGGCGGAGCTGGGCGCCCTGCTCTCGGCGGTGGACCGGCTGGTCAAGAAGGAGATCCTGGCCGACCCGGCCGCCACCGGGGAGAGCGGCCGGTCCCTGCCGTCGGCCAGTCCGTCGGTTCCGATCCGGGTGAACCTCCTGAAGGGCGCGGACACCCAGGACTCCGGATCGCGCCGGGAGCGTCGCAGGCCCAAGAGCCGGCGGTAGCGGGCCGCGAGACCCCGGCTCCTACCCTTCCCCCGCGGTGAGGAACGCCGTGAGCCGGCGCTCCTCGTCCGGGAAGTCGCGGACCCGCTCGAAGAAGGTCAAGGCGAGCTTTTCCACCTGGTCCAGCGTGCTGGCCTGGAAGATCTGGCGGCGAAACGTGGCCGAGCCCGGGTAGCCGTGGGAGTACCAGGCGGCGAACTTCCTCAGGTTGATCGCGGCCCGGGCCGGGCTCCCCAGCTCGTCCAGCAGCTGCCGGTGCCGCCTCAGGACAGCGGCCACGTCCCGTCCGGCCGGGCCTGGCGGCTCGCCGGCCAGGAGCGACCGGACCTGAAGGAAGATCCACGGGTTGGCCAGCACGCCGCGGCCGATCATCACCCCGTCGCAACCGGTCTCCGCGAGCCGCCTCAGCGCCGTCGGGTCGTCCATGATGTCGCCGTTTCCGATGATCGGCACTCCCGACACCTCCTTGCAGCGGGCGATGATCTCCCAGTCGGCCTCGCCCGAGTAGCCCTGGACCTTGGTCCGCCCGTGGACGACGATCCACGCGACGCCGGCCTCGCTGGCCGCCCTCACGCAATCCGGGGCGTTCTTCTCACCGGCGTCCCAGCCCGAGCGCATCTTCACGGTGAGCGGCAGCGCCACCCTCCGACGCACAGCCTTGAGCATCCGCTCCAGCTCGAGCGGGTCTCGCATCATGGCGGCGCCGGCCCCCTTCCTGACGACCTTGGGGACCGGGCAGCCCAGGTTCACGTCGATGAAATCCGGACCGAGCCGGGCGACGACCTCGGCCGCGCTCCCCAGGGACTCCGCATCGTGACCGAACAGCTGCACCCCGACAGGCCGCTCCCGGTCCGTGAGCCGGAGCATCTCCATGGTCCGTCTGGAGTTGTAGAGCACTCCGAGCGACGACACCAGTTCGGAGACGACCGGGCCGCTTCCCAGCTCCTTCATCAGCGTTCGGAACGGCGAGTCGGTGATGCCGGCCATCGGGGCCAGCAGAAAGGGAAAGTCGATGCAGCGACAGCCCAGGGAGAGCATGACCGGCCATTCTGCCAGGTCCGGGCCCGGACCACAAGCCCGAGTCCGCTGATCCGGCGCCTCAAGATCCGGCGCCTCAAGATCCGGCGCCTCGCCGGATCCGAGTCGCGCCCCCGAGCGCGACTCCGATCCGTACACAGGCCAGGTGACGCGCGGCAGGCGAGAGGGCCCGAGCTGCCGGGCGGTCCGGCGACGGTTGCCAGCGGAACCGGAGTGCGATTAGAATGGGGGCCTTCATGTTCACCCAGCTTGCAGAGGCGCTCCTGTCCAGAAAGTGCGTGGCCCTCACCACGCACATCGTGCCCGACGGGGACGGTCTGGGCGCGGCGTTCGCCCTGAAGTACGGGCTGGCCAGACTGGGAGTCCTGTCCGAGGTCGTCCTGGGTAGTTCCGTGGCTCGCAGGTACGACTTCGTGGCCCCTCCGGCCCAGACTCGCATCTACCCGACCCAGGTGTCGGCGAGCTGGCTCGACCGGTTCGACGCGGTGGTGGTGCTGGACTGCAACGACTGGAAGAGGATCGGATCGCTGGCCGACGCGTTCCCGCGGGATATCGCCAAGATCTGCATCGACCACCACGTGGCCAGGGCCGGCTTCGCCGACGTGACGGTGCTCAGAACCGACGTCTCCGCGGCAGCGGAGATCGTCTACGACTTCATCTGTGAAGACCGGAAGGTGCCGCTGGACGCCGAGATGGCCCTCCCGATCTACACAGCGCTCTACAGCGAGACCGGGGGGTTCTCGTACTCCAACACCACGACCAGGTGCCATCGCCTGGCGGCCCGGTGTCTGGAGCTGGGCGTGGAGCCGGCAGCGGTCCACAGCGCTCTTCACGAACGCCAGTCGATCGCCGCCCTGAAGCTCCTGGCCCGGGCTCTCGATCGCCTGCGGATCGATCGGACCGGCAAGCTGGCCTGGATCGCCCTGGAGCTGGCGGACTTCTCCGCATCCGGCGCTTCGGCCGACGACACCAGCACCCTGGTGCAGTACGCCCGGTCCATCGAGGGGGTCGAGGTGGCGATACTGATGTTCGAGGACGAGCCCGACTCGGTGAAGGTGAGCTTTCGATCCAAGGGGCTGCTCGACATGAACGAGCTGGCCCGGGAGTTCGGCGGCGGTGGGCATCCCCGGGCGGCCGGCGCCAAGCTGGAGATGCCGATCCACTGCTGGCCTCCGACGCCATCAGCGGGCTGGCCACGAACGTCCCGGCGGCGACCGGCGCCGCCGCTTCGCCCGGGTCGACCCGGCCGTCTCCCCAGCCCACGCCCCGGGAGCGTCCGTTCGGATCGGGCCAGATCGATCGACTCCAGCAGCTGGTGGAGCAGGGCGTGAGGCCGCGCCTGGCCGAGGAGGGGCTGTTCCGGGCGATCGCCGGGGTGGCCGCCGCCCTGGTCCTTCTGGTGGCGCTCTGCTGGGTGCTCTTCCTCTCCCGGACCAGGGCAGCGCTCAAGGCCCGCGGCCTGGAGGGTCAGTACCAGGAGCAGGTGAAGCTGTTGAAGCTCCAGCAGTCGTCGGAGCTGAGGGAGCTGGCGGACCAGGCCAAGGCCCGTTCGCTCAAGCGCGCCACCCTGTTCTTGCGCGTGATGGACATGTTCAAGGCCGAAACCAAGGAGACGTTCTTCAGGACGTTCGGCGAGGCCGTCCTGAAGGGGTTCCTCGCGAAACAGTGCGCCTTCTATCTGTTCGATCGCGCTGCCAACGCGCTCTACCCGAAGGTCTACGAGAGCCCCTCCGCACACGGCGAGGACAGCATGCCCGCCCTGGGCCGCGTGAAGGAGGTCGCGACCCCGGCCGTCCAGCGCATCCGGGTGACCCCGGGCGACCCCAATCTGGTGGGGTGGACGGCCAAGGAGCGGATCCCGATCACCAAGGACCAGCTGGCCACGGACGTGACGAAACGGCACCTGAAGGCGGATCATCCGCTCAAGACCACGGTGTGCGTCCCGGTGAGCACCCAGGATCCGGTGACCCGGGAGCAGAAGTTCATCGGCGTCATCGCCCTGGGGGAACTGGAAGAGGCCACCTGGACCGAGACCGATTCGAGCCTGCTGACCGCCGTGGCGAACCTCACCGGCGTGGCGTTCGCCAAGACGGACCTGCTGGAACTGCAGGCCGCCGAGCTGGCGTCGACCAAGGAGCTGTCCATCAAGGAGCGGGAGCAACGCAAGCAGATGCGGGCGGTGCTCGACAGGGTCGTGGCGCCCGAGCTGGCCGATCAGCTCCTGGCGCGACCCGATACCCTGGACTTCCAGGGCGAGCTCGTGGAGGCGTCGGTCTTCTTCTCCGACGTGCGGGAGTTCACCACGTACTCCGAGAAGCGTTCACCCAGGGAGGTCGTGGCGATCCTCAACGAGTACCTCTCCGCCATGACCGATGTGATCCTCGAGTTCGGCGGAACCCTGGACAAGTTCGTGGGCGACGAGATCGTCGCCTTCTGGGGGCCGCTGACCAAGTCGACCGACCATGCCGAAAGGGCGATCCGGGCGGCTCTCAAGATGCGGGAGACGCTGCGCGGGCTCCAGGACAAGTGGCTCAGGGAGAAGAAGGAGCCGCTCCACATGGGCATGGGCATCTCCACCGGCCAGGTCCTGTTCGGGTGCATCGGCTCGGCCAAGAAGGTCGACTTCACCGTGATGGGCGATACGGTGAACCTGGGAGCGCGTCTGCAGACGCTCACTCGCAAGTTCCCCTACGATCTCATCATCTCCGAGGCGACCTACGGGAAGGTGAGCCGGCTGGTCCAGGCCGAGGCGATCGGCGAGGTCCAGGTCAAGGGCAAGACCGAGCCGGTGCCGGTCTACGGCGTCAAGTCCCTGACCCCGGGGTAGCAGAAACCCCGACGCCGACCGGTGCGTCCGACGCCGGGGTTCCGGCCCAGGCCTCGGCCCGGGCCCGGGCGATCCTCGCGACAGGCTGCTAGCGGTTGAACAGCTCGTTGAGCAGGGCGCCACCCAGGGACACGCCGCGGACCGTCTTCTTGGAGCTGCCCTTGTTGAGCAGTTCGTTCCCCACGGCCACGCCGAGAAGCGTGTTCCGGAGCCGCCTCTTCTGACGCTGCTGTTCCGCCCTGCGAGCGCGCTCTGCCGCCTCGCGCTCCGCCGAGGCCGCTTCGGCCGGATACTGCTGGGCGTCCCCGGCCACGGCCGACGGGGGTTCCATGCCGCCATCGGGCGGGGGCGGCCCCTGGTCCTGGCCACCCGCGAACTGGACGGTCACTTCTTTCACGACGGCCGCCCCCTTGGGCGAGTAGAAATCGTAGACCCGATTCTCTCCGGTGGCCTGGTTCTCCACCCGGAGCTGGTGGAACCCCGGTGGGGCGTTCCGCAGAGAGAACGGGGCCTGCCCCACGAACTGGTCGTCGAAGTAGATCTTGGCCGGCGCGTTCGCCGACACGTTGACCTGGGCGCCGGCCATGGCCGCCGAAGCGGTCAGCACGGCCGTCAGGAGCACAGCGATGGTCGTCTTCACGGGATGAGCCTCCTTCATGGCTGCGACTGCAGTATACCGACACCCGGCACCCTGCCGCCAGGTATTGGTGGGCCGGGATCCCCCCCATGTTTCGCGGAGTCGGGCCTGCGATCAGGCCTCGGCCTGGCCGCGGAGTCACCGAGGACGTGGAGGGGATTCATTTGAAGTCGCGCCCGGAGGAAGGGAAGAGGGGGGGATCAGGATTGCGGTCGCTCTCGGGGGCGCGACTCGGACCCGGCGAGGCGCCAGACCCGGGCGGGGCGGAGTCGGCCCGGTGCCTCCCCGGCCGGAACGGCGAGCGCTTCAGGGAGTCGACGATCTCCCTGTCCACGCGCCGGTAGACCATCACCATGAGGCCGATCAGCAGGAGCGGCGCAGCCGGCGCCCACGCGGGCGGGGGCCAGCCCGATCCGGCGACGAGCAGCACGTTGAACAGGGCATGGATCCCGATCGACGCCAGCAGCGCCCGGCCGATCGTCGCCCGGGTGGGGGAGCCGAACTTCGCCCGTCCCAGGGCGTACCCGACCAGGGCGGCGCACGAGACGTGGAGCAGGGTGGAGACGAGCGACCTGAGGATCACGACCTGGACCCCCAGCCTCACCATGTAGACGGCGTTCTCCAGCGTCGCGAAGCCCAGCCCCACGGTGGTGGCGTAGACGATGCCGTCCACCGGTTCGTTGAACTCCGGGTCCGGGTAGAACCGGAGCCTGACGACCAGGTACTTGGCCACCTCCTCGATCGGCGCGACCACGACCGAAAGGAAAGCGACGGTCCAGGCGGTCGCCGGCGCCGACGACGGGATGAGCGCCGACTGCAGCACCCGCTCGAGCACGGCGGCGATCGGCATGATCGCCATTCCAAGGAGGAAGGCGAGAGCAACCAGACCCCTGGGTTCCGGCTCGTAGCGGTCTTTGCCCAGGAAGAAGGCAAGCCACGCCAGCGCCGGAACCAGGGCGATGAGCAGGCAGAGGAAGAGCCGGCCTACTTCAGCCAGCGGCGGAACGCTTCCTTCCCGGCGAAACGGGCCGCCGGACCGAGGTCCTCCTCGATCCGGATCAGCTGGTTGTACTTGGCGACCCGGTCGGTGCGGGACACGGAGCCGGTCTTGATCTGGCCGGCGTTGACGGCCACCACGAGGTCGGCGAGCGTCGTGTCCTCGGTCTCACCGGACCGGTGAGAGACCACGGTGGTGTAGGCGGCCCTGTGGGCCATCTGGATGCAGTCCAGCGTCTCGGTGAGGCTGCCGATCTGGTTCACCTTGATCAGGATGGAGTTGGCGATCCCCCTGTCGATGCCCTTGACCAGGATCGATGGGTTGGTCACGAACAGGTCGTCGCCGACGATCTGGATCTTGTTGCCCAGCTCCTTGGTCAAGGCCGCCCAGCCCTCCCAGTCGTTCTCCGCCAGACCGTCCTCGATGGAGACGATCGGGTACTTCTCCACCCAGCTGGCGTACATCCGGATCATGTCGTCGGAGGTCCGGGCCTTCTTGTCGGACCGCGCGAACACGTACTTCCCCTCGTCGTAGAACTCCGAAGCGGCGGGATCCAGCGCCAGGGAGATCTCTCCGCCGGGCTTGAAACCGGCCTTCTGGATCGCCTCCATCATCGCTTCCAGAGGCTCCTCGTTCGACTTCATGCTGGGAGCGAAGCCGCCCTCGTCGCCCACCGCCGTGGAGTAGCCCTTCTTCTTGAGGATCGACTTCAGGTTGTGGAAGACCTCGGCTCCGTACCGGACCGCTTCGGCGAACGAGCTGGCTCCGTGGGGGACGACCATGAACTCCTGCAGGTCCACCGATCCGTCGGCGTGAGCGCCGCCGTTCATGATGTTCATCATCGGCACCGGGAGCATGCAGGCGTTGACGCCGCCCAGATAGCGATAGAGCGGGAGATCCGATGCGGCGCCGGCCGCGCGGGCGCAGGCCAGGCTGACGGCCAGGATCGCGTTGGCCCCCAGGCGGTTCTTGTTGGGCGTGCCGTCCAGATCGAGCATCAGGTGGTCGATCTCTCGCTGGTGCCGGACGTCCATGTCGACGAGCCGTGGAGCGATCTCGTCGTGGATGTGCTTGACCGCCTTCTGGACGCCCTTCCCCAGGTAGCGCTTGGCGTCGCCGTCCCGGAGCTCGATCGCCTCTCGCTCGCCGGTCGAGGCCCCGGAGGGGACGGCCGCGCGCCCGCCGCCCCCGCCGTCCAGAATGACCTCGGCCTCCACCGTCGGATTACCTCGCGAATCCAGGATCTCCCTCGCATGGACAATCTCTATCGTGTACATTCTGGTCGCTCCTTTCGATGCGCCACTATACCACAGATGTTTTGCTTGACCAGACCTTGGGCTCCTTCCGATAATGGCGCCGGGAGGCCCGGACTGAGGGGAGCGCACACCGACCATGCCGCTGGACCAGGGACGCTACGTGCTGAAGGTTGGCGAGATCTTCGAGATTCCGAAGGGGCTCGCCCAGATCGAGGAGGACCTGCGCCGATCCCGCAAGGCCCGCCTCAACAACCTGCCGACCGATCTGGCCGTGAAGTTCCTGCCGCTCACGGTCGGGTACAAGGGGCTGGAGGTCGGTCTGGTCGACGAGACGCAGAAGAGGACCGTGCCGGGCCTCCCGGATTCGGCGAAGGTCGTGAAGTCGCAGTGGTACCAGATCTTCCTGGGGGACCGCCTCAACATGGGCGAGATCCTCACCCCCACGGCGCTGTACCATGTGCTCTGGAAGCCCGATCAGATCCGGCGCATCTTCCAGGTCACGGACCCGAACTTCCTGGAGTTCGTGTGGAAGAAGAACTTCATGATGCGCATGGAAGACGAGCAGATCTACGCCACGGTCTTCGATCGTCACGAGGGGCTGGACGTCATCCGGGAGAAGGTCAAGAAGGCCGCCGTGTTCCGGGCCTGCGTGGTTCCGCCGGCGCTGCTGCGCGATCTGCTCCCCTTCGCGCTCAAGGCGGACTACCGGATCATCACGAGCCGGCGCGACCCGCTGGTGGCTCAGCTCAAGGCCGATCCGGAGGTCCGCTCCGGGTCGGAGGCCAAGATCTACTTCGTCTACGGCGGCGAGGAGTCGAACGTGGGGAGCCTGCGGATCAACCACGAGCTGTTCTCGATCTTCTGGCGCGAAGACAGGATCTTCAACGTCATGAGGTACGACAACCTGATCTTCGGGAACTTCTTGAGCCGGGTCTTTGACACCGCCTGGAAGTACTCCAAGAAGCTCACCGGTGCTTGAGCCGGAGCCCGCTCGCGAGGTCCGCGATGCGCTCCCGGCGTCAGTGGCCGGACTCGTCGTACCCCTCCGGCGGCAGCAGCAGCCCGCAGTGCTGACAGGTGGTCCCCCGGGCCGACGTGGGGGCGCCACACCCGGGGCAGGTCACCACTCCCTCCGGCCCCCGGTCGGGTTCCGGCTCGGACGGCTTCATGGGGGAACGGTCCAGAGCCAGGTCGATCTCTCTGAGGAAGATCACCCCCATGATGACCATCAGCGGCACCACCAGGAGCGCGAACGGAGTCTGGCTCACCACGACGAAGTCGTAGCCACCGTGGAGAAGGCTCGCCAGCAACAGCGAGCCGAACACCCGACCCTTCTCCCCGCGGTGACGGAACGTCATTCCCAGGTGGTACCCCCACACGCCGGAGAAGAAGAGGTGACCCGGTACGGCCAGGAACGCCCGCAAGAAGGCGGCATGGGGGCCCTCCTGCCAGACGTAGAGCAGGTTTTCCAAGCTCGCGAATCCCATGGCCGAGGCGGTGGAGTAGACGATGCCGTCCATGGGTTCGTTGAACTCCGCCGTGGGGTACACGCGGAGGTAGACCACGGCGAACTTCAACAGCTCCTCCAGCGGGCCGATCACCAGGAAGAACGCCGTGGCCCTGGCCGCGAGGCTGGCCTTGTCCAGGTTCGCAGCGCCCGGCACCAGAACGGCTTCCACGACGATCGCCGGCGCCACCACGGCCATGCCCCACAGAAACGTCCGTAGCACGGTGAACGGGTTCTCTCGCTCGTACCTGTCCCGGAAGTAGACGTAGACGCAAAGAAACACCCCGGGGGCGAAGGCGAGGATGAACAGCGACACAGGGGCTCCTAGGTCGTCGGTTCCTCGGCGCTGCGATCGGAGGCCGCATCGGCTGGCGGGGGCGTCGGAGGTTCCCCGGACGAAGGCAGCTCCTCGGGCCTGGAGCCACATCGGCTGCAGTGCGTCCCGTACAGGGGGGAGTCGCAGCATGCGCAGCACGGCAGCTTGTTCGGCGGGACGGTCAGCTCCAGCTCGTTCGCGGAGCGTTCGAGCTCCCGGAGCACCGCCAGGTGCAGGTCGTAGTCTTCCCTGGACTTCCGATGCGACAGCGTCCGGTAGGCGGTCTGCGCCTTGAGCCTCCGCTGGATGTCCGCCGGGGTGGGCCTGACTCCGGTTCGTTCGACCTCGCTCTTCAGCGTCGGCTTCACCACGGCCAGGAACGCCCTCTCGATGTCTTGCTCGGACGCCGATTCGTGGACTCCCAGGACATCGTAGTGACTCTCCAGCCCGGCGGATCGCGGTCCGTCCCGGGCGACGAAGTAGGGCTTCTGGCACTCCGGACACTTGAACCGGGCAAGGGTCATCTGGGCGTCGGCAAGCTTCACGAACTTGTGGCAATGGGGGCAGTAGATGCCGATCACGCCCAGGGCGGCGCGGCAAGAGGAGCAGGAGATGGCCGCCAGCGGCCTGTCGTGGTCCGTGAGGTACTCGTAGGCCCGGCACCTGGAGCACAGGATCTTGGGGCACTCCGGGTCGTAGGCGCCCTGGAAGATCTGACGATACTGGCTCGAGTGGTGGAACTCCATCAGGAGATGGACCCGGTGGATCAGGTACGGATGGGCCTCCCGAGGCTCGCTCCAGGCGAAGTTCTCCCTGAGCGTGTCCGCCTGCTTCAGGTACTCTTCCAGGTTCACCTGGTTGAACAGCTTCGGCGCGCCCATGGCGACCTTCACCATGGTCCGCACCGCCGTGGCGATGTTCTGACAGCAGACCAGTCCGGCCCTGTCGGCGGTGATCTCGGTGCGGCGCTGCCACGGGGAGAGGATCTGGCCCAGCACCGCCGTGATGATCTGGCCGGTGACCCCCTCGAAGATCGAGAAGCCCAGGCCGATCAGCTGAGCCGCCGTCAGATAGAGCACGTGCCGGCACTTGATGTGGCCCATCTCGCGACCCAGGATGAACCTGAGCTCGTTGTCGCTGACAGCGTCCACCAGGAGCGCCGGCAGGAAGATGCACGCCGAGTCCTCGGTGCCGTAGGTGACCGCCTGGGCATCGACCATGCGCGGCGGCGTCTGGCCGACGAAGATGTTCACCGGAGGCAGGTTCAAGATCCGCTCGCACACGGAGGCGATCCGGCGGATCCGGGGAAACTGGTTCTCCGTGACCTTCACGGCCGTTCCCAGGAGCTGGCCGTGGAGCATGGGCTCCGTCACCTGCAGGATCAAGAGGCGGCTCAGCTCACGAAGCGGGCCAGCCTTGTGGAGCAGCTTGAGACCGGTCCGGTCCGAAGGGTACTCGTACGCCTCGGGCAGAACGTTGATCGGGTACCGCAGGTGGATCTTGTTGGACGTGTTGTGGAAGAAGAGGTCGAGCCCGCAGGCGTGGCAGTACCTGTCCACGCGGGTGAACGGCTTCTGACAGGCCGGACAGCGCGGCGGCAGCTCGTGACCGCACCGCTCGCAGTCGAGACCGAAGATCCTGAGCTTGCATTGGGGACAGTCCACGGTGCTCTACGCGTCTCCCTCCCCCGGCGCGGCCAGGTAGTCTGACTTGCCGCCCCGTTTCTCAGCCAGCGCGAGCTGGCTCACGACCATCGCCCGGTCGATCGCCTTGCACATGTCGTAGACCGTGAGCGCCGCGACCGCGCAGGCGGTCAGCGCCTCCATCTCGACGCCGGTCACGGCGTGGGCCCTGGCCACCGCCGTGATGCGGACCCTGGCCTCCCCGACCGCCTGGAAGTCGAGCCCCACCGAGCCCAAGGGGATCTGGTGGCAGAGCGGGATCAGCTCGTGCACCCGCTTGGCGGCCATGATGCCGGCGATGCGGGCCACCTCGAAGACATCCCCCTTGGCGATGCGGTGCTCCAGGATCGCGGTCAGCGTCTCCCTGGCCATGAACACGTCCACGGTGGCGCGAGCCATGCGCTGGGTGGGGAGCTTGCCGGTGACGTCCACCATCCGGGCATGGCCCGCCTCGTCGAAGTGGGAGAACTCCATTGGAACGGAGAGTACCATGCACCCGGGCACGGGGCAACCGGAGTCGGTGGGTCAAGATCCGGCGCCTCGCCGGATCCGAGTCGCGCTCGGGGGCGCGCCTTGTCCTGGCATGAAGAGGATGCTAGAATCGCCAGGCCCGGGCGCCTGCACCGGTGGTGCTCGCGCTCTCCGGCCCGTCCCGGGTCGCCGCCCCTGGTTGCCGATGAAAATCGCCCTGATCCCGTCGCTCGGAGCGCTGCTCCTGCTTCTCACGTTCTCTCACGCCCCCGCCGCCCAGGACGAAGCGTCCACGGTCTCCTCGGGCCACGCCCGGAAGCGCAGGCCCGTGGAGCCCAAGAAGCAGGCGTTGTTCTATCTCAAGCGAGGGCGGCTCCTCATGAGGGAGGGGCAGCTGGATCAGGCCCGCTCCTACCTGGCCAGGGCGCGGGGCCTCTACGACAAGATGGAGGAAGACCAGGCGCTGGCGGCCGCGGACCTCTACCTCGGGGTGCTCCTGGTCCGGCGGGGAGAGTTCGAGCGTGGGATGGAGCTCCTCGAAGAGGCTCTCGACATCCAGAAAGACCTGGAGCTGACCGCCGCCACGGCAGCCACCCACTACCAGATGGGCCTCGCGTATCAGCAGAAGGGCAAGGGCAAGGAGGCCCGCGCGGCGTTCGACAAGGCCGCCACCATCTGGGGGGGTCTCGGGCGCCGGGAGGACCAGGCCGCGGCGCTCAACTCCCTGGGTCTGCTGCTGGACGCGGATCGTGAGCACGAGAAGGCCCAGGAGGCGTTCGGCCAGGCGAGGAAGCTCCTCACCGACCTGAAGCTCGAGCCGTTCGTGGCCGTGACGATCCACAACCAGGCCGTCAGCGCCTACAACCGAGGGCAGCTGGAAGAGGCCCGGAAGCTCCTCAAGGAGGCGATCGTCATCCAGAGGCGGCTGAAGCGAAGGGCCGATCTGGGCTCCTCGCTGTTCCACCTGGGGTTCGTCGCCCAGGGCATGGGCCGGCTGAAGGAGGCCATCGCCCACTTCCTCGAGGCCGCCGAGCAGTGGCAGGCCGAGGGGCTCCGGGGAGAGGTGGCGCGGGCGTTCAAGCACCTCGGCCAGGTCCTCTCCGAGAACGGAGAGCTCGATCGGGCGCTGGTGTACTACCACCGGGCGCGGCAGGGGTTGGAGCGCGCCCAGATGCGGTTGCCGCTGGCCGCGGTGTGCACCAACATCGGCGCCGTCTACGCCGCCAAGGACGATCTGGACCGCGCTCTCTCCTATTATATGAAAGCCGCGCACTGGTACGACGCCGCCGGGCGAAAGGCCGACGCGGCCCAGACCCTCTACTTCGTCGCTCTGGTGGCCGAGCGGAAGGAGCCGCCGCTCGCCCTGGAGTACTACAAGAAAGCGAACGAGGCGCAGAAGAAGGTCGGCGCGCCCAGGGATCGGGCGGCCACGCTCTACCACATGGGAAGCCTGCTGTCGCGGCTCGACAGGGACGACGAGGCTCTGGACGCTCTGGACGAGGCAGCAGAGCTCTATCGCAAGGTCAAGGACGACCTGGGCCTCTCCGACGTCAACTTCCTCATGGGTCGCATCCTGGTCCGGAGCCGCGAGCTGGACGAGGCTCTGGAGCTGTTGAAAGAGGCCAGGACGCAGAAGGAGCGAGCCAAGGACGAGGTCGGTCTTGCAGCCGTGCTGTTCGACATGGGTGCCGCCCACGAATCGCGGAAGGAGTACGTGCGGGCGCTGGAGACCTACGGGCGGTGTCTGGAGATCCGGAAGGCGATCGGGACCCCGGCCCTGCAGGCCTCGACGCTCCATGCCATGGGATGGGTCTCCCAGGCCATGGGCGACTCTCGCGCCGCAGAGGACCACTACCGCAAGGCGATCGAGATCTGGCGCCGGCACAAGCTCGAGAAGGGGCTCTCGCAGACGCTGAACAGCCTGGGCCTTCTGCTGAACGAACGGGGCGATCAGAAGGGCGCGCTGGAGTGCTATCGAGAGGCGTTCGCCATCAGGGACCGGATGCCGCTGAAGCCGGGAGTCGCCACGCTTCTTCACAACATGGGAGTGGCCTACTCCGCCATGGGCCAGGGCGATCAGGCGCAGGCGTCGTTCAACCGGGCGCTGGAGCTGCGTCGCGCGCCGGAGCAGGCGCTTCCCGCCGCCCAGACCATGCTGGCCCAGGCCGAGGCGTTGAGGCTCGCCAGGAGGTTCGATCAAGCGCTCGATCTGGCCCTCAAGGCCAAGGAAGCCCTGGAGAAACAGTCGGATCAGACCGACCTGGCCCAGGCGCTCTTCATCATCGGTGCGGTCCAGGGTCAGCGCGAGGAGACCGGAAAGGCGCTGTTGAACCTCCAGCGGGCCAAGTCGCTCTTCGAGAGGCTCGGCCTGGACGCGAACCTGGCCCAGACGCTGAACTCGATCGGGGGCCTCTGGGTGCGGCAGGGGGAGTCGACGAAGGCGCTGGAGAGCTATGCCCGGGCCAGGGACCTGTTCGAGCGCCTGAAGGATGAGAACGGGAGGGCCACCGCCCAGGTCGGCGTGGCCACGGCGCTGGAGCGAGGGGGCGACTCCCGTCGAGCGCTGGCGGCCTACCAGAAGGCGCAGGAGCTGCTGGAGAAGCAGGCCCGCCCCGGCGACCTCGCCCGGACCATGACGGCCCAGGCCCGTCTGCTGGGGAAGACCGGCGAGACCGACCGCGCCGTCGCCCTGGCCCGGAAGGCCCTGGACCTGACGAGGAAGCTCGGACAGGCGTCGGGCCGGGCCGAGCTGCTCGTGCTGGCGGATCTGATGGAGAGGAAGGGCGAGCTGGAGCTGGCGAGACAGCGCCTCGAGGAAGCGCTCGCCGCGGAGCCCGGCGCCGTGGCGGAGCACGCTTCGACCCGGCTCAGGCTGGCCTGGGTCTGGCTCAGGCTTGGACAGCCGGGGTCGGCCCTCAAAGAGGCCAGCGCCGTGGCGCGGAGGGTCCTGCCGGTCTCCGACGCCGAGCGCGCCGAGGCGTTCCGCGCCATCGGGATGGCGGGTCTGGCCAGCGACGACCTGGCAACCGCCAGGCTCGCCTTCGAGGAGGGTTTCGAGGTGGCTGCCAAGAGCGGCCTGGCCCGGGAGATCGCCTGCCACCACCTGGGGCGCGCCCTGGTTCTCCTCGGTGAGGGGAGGCTCGCGGAAACTCTGGACTCGATCGATGCCGGCCTGGAATCGGCGTTTCCGTCGCTCCATCCCATGGACGCCGTCTACGACCCGGACCTCGGTGCCTGCCAGGCCCAGCCCGCGGCGCGACAGCTCTTCTACTGGCGAGGGCGGACGCTCATGGCCATGGCCAAGGTGCGCCGACCCGGGGAGCGCGCGGCCCTCCAGTGGGCCCGCGCCGCGTTCCGGCACGCCATCTCCCTCGACGGGAAGGGCGCCGCTCCGAAGATCGTGGGGCGCCCGCTGCCCGATGAGGGCGGGCCGCGGGTCCAGGTGCTGGAGCTCACGGTGCTGCTGAGGCTGATGGCGATCAACCCGAAGATCAAGATCTCCGGTGAGACCGTCCTGGAGAGGGCGCGACAGGCCCGATCCGTGCTGGCCGCCTCCGCGCCGCGACCGGCCAAGCCCGCGGACGGGGAGGAAAAGTAGCCCCGACGCCCTACACCGCGCTGCGCAGCGTCGCGATCAGCTGCTGATCCGACAGTGCCACCGGGTTGCCACGCATGCTGCTGGATGATCGGGCCAGGCCAACGATGCGCTCCACGTCGTCGTCCCGGACGCCCCAGCTGCTCAGACGGGGGATCTCGAGCGCCGCGACCAGCGCCTCCACCCGCTCGCAGCCCCGGGCGATCGCCCGGTCCGCCGGGAGCTCCGGGCCGGCCACCAGCAGCCTCCCGATGTCGGCGTACCAATCCAGAACC
>JACQZM010000057.1 GCA_016213885.1 Candidatus Rifleibacteriota bacterium | reverse complement strand
GTCATGCCGATGCTACGCAAAGCGACCACCCCACTCGGCGGACTCGCGGCTCCTCTCCGGGATGAGCAGCTCCGCCACCAGGAGGATCAGCGCGAGGAGAACGAGCGGCTGGAACCGGTCTTCCATGTGGAGGATGCTCTTGGCCTTGAGCTCCCTTCTCTCCAGCGTCTGGATCTCCTTGAGGATGCTCTCCAGCTCGCCTTCTTCGCGGGTGGCCTGGTAGAACCGGCCGCCCGTGGCGGCGGCGATCCCTTCCAGCAGGCGGGCGTTCAGCCTGCTGTGGACGGCCTGTCCCCTGGCGTCTTTCTTGTGGTCCACCACGGCCCCGGTGGCATCCCTGACCGGGATCGGCGCCCCGTCGGTCCGGCCGAGGCCGATGGTGTAGATCTTGACCCCCTTCTGAGCGGCCTCCCGGGCCGACTTGAGCGGGTCGCCCACCGTGTCTTCCCCATCGGTGACGAGAATGACGACCCTGTACTTGAGCTCCTTGGTGGCGAACGCCTCGGTCGCCACCTTGATCGCCTCGCCGATGGCGGTTCCGGGGACCGGCAACATCTCCGGACCCAGGGCGTCCAGGAGGGTGGTCGCCGCGGCGTAGTCCGTGGTGAGCGGACACTGGAGAAAAGCCGTGCCTGCGAAGGCGACCAGCCCGATCTGGTCGCCCCCGAGCCGTTCGATCAACGCCTCGATCTCGGCCTTGGCCTTGGTCAACCTGGTGGGCTGGATGTCCTCGGCGAGCATGGACTTCGACACGTCGAGCGCCACGACCAGGTCGAGCCCGCGCCGGTGGACCTCCTCGAGTCTCGATCCGAACCGGGGCCGGGAGCATGCCACGATCAGGCAGGTCAGCGCCATCAGCGCCAGGACCGTCTTGAGGTGTCTCCGTGCCGGGCTGAATCCCCGGACCAGTCTGGGGCCCAGGACCGGCCCGGTGAGCTGCACGAGCAGTCGATGCCGGCGCGCCTGGGCCAGCAGGTGCAGGGCGAACAGCGCCGGCACCAGGAAGAGGAACCAGAGCACGTGTGGATGAGTGAATCTCATGGTGTGACCCGGTGCGGAAGATCCGCGTCTCCGGGCCAGTCTCAAGATCTGTGCCAGAGGGTCGAGGCGCACACGCCCAGGACCGGGCCTTTCCAGAGGCGGTTCCCGGGCCCCAGCCGACTTGACGGCCCGGGCCGCGGTCTGCCAAATTGTCACCGCCTCCGGAGCCGGCACGACAACATGGCCGAGCCGGGGCCGTCTGTGCTACAGTGGCCCGGATCAAAACGCCCAGCCATGCCCGATTCCCACCCCCCCGCCCTGGACAAGCTCCTCTCGGACCTGAGGAGCCCCCAAGCCGCCGTCAAGAAGCGAGCGATCCTCGAGATTCTCCGCAGCCAGGCGCACCAGGCCCTGTTCGCGCTGAAGGAGGTCGCTCTCCAGGACGACGACGTGGAGATACGGTACTTCGCCTCCAAGGCGCTGAACTTCCTCAAGGCGGGCCAGCCGCCGCCGGCGGCGCACGCCTCGGCGCCGCCGGCGGCCGGCGACCTGACCCTGGAGTCGGCGGCCAACGTGTTGCGAACCGGCGACGTGGAAGCCCGCATCCGGTGTCTGCAGCAGATCGTCCAGGGCAAGAACCCCCGGTTCCTGTCGCTCATCCTGGAGGTCTCCATCGAGGAGGCGGACCCGATGGTGCGCTCGGTGCTCCCGCTGGCGATCGGCATCCTGGGCGACAGGACCCACGTCGACTTCATCATCCATCGGTTCCTCAAAGATCCGAACGCCAGGGTCAGGGCCAACGCCATCGAGGCGCTGGAGCGCATGGGCAGCGAGGAAGCCCACCCCTACATCATCGGGTTCCTCCAGGACAAGGACAACCGGGTCCGGGCCAACGCCGCCCTGGCCCTGAACAAGCTCGGCAAGGTCAACCTGATCCGCACCCTGGACGCCATGCTCCGGGACCCCAAGGTGTGGATGCGCGACTCCGCCACCTACGCCCTGTCGGTCATCAAGATCCCCGAGGTGGTGCCGTTGCTGGCAAGGGCCATGGACGATCCCTACGAGGGGATCCGGATCAAGGCCAAGCGGGGGCTCCAGGGGCTGGCGGCCAAGGCGATCCCCGGCGCCAGGGACGTGCTGGAGCGGTTTCCCGACGTGAAGGACGAGGAGAGCCTCGAGGACTTCCTCCGGCTGGGCGAGGCCGAGCTGTCGGCGGAGCCGGTCGCAGCGGCGCCCGTTGCGGCGCCCCCCGTTGCGGCGCCCCCCGCGCCAGCCGCCGCGGCGGCCCCGCCGCCGCCCTCCGCGGAGCCGGCAGCTCCGGCCATGGCGGTGGCGCTGGGGAGGCTCGGGTGCGTGGACGCCACCGAGACGCTCATCGGGCTCATGGAGGAGACCGACTCCCGGGTGCGGGCCAACGCCATCGAGGGTCTGGGGCACCTGAAGCACGACCGGGCCTACCAGGCGATCATCAGGTCCATGAAAGACGGCAACCAGCGGGTGGTGGCCAACGCGCTCTGGGCGCTCAAGGACTACCCGCACATCGACATCTACCCGCACCTCGAGGCCATGAGCATGCACCGGAAGGAGGAGTTCCGGCGCAGCGCCATCTGGCTCATCTCCCGGCTCAAGACCTATTCGGCGGTGCGCCTGCTGGAGCGGCGGATCCAGGACACGTCCGAGGACATCCGGAAGCGGTCGACCACCCTCCTGAAGCAGCTCAGGGACGAGGGGAACTCCGTGGCCAAGTCGATCTGCCAGAAGGCCCGGATCCGCTAGGAAGCGAGCGGATGAAGAGGAGACCCGGCCCACCATGAGCGACGAGATCATCGGGAAGGTGCTGGGGCGCTACCGGGTCACCCGCGATCTCGGCTCCGGAGGGATGGCCTCGGTGTTCGAGGCTCAGGTCATCGACTCCGGGGAGGTGGTGGCGCTGAAGATGCTGCCGATCCACATGGTGAAGAACCCCGAGTACCTGCGCAGGTTCCGGCGCGAGTACCGCGTCATGGCGGAGCTCGACCACCCGAACCTCGTGCCGATACGGGAGTTCGACGAGATCGACGGCGTGTACTTCTACACCATGCCGTTCGTGACCTGCCCCACCCTCGACCAGGTGCTGGCGGCCCACGAAGCCCGGCAGGCCCAGGTGCCGCCGGACCGGGTCGCTCGCATCGGAGTCGGGCTGATGGCGGCGCTCGACTACATCCACGCAAAGGGCATCATCCACCGCGACCTGAAGCCGGTCAACGTCTTCGTCTCCGACGAGGACCACGTGATGCTCGCCGATTTCGGGCTCGTGAAGGCGATGCGACAGACCGCCATCACGATGCGGCCCACGTTTCTGGGGACCATCGAGTACGCGGCTCCCGAGCAGATCGACGTGACGGCCACGGTGGACCATCGGTCGGACCTCTACCAGGCCGGGCTCATTCTCTTCCAGATGGCCGCGGGACGGCTGCCGTTCAACCGTCGTAACATCGAGGCCATGATCGAGGAGAAGTGCTTCAAGGAGGGCCTGACCAGTCCCCGGCTGATCAACCCGGCGATCCCGGAGGCGCTGAGCCTGGTGATCCAGAAGTCCACGCGAAGCGACCCCGTGGAGCGCCATCAGAGCGCCGTGGAGATGCAGCAGGCCCTGAGGCTCGCCGTGCCCGAGGCGTTTGGAGGTGCCCGACATGGGTGAACCGCCGTTCCTGGATTGGCTGATGAACGTCCTCCTGTGCCTGGGAGTGCTGATGAGCCTGGCGATCGCAGCCCAGGCGCTGGAGATGCGGAAGCTCTGGAGCCCCACCCTGTCCGGCGCCTGCGTGCTCTACCTCTTGCTCATGCGCTACACCAGGAACCCGTGGATCGTCGTCCCGGCCGCGGCGGTGTTCGCCTGGGGAGTCTACGAGCTGCTCGACCACACCCGTCTGACCGATGCCGCCCGGGCGGTGGTGGCTCTCATGGGTGCCGTGGTCTGGTTCGGGGCGCTGTTCTGGGGCCTCGTGACGCTCGTCGTCTACTTCTGCTCCGGCTGCCTCTTCCCCTGACGTCGGGCCGCGGTCTGCACGCCTTCGGAGGCGGCGGGGCCGGTCGCCACTCCCTCGCGGGCCGGCCCCTTGATCTCGTCCCAGAGCCGGTTCATCTCGTCGAGGGTCATCTTCTCCAGCGGCCGGTTCCCGGCGGCGGCGGCGCGCTCCAGCGCCTTGAACCGGCTCACGAACTTCCTGTTGGCCCTGTCCAGGCAGAACTCGCCGTTGAGCTCGAGCAGCCGTCCCAGGTTCACCAGGGCGAACAGCAGGTCGCCGAACTCGTTTCTTCTTGACGGCTTCCCAGGTGCGGATCACGTCGGCCGGCGTGGCGGCCACGGCGTCCGCGAAGACGTGGGGATGCCTGTGGACGAGCTTCTTGACCATGCCGTCGGCCACCTTGTGGAAGTCGAACTGGCCGCTCTCCTTGCCCAGCCTGCAGTGGAAGACCACCTGCAGCAGAAGGTCTCCCAGCTCCTCGGCCAGCTTGTCCGGCGCCCCGAGGTCGATCGCCTCCAGGACCTCGTGGGCCTCTTCCAGAAGGTACGGCTTCAGCGACGCGTGGGTCTGCTCCCGGTCCCACGGACAGCCGTGCTGGGGATCCCTCAGCCGGTCCATCACGGCGAGCAGCCTGGCGATCGGCGAGCCGTCCGGATCCGGATGATCCGAGGGGAGACCGGCCCGCGCCGGGTCGAACGACGGCTCGGGGCGGGGCGCCGACAGTCCCAGCGCAGGGTTGACCTGACCTGCCATCGACAGGAGCTCGCTGGCCTCGAGCTCCTGGTCGTAACCGGGCGCGTCGCTGGTCGAGGAGCGCCCGACGTAGAGCCCCGGAAACAGGGCGGATCTCACCAGCTCCAGGGCCGCCACCGGCGGCTTGCCCCTGAGCTGCGCCGCGAGCGCAGTCTGCTCCGGTGGCCCGAGCCGGCGGATCACGACCCAGTGGTCGAGGCTCTCGGCGAAGCGACGCACCTGGTCGCCGGTCCCGGGTATCTCGATGATCCGCACGTCCAGCGCCGGGTTCGCCCGGATCGACAGGGTGTACAGCTCGCGAACGATGGCCGCCGCGTGGATCTCGTTGCACGCCGGCGGCTTCAGGAGCGGGGCGATCTCGTCCTCGAAGCTCTCGACGGTCATGCGGACCAGAAAGTCCGAGTACTCCCGCTTGGAGCCGGCCGGGACCCGTCGCAGCAGCTCCAGGGACTCTTCGGAGCCGAACAGCCTGACGTTCACGAACCGGTCCAGCGACTCGGAAAACAGCTTGACGTGAGTGGAGGATGTGTCCAATGGACGGTCCTTTCGTTGAGGGGAGCGGTCCGTTAGTCCTGGGGGCGATCCCCGCCTCTCCGGGGCTTGGTATCGAAGCGCAGCAGATCTCCTTCGTCGGCGACGTGGACCGTGATCTGGTCGTTCTTCCGGATCGAGCTGTTCAGGATGAGCTCTGCGAGAGGGTTCTCCACATATCGGTGGATCGCTCGACGGAGCGGGCGGGCCCCGTACTTCAGATCGGTTCCGCGGTCCACCAGGAACGTCTTGGCCTCCGGCGTGAAGGAGATGCCCAGTCCCAGGTTGGCGAGCCGATCGTGGACCTCGGCGAGCAGGATGTCCAGGATCAGCATGTTGTCGTTCTTCGCGAGAGTCCGGAACACCACGATCTCGTCGATCCGGTTCAGGAACTCCGGCGGGAAGATCTTCTCCATCGCCTTCTTCGTCTCTTGCGACCTCAGGTCGTGGTCGATCTTCGGCCGCTGGGAGGCGAACCCGATGGAGGTCTGGAGCCTCTCCAGCGATTCCACCCCGATGTTCGAGGTCATGATGATGATCGCCTCGCGAAACGACACCGTCTGGCCCTTGGAGTCCGTGAGGATCCCCTCATCGAGGATCTGCAACAGTACGTTGTGGACCTTCCGATGCGCCTTCTCGATCTCGTCGAACACCACGACCGACCGGGGCCGACCCTTCACGGACTCGGTGAGGAAGCCACCGTCGTTGTGCCCGATGTACCCGGGAGGGGCGCCGATCAGCTTGGAGTACTCGTGGCTCATCGCGTACTCGGAGCAGTCGACGCGGATCAGCTCCTCCGTCCCGTGGAGGCACTGATTGACCGCCTTGGCCAGCTCGGTCTTGCCCACGCCGGTCTGGCCCAGGAAGATGAAGCTCCCGATCGGTCGGCGGGGGTTGTTCAGCCCGACCTTGGCCTTCCGGATCGCCTTGCAGACCACCTGGACCGCTTCGTCCTGGCCCACGATCCGCTTCTTGACCTCGTCTTCGAGGTTTCTGATCCTCGACGATTCCGGGGACTGGTCCACCACCGGCGACGTGTCCAGCAGCGGGATGGCGCTGTCCGCCTCGTCGTCGGGCACCGGGATCGTGACCTCCTTGATGTCCAGGCCCGGGTTCACCTTGATGCACAGGGTGTAGAGCTCCTGCTCGATGATCTCTCCGAGCAGCGGGTACTCGTCGTTCCCGAAGACCGTGGGAGCGATCTCGTCGAGGTAGTTCACCACAGCGGCGTTGATGATCAGGCGCTTGTACGACTTCCTGTCGTTGATCTTGACGTTCTGGAAGAGCTCGGCGCGCTGCTGGGCCGTGAACGTGCGGATCGCCACGAACCGGTCCAGAGATTCGCAGAACTTCATCCGGACTCCAGGGGAATCTCTCATGGGGGGGCTCTCGGTCAGGGGCTCGGGGTCTGGCTCTTATAACATGTGTGGAGTCTCGTGCTCAACGGCCCCCCAACTAGGAGGATAGCCTCTCTTGAATCCCGGGACCAGTATCTGTCGGGATGTCTTAATAGAACCATGTCGGGAAGAGACGCGGGCCGCGGCGCGCCATCGCCCGCGGCGTCGCTTGGCTCCCGAGGCACATGGTGAGACGCCGGGCCGTTTTGCTGTTCTCCCTGCTGGCGATCGCCCACGGCTCGATCGCACCGGTTCTCCCATCTCCGAGCCACGACCTCATGGCGTACCTGAAGGGTCGGCCCACGGACCGGTCCGAGATCAAGCAACGGCTCAAGGCGGCCCTTTCCACCGGAAACCGCGAGGACGCCTACGTCATCGGCCGCTACCTGCGACGGTACCTCGGCGTTCGCCACGCGCGGCTCGACGTGCTGCTCGGGGAGCTGGCCCACGACCTGGGCCGGCTGCCGGAGGCGAGGGCCTGGGCCCTGGAGGCGTTGAAGGCCGATCCTGCCGCGCCGAAGGCCCGGGCGCTCCTGGCTCGCACGGAGTCGCCGTCGACGGACCGGCCGAGCGGGGTGTCGGCCACGGCCTCGACGACGACGTCCACCGGAGCGGCGTGGGTCGCCAGCGAGCCGGCGCGCGACCGGGGATTCCGGGAGGCGCTTCGCGCCTTCCACGAGGATCGTTTCGACAAGGCGCTCGGGGCGGTCGGCAGGGTCCTGGAGAGGAGCCCGGGCGATCTCGAGGCGCTGACCCTCAAGTACCGGATCCACCTGGCGCGGATGGAGACCGACGCGGCGTCCCGGATCCTCGCCGATCTGGCCAGGACCCATCCGGGAGATCCGCGGGTCCACGTGAGGCTCGGAGAGGCGGCGCGGCAGAGATGGAGCCGGGATCGGAGCCCGGCCACGCTGCAGTCGGCGCTGGAGCACTTCGCGACGGCGCTGGCGCTGGACCCCGACAACGGGCCGGCGCTGCTGTCGCTGGCAGCGCTCCACTACTCCCTCGACCGGCGCACCGTGGCGGACGGACTCTACCGACGCGCCACCGCGCAGCGCCCTTTCGCCGACCGCGAGATGGTTCTGAACGATGCGTTCATCCTGTTCTCGAGAGGCGACGAGGCGCGCTCGCTGGAGGTGCTGGAACACTACTCCCGGACGTTCGGCAGCGATTCGGGGAGCCTGCTGACCGAGGGGCTGGTGCGGCTCAGGATGGGGCAGAAGGACGACGCGGCCGAGTGCCTGGAGTCCGCCTTGAGGCGCAACCCGCAGAACCTGTCGGCCGTGTTGACCATCGTCCCGGTGCTGGTGACCATGGATCAGGCTGCCCGGGCGCTCCGGGTGATCAGCGCCGCGGAGGCCGAGTACCCCGAGTCGGCCCACGTCTCCACGCTGAGTCATCTGCGGCGACTTCGAGCGGGCCCGGCAGCGGCTGGCCGAGCTGTTCGAGGAGAGCTTCGCCGAGGTGAGGATCCGCGTCACCCTGGACACCGGCCTCGACCACCCGGCGTTCTACAGCGCCGAGACCGACTCGATCACCATCGCGGCCCAGTGGTTCTACGCCCGTGACCCCCGGACCGGTGGCGCGGTGTCGGCCGAGCAGTTCAGGCTCCACGCCTCGCACATGATCGAGCACGAGCTCGCCCACATGGCGTTCGCCCGGAAGGTCGGGCTGGCCGAGTACAGGAGGGGGAGCGGCGCGCTGCCCCTCTGGGTCCTCGAAGGGGTGGCCGAGTGGGCCGCGGGTGGGGTGCTGAGCTTCACGCCAGGGAGCGAGGAGATCAAGGCGCTGTTCGAGGACGGGTGCATGCCGCCGGCCCGGATGGAGTCGGCCATGCGGGTCACCAACGGCGCCAAGGATCCGAAGGCCAACCAGCAGGCCTACGTGCAGGCCTATTTCATGGCCAAGTCGCTGCTGTCGCTGCGGCCCGAGCCCGCCCGGGGGCTGGAGCAGTTCGTCGGGTTCGCCCGGGACGCGCTCCGGGCCGGGGGATCCGTGGAGGCGGCGCTGGCCGGACGCTACGGGCTGACACCGGAACAGTTCGACCGGCGGTGGCGGTCGTTGCTCGAGACCGACGTGGTTCGGGCCTCACGGCCGGTGCTGTCGAGCTTCGCCGCATCGCACTCCCGGCCCGCCGTGCGGGGTCGATGACGGGCCGGTCGGGCCAGCGCCGCCTTGTGCCCGCGGCGGATCAGCGCTCGACGAAGCGGGTCGCGCCGCAGGCGTAGACCGAGCAGCCGCCGCCGTACTCCCAGCACTCCCGATGGTGGGGGGTGCGACACTTGGCGCAGCACACGAGCCGATCGGACATCTCCTCCCCGCACACGCCGCATCGGGGAGTGCCGCGGTCCTCCAGGAACCCGCCGAGGAACTCCAGCCCGGCGACGCACTCGGGCTGGGGCGGCGGCAGCTCCAGCGCCGCGAGGAACAGCCTGAGAGAACCGCCGACGAAGTCGTCGAGGGTGTCCTCGTCCCACAGCAGCGGCCGTCGAGAGGTCCGGAACACGTGAGGGGTCATGATGATCGAGAGGAGCTGGAGCTGGGGCTGGCCCGCCAGCGCCTCCAGCGGCTCCACCATGCCCGCGGGGAGATCCACGCCGAGATTCAGGGGGAGGGTCTCCCGGAGGTGGAACCACCCGGGTCGGTTCGCCTCGACCCACACGGTCTTGGGCCTCAGCACCTTCTTGAGGCGATCGAGGAAGTCCGGCTGGTGGATGCGGATCGAGAACCCGGGGATGTTCCGGCCAGCGGGTTGGTCCGGGTCGTCGACGGAGTCCCGGTCACGGAGCTTCCAGTGCCGGACGAAGACGAAGAGGGTGTGGACCCCGAGGTCGCCCTCGAACCCCACGAGGACCTCGAACCCCCGGTGCTCGAAAGCCACCTCGAAGCAGTCCGACAGGGCGCCGGCGCGCCTGACCATGTCGCCGCGACGTCGCTTGACCAGCGCGGAGAAGGCGGCATCGAGCTGCTGGCGCTCGGAGGTATACATGATGGTGGATCCCGGGCCAGTCTAGCATGGCGCCGGTGCCCATAATGCTGTTGATTTCCTCGGGCTTTCGGGCGTATAATGAGATGACCTCGAGCCGCCAGCCGGCTCATCGGTGCGAGACTCCGCGAAGTGCCCTCCACGGACAGGGTCCGAGTCATCAGGTATCTCTTTCGGCATGAGTTACTCCAAGCCACCTCGGACGGCCGTGCGACCCGCGGTATCGCGCAAGAAGGCGGGGCGCTACGCATGCCCCACCGGGACGACCGGCGAGCAGGAGTTCGAGGACAGTCAGTTCCTCGTGCGGATGTTCAAGCACGAATTCGATCCCCACGCCCCGTGGCGGCGGACGCAGAACCATCTGGACATCGCCGTGGTGCTCACGTCCGAGAGCTGGGGGAGCGGGGACGAGAAGCTGGGCGGCATGCTTCTGAGCGACTTCCTGCTGACGCTGGCCGAGCGTCGCGAGAAGCCGAGGTTCGTGTTCTTGCTTCACTCCGCGGTGAAGCTGGCAGCCGGGTCCGGCCAGGCGCTGGATTCGCTGAAGAAGCTGGAGGCGCTGGGGGTCCGCATCCTGCTGAGCAAGACCTCACTGGCCCACTACAAGCTCGAGAAGGAGGTGCGCGTCGGCGAGGTCGGGACGATGATGGACATCGTCAACTGGCTCTGCAAGGTCGGCAAGGTGGTCACCCTGTAGTGCCAGGGGCGCTTAGATCAGAGGGAGATCGCTTCCTTGACACGGAAGAGGTCACAGGTTCAAGTCCTGTAGCGCCCACCATTCGAGAGCCGCTCCGGGAGAAGATCCCGGGGCGGTTCTTCTTGGTGACGGTGGTCGACGGGCCCGACGGGCCCGACGGGCCCGGCTCGCTGGCGCATCATCTGAAGTCGCGCTCGGGAGAGAGAACCAAGAGGAGGGGATCCGGATTGAGGTCGCGCTCGGGGGCGCGACTCGGACCCGGCGAGGCGCCGGGTCTTGAGGAACACCATGGATTGTCATGATAGCACCGCCATGGTATTGTTTCGTCCCTCAGGCGAGCGGCCGCATGCGGAGCGACCTTCCGAGGTCGGTCCCCGCGGTCACCAGGGACTGCGGGTCCTTGGCGCTCGGCCGGGGGCGACCGGCCGAGACGGGGTGCGACCCGCGGCTGTCACGGAGGGGTAACCAGGGTGTTCGGATTTCGAACCTATCCCGACCAGACGACCATCGACGGCGAGCTGTACCGCTACGAGAAGATCCTCAAGGAGGACTTCTTCTCGGTGAACGTCCTGTACAAGGCGGACTCGGGCAAGCGGTACGTGCTGAAGCTGAGCGATTTCCGGTTCATCTTCGGCATATTTCTGAGGCCGCTCGCCATGCTCGTCTCTCGTCACGAGTACAGGATCTACTCGATGGTGGCGGACATTCCGGGAGTTCCCAGGCTGGGGCCTC
>JACQZM010000056.1 GCA_016213885.1 Candidatus Rifleibacteriota bacterium | reverse complement strand
GTCACGATGGATGTAGGCGAGCCCGCCTGCCGCACGGGCTGCGGTGAGGGTCAGAGGCCACTTGGCCACGAGACGCTCGTAGACCACCTGCGCCCGGTCTTTCCACTCCATCATCTGGCAGTGGACCCCGGCCCTGAACGCCGCCCGAAGCGACCACTCTCCCGTGCCCTGGTCGGCGGCATCCAGAAGGTCCCAGAGAGCGCCCTCGTGGTCTTCCCGGGCCCGACGGTGTCGCGAGCGCAGAAAGAGAGCCTCAGCGGCAGTCTCCGTGCCCGGGAAGATCTGGACGATCTCGTCCACTATCCGGTCGGCCTGCTCGAAATCCCCGGATGCGTAGAGCACGTTCAGGCGCAGGAGCGGGTAGTCATCGGCGAGGGCGTCGAGCCGGGTCGGGGGCGAGGAGGGCGGCGGTCTCATGGTGGTGTCGAAATCGCCCGACCGACCGACGGTGGGCAGGGGATCCTGGAGATCTGACGGGTCGGATCGGCGACGGCGAGGAGACACGGGGCGAGGGTAGCGCGGGTCGGCGGGCCGGTCAACGGGTGGGGGCGATCGCTCGGGGGGAGACCTACTTGGCGGTCTCGGCCAGCAGCAGGAACTCGTTCACGAGCCTGAGGCTCGACGCCGAGGGCCCTGGCCAGCCGCTCCAGGGTGGCCAGACGGACGTCGCGATTCCCCAGCTCGATCTCGCCGACGTACTTCAGGTTGAGCCCGGCCTTCAGGGCCAGCCCCCGCTGGGTCAGGCTCGCGCCCTTCCTGAGCTCGCGGAGACGCCCGCCCACCTTCTTGCCGAGACCGTGTTTCTTCCTCATCCGGTGCACCTCCTGCCAGGCTATGGCAGGGGGTGCCAACCGTCATACCCGAAAGCAGACAGTCTCTTGTTGCAGAAGCCCCAGCGTACTGGGTACGATCGAGGGGACAAGCCCAGCTCGAACTGATTTCACGGGTGCCTGAAGCCCGATCCGGGGATGGGCACCAAGCGAGGCGGCGAGCTGGGCTCTGGCGGAGGCCTGGACACGAGACTGCGCGGCCTTTTGTGACTCAACCGGCAGCGCCTCGGGCAGACACGGTTGGATTGACGGGTGGGGTGATGGATCAGCTTCTGCAGGACGGTCAAGAAGTCCACTTGGTGGCCAGTGGCATCTCCTGCGTTGTCGAGCGCTTGCTCGGTGCCGGTGGCCAGGGTGAGGTATACGAGGCTCGCCTCGAAAGCAGGCCGGTCGCTCTGAAGTGGTACTACTCGCAGGCTCCGGACAAGGACCGCCAGCAGGCAGAAGTCCTGATGAGCCTGATCAAGAGGGGAGCACCAGACAAGCGGTTCCTCTGGCCCATGGACCTCGCGACTTGCGGGGACCCGCCCGGCTTCGGCTATGTGATGCCGCTTCGAGAATCTCGGTTCCACAGCATAGTGGATCTGATGAAGAGCCGCGTAGATCCGTCGATCCGCGCTCTCGCCACGGCTGGATTTGATCTGGCCGAAAGCTACCTGAACCTCCACTCCCACGGGCTCTGCTATCGGGACATCTCCTTCGGGAACGCCTTCCTGGACCCGGACAGCGGCGACGTGCGGATCTGCGATTGCGACAACGTGACGGTCAACGGAGATACCAACGTGTCCGTCCTTGGTACGCCCAGGTTCATGGCACCGGAGATTGTCCGTGGGGATGCCTACCCGAGTACCCAGACCGACCTCTGGTCCCTGGCGGTACTCCTCTTCTACTTCTTCCACACCGGACACCCACTCGAAGGGCAGATGGAGGCCAACATCAAGTGCTTGGACCTCAAGGCGATGAACTGGCTCTACGGCGACAAGCCGGTCTTCGTCTTCGACCCGCAGGACGCCTCGAACCGCCCCGTCCCGGGATACCACGATAGTGTGCTGCAGTCCTGGCCGACATACCCGCTGTTCCTGCGGAACCTCTTCACCAAGGCGTTCACGGATGGCGTCCGGGATCCCCAGAACGGCAGGGTACGCGAGAGCGAGTGGCGGCAGGCGATGATCCGGCTCAGGGACTCCATCCTGCTTTGCGGTGGCTGCAAGGCTGAGAACTTCTACGACGTCGACGCCATGAAGGCGTCGGGCGGACAGGCACCCCCGTGCTGGTCGTGCAAGGCTCAGCTCCGGCTGCCGTTCCGCATGAAGATCGGCTCGTCGATCGTGATGCTGAACTACGACACCAAGCTCTACCCACACCACATCGACGACTCGAAGCTGTACGACTTCTCGGTTCCGGCGGCGGAGATAACCCGGCACCCATCGGATCCGAAGGTGTGGGGATTGAAGAATCTGACCCAGGAGAAGTGGGTCTCGACGGGGCCTGACGGCACGGTCAAGGACGTGCCACCAGGCCGCAGCGTGACTCTGGCCAGTGGGACGAAGGTGAACTTCGGGAAGAACCAGGCGGAGATACGATACTGAACCGACGCGCTTTCGCCATCAGGCGTTGCGCGGCGATCGTGTGTGCGGACTGGAGGAACCAATGGCAAAGAGACCGGGCGGCGAGCTGGCAACTCGTCCGCTCCATTTCATCTGGATCTGCGACTGCTCCGGCAGCATGAGCGTGGACGGGAAGATCCAGGCTCTCAACAACGCCATCCGAGAAGCTCTTCCCCATATGGCGAAGGTCGCCGATGAGAACCCGAACGCCGAGGTTCTGGTTCGGGCGGTCAAGTTCTCCAGCGGCGCAACCTGGCACGTGTCGCAACCGACGCCGGTGGCGGCATTCAAGTGGACGGATCTCGCGACAGAAGGCGAGACCGCGATGGGAAAGGCTCTCTCGTTGGTGGCCGAGCAGATGCAGATTCCACCGATGTCGGATAGGGCGCTGCCCCCCGTGCTCGTTCTGCTCTCAGACGGCCAGCCCACGGACGACTTCGCGGCAGGCCTCAGGGCCCTGATGGACCTCCCGTGGGGGAAGAAGGCGGTCCGCGTCTCCATCGCCATCGGTCAGGACGCTGACCTCGACGTGCTGCAGAAGTTCATCGGTCACACGGAGAGGAAGCCCCTGCAGGCGAATCGACCGGAGGACCTCGTCAGGTGCATCAAGTGGGTCAGTACGGCGGTGCTGACCGCGGCGTCGAGGCCGGCCAGCCAGGTCAAGGGAGCGGCTCCACTTGCTGACAACGTGCCCATCCCTGCGCCACCGGCAATGGCGGCTCCGCCATCCGGTGCAGTTCAGGGCGGAAACGTGTGCAGGATTCACGGCGAGCCTGAACCCTGCAAGATCTGTGTGTGGTAGTCGAAGTGGCTTGGCGATGGAGCTTGCCATTCGGTCGATATCGGTAGTGCGATTCCCCGGGCACGTTATGCGGCTCTGGCAGAGGTACCGAGGTGGCTGACGCAGAATGGATGGTAATCGGCCGCAGCGTGCGGGGCGCGGCGCACGTCCGGACGGGGAAAGAGAACCAAGACGCATACGACTGTCGGCAAAGTAGCGGGGAGGGACCGCCTCTGATCGTCGCTGTATCGGACGGTCACGGAAGCGCCACTTCGTTTCGAAGTCGAACCGGCTCCCGCCTTGCCGTCAGCGTGGCTCTCGACGTCATCGACCGGTTTCGCGTTGACTTCGCCTCCATACCGACTCCTCCGGTGAGTACGGCCGTCGACGACGTTCTTCCCCGGAACCTCGTGCGGTCCTGGCAGATGGAGGTGGATGCAGATCTGAAGCAGCATCCCTTCACCCGGGACGACCTAGAACTTCTGGAAGCACGGGACGGAGGAGCAGGGCGACGACGGCTCGACCAGAACCCACGGCTGGCCTACGGCGCCACTCTCCTCGCCACGGCCCTGTGGGGTGACCACATCCTTCACCTCCAGCTCGGCGACGGAGACATCCTCGAAGTAGACGACGCCGGACGAACCCGACGTCCCCTCCCACGGGACGAGCGTCTCATCGCGAACGAGACGCTCTCACTTTGCAGTCCGCGGGCGGAACTCGACTTCCGCACCAGAGTGACCCACGGCACGGTGAACCGGCCAGCCCTGATCCTGCTCTCTACCGACGGCTACTCGAACTCGTTCCGCAACGATGCCGACTTCCTCAAGGTCGGGCCCGACATCCTCGAACTCCTCAGAACCGAGGGCATCTCGAAGGTGAAACTCGACCTCGGGACGTGGCTCAAGGACGCATCCGAGTCCGGTAGCGGCGACGATATCACCCTCGCGATCATGTGCAGGTTGTCGGCGATGAGGCGGAACGTCGGTAACGAATCGGAAGATCCGCCCCGGCCTGCAGGTTCTGGGAGTGAAGTGACAGGGGACTCCCTGACTGCGGGCGGATCTGATCGACTGGTGGCTCCGCGACGACCTGAGGACTCCGTGCCATCACGATCGCAGTCTCCCGGGAGAAGGGGGCGAGAAGAACCGTGAGCGACGAAGCTCGGAGAAGCCTGGTCGATCTCGTTGGACGCCATGGGCGGGAGCTCGCAGCCGAGCCGCGACGCGTCGAGGGGCTTCTCCGGGACTATTGCGGTACATGCAAGAGAGAGATCGCGGTGCTCACTGGTGCCGTCAAAGAGCGCATACCGGCCGACCTGAAGTCCTGGAACGGATCGTTGCCAGCTCGGGTGCTCCAAGCACAGCTCACCAAGCGTCTGGAGGAGAATCTGGGCGTTACCGAGGACTTGGCCAAGTGGGCTGTCGAGAGCTGGGCCTTGGCCTTGGGCCTCAACCAGTTCCTGTCCGCGCCGCCGCCGAATTTGGCGATGTACAAGGAGGCCACGCATCGGAAGTACTGCGCGAAGTGCGGGGCTGACCTCGTGGAACCTCCTCCGGGGAGCGGACAGTGGTGCTGCCCGGGCTGCGGCGTTGTGATCCGGACGACCAGCGGCCGGATACAGACACCGACAACGGAGGGGCCGCCGCAAGCAGGAATTGCGAAGCCCAAGCAGGGGCCCCAGCCTGAGATGCGGTTCTGTCCCGAGTGCGGCACCCAGATGTCCGTGCCCGAGGTGTTTGTACCGACAGAAATCCGTTGCCCCGGCTGCGGCCACGAGTTCGCGATCAAGCCGACGTCGTCTCCGTCATCGATCCCACGAGCGCAGCCCGTGGTGTCGACGCCGCCCCCAACTGCTGCTCAGGCGCCAACCTCATCAGAGGATGCCGGGTCACGCACCAACACAGCCGACCAGCGAGCTTCGGCCACGGCAGCGCCACAGTCGCTCCAGGCGAACACGGTACGAGACGCCACTTGTTGGACGTGTGGCAAGCTCACAAGTACTCCTGATCCCGGCCACCCTCCCTCGGGCCAATCCGGTGATCCTCAGTGCTCGCACTGCGGAAGCGTCATCACCATCAACTGCGAGCCGCGGCAGTTCAGGAACGACCGAGAGTGGGCCTGGTTCTTCGACGGATTCGTGGCCAACGGTCTCTGTTGGCTCCTAGTCTGCCTTGTGGCCATCGCCTGCTTCGCAGGCGGCTTGGAACAGAAGATCCCTGAGCCCCACCAAGACCTAGCCTTGGGGTTGGTCTACTGGGTGATTTTCGCCTTGGTGGTTCCGCTTCGGAACTCGTGGCGAAGCGGGAGAGGTTTCCTACGAGGGTCGCGAGGACTTCGCCTCGTCGACAACGCCACGGGTCGTCCGGCCACCTACAGGCAGAGTCTCGTGCGCGAGGTAGTCAGGTTCGTCAGCCTGTGTCTGGATGTGTGGGTCGTTCTGTTCGCAAGGCCCGAGCGTCGGACTGTGGCCGACTGGTTTGCCGGCACCCGAGTCGTTCCCGTCAGCAGGATTCCCCTCCCTCTTTACCTCCAAGTGGCTCTGTGCGGCGTGATCATCGCCGGATGCGGCATTGTTGCTGCCATAAGCCCGCCTAGCAATCCGACGTCCCAACCGGCGTCCGTAGGGCCCGGATCAGTTCAGCCGCAGCCTAATCAGTCACAGGGGAGAAGGCAATCAGCATCGTCTGTCTCGTTGGGCGAGATCACCACCGTCTCCGTCTCGTCGAGTTCTGCGTCAACCGTCTCGTCGCCGTTGGAACTGGGTAGCCGGGTCGAGGACTCGACGCACACATTCGCTCTTTCCCCCCCGGCAAGCTGGACACCTGTGCCCGCGCAGAGTCCGTGGACGCTGGAGTTTGTCGATGGACCGACAAGCAGTCCCGTCGCCAAAATGAGTGCGCGACGCGCCGACGCGGCTACTGGAACTCCGGATGAAGACACCGTTCAGGCTACGTCGAAGTCATTGAGCGATGCTGGCTACACACCCCTCCATGTCGGGCTGCACAGAACGGGCGGTCTGGTCTGGGTGGAGAGCATATACACGCGGGCGGACGACAAACAACGGGCCTGGATTGGGTACTCCACAATCTGCGAAGGGTACTGGTTTCAGTTCATCGTCTGCGCAGACCAGACATGCATTGATGCGAATCAAGGCGCGTTTCGATCAATCCTCGCCACGTTCTATCCCAAGTGAATGCTGTGGGCCGATGTTAAGCCTGGTGGGGCCGCTCCAGCGGCACGGTGATGTGGCCACTGTCGGGTCGGTGTGCTTCTTGATCCGTCTCCGTGGGTACGCCACAAGCAGGGGTGGTTAGGATGGTCTCTCGTCGGGGCGACATTGTTCTTTCCCTTACAACCGGATCGTTGCTCAGACTGCCGCCGGGCCAGTCGCTCACACAGGCAGAGCTCCCCGGTCTGTCGCCATCCAGTGCCGATCCTACGGTGGCGAGGGTGAGCTCAAATCCGAAAGACCCGTCGATCCTTGGTCTCACAAACCTTTCAACAAGCAACTGGACTGTCGAGCTCCCGGGCAAGGGGCCAGTCTCCGTCCCACCGCAGAAGACCGTGCGCCTCGAACACGGCGTCCGCATCAACTTCGGGCCGCTCACGGGCGTTATCGAGGACGAGCTGTTGCAGGGGAGCGTCGTCGTCACCCCGGGCTGGCGACTCCGGGTGACCCGGGGTTCTCTGGCGGGGCAGGAGTACGCTATCGGGCCAGGCACACATCGGGTTGGGAGAGGCCCTGGCGCCACGATCGTCGTTCCGCACGCGTCGCTCGAACCGGAGCACTTCAGGCTCGATGTGGCCGGCAACGAGGTGATCCTCCAGAATTTGGCTCGCACCTGCGATCTGCAGGTAGGCGGTCAGGGCACTGGACACGCCCGCCTTGGGCCCGGGGACGAGTTCGGGACCGGTCAGCTCGGCTTCAAGGTCGTCAATCAGGCGTTGGAGGGACTCGCCATCGGCTCTCGATCATGGTTCTCTAGATGGCCCGGGTGGGTTCGTGTCGGTGTGGCCGGATCTGCGCTCGCCACCTCGTTACTTGCCTTTCTTGCCCTCGAACTCTCCTACGGCGAGAAAGCGCCCCACATCCTGCCGGTGACCCTTCTCACCATGAGCGCCGTCATCCCTGCCGCGGTGATGACCTACCTGATCGAAAAGCACAACCTGAGCGGCATCTCGTACAAGACGCTCGGCGGTACGTTCCTGCTCGGCGGAACGCTCGGGATCATCTCGACGTACTTCCTGCAGATCAGCGCGGCGCTGGCGGGAGCTGGCCTTCTCCTGGGACCCGTCTTTGCGGGATTGTTCGAGGAGCCGGCGAAGCTCGTGGCGACGTGCTGGCGCTGGCGTCACCCCGCCTACGACAAGCCCATGGACGGCCTGATCATCGGAACGATGAGCGGCTTCGGCTTCGCCGTCTTCGAAACGGCCGGGTACGGCTACGAGTACCTTGTAAAGGCGGGGCTCGCCGGGCTGCTCGGGGTCCAGGTGATCAGGGGGCTGCTATCGCCCTTTTGCCACGGCCTCTGGACCGGCATCGTCTGCGCTGCGTTCTGGGAGTCGGGGCGCACCATCACCGGCGGTCTGACCGATGGGCGCTTCCTGAAGGCCCTTGCGACGGCAGTATTCCTTCACGTGATCTGGAACCTTGGAGCCGACGTTTCGGGATGGCTAATGCTGATCAGCGCGGGAGTGGGCGTGAAGGTCTACAGGGCTCGATTGGCAAGACGGGGGTACTCGGCGTGATGGTGCCCCTGAGGGAAATCAGGTACCACGACCAAAGCGCTCAGCTCGCTGCGATTGCAAGTTGATAAAACTATCAAGCTACAACACAACGACCGGCGCAGTTGAGAAGGCTATCGAATCTGCTGGGGCCCTCGTGCCAGATCATCGACAGGTCCGCGAGCGCGTCCACTGCTCTCATAAGCGTTGAAGGCCACCGGCCGCGAGTCTCTGCTGATGGTTCAGGCTCCGTCGCGGGTATAAGGATGCAGTACAGAACACTGACCGAACCGTCTGGAAGGAGTGATGACGATGTCGCGTGAGATCCTATACCTGCTTGCTTGGGGCATTCTGCTGTTGACGGCATTCTGTATCAGGCAACTGCAACTGGAAACGAAGACGTCGCCCTCTCCCTCGGCGGCCACGTACCCCGCACGCACTCCGAGTCCCCCCAAAGTCGCCAGCATCGAGCTTCACTCGGCGTTGACCCAGAAGCTCACTCCGAAGGAGATGCAGGCCATCAAGGCCGACGCAGATGCCGCTCTGGCCAAGGCCGTAGGGATGCTCAAGACCGACAAGTTCAAGGCCTACTTCCGGAAGCAGTTCAAGTGCAGCGATCCGGCAAGCATCCTCCCGACCCAGAGGATCATCGTGGAGGAGCTGCCCTACGAGGAGGTCACGAAGAGGGTCGGGGTCCCGGGAGAGGCGTACACCAACTACAAGGAGATCCACCTGAAGGTCGAGATCCTCCTGCGAGGGCGGGCTCTCGGTTCAAGCGGAGGGATAGACTCGATGGCGAACTCCATCGTGCACGAGCTCGCCCACATCGCTGATTGGCTTGAGAAGGGAGTAGAGAGCGACCGAGCGGTGAGAGGACAATACGTGCCCGAGGAAGTGGGAGTGGCCATGGAGAAGGCGCTCGGCCTGACCTGCGATCAGAACGTGTGGGTCAGGTGGTCCTTCGACGAGGCGCTGGGGGAGTGGCGGGCACGTAGGAGCTGAAGTCCGGTTCGGAAAACACGAAGAGGCCACGGAATGAAATCCCGGCAGCCTCTTCGCTTTGCCCGCAGTTGATAGGCCTATCAACTGCATCAGCGCGGGCGCTGACAGCGACGAGGGACAATCATCCGGGCGACGGTCAGGTTGGAGCCGAGGTCGTTGTCCGTTGTCCACGGTAGACCTCAGCTTGGCTCCGGTGGGAGTCAGCATTGTCTACTCGTCTCTGAGGCTCTCCTCAAGGGGTTCATCCGCGCAATCCGGAGGGGGGCAACCGGCCGATCGACCTCATCGCTCAGCGTCATCCACTCGCAATTCGATCAGTTCACTAACCCTGGCGCGAAGCTCCGCCACCGACTGGAAACGACTCTCCACGTCGTCCAGGCACTTGAGTAACACCCGGGCATAGTCGGTTCTCTCGCCGCAGGCCTACCTGACGCTCTGTGCCACGGAAATGCCGGCTGGGGCTCTGCCAGTCAGCAGGTAGAGCCAGGTTGCTCCCAGGGAGTAGATGTCCGAGCGCTTGTCAACCAGCAGCGGATCGTCCAGCAGTTCCGGTGCTGTGTAGTGAGCGGTGCCGATTCCCTGTCCGGCTTTCGTGAGGCGCGACACGAGATCCTGCTCAACAAAGATCCCCAGCCCGAAGTCGATGACCTTCACCAGCCCCTGTGTATCGAGCATAACATTGCCGGGCTTCAAGTCGCGATGAACCACTCCTGCCGTGTGGGCGTGATCAAGAGCGGCGGCAATGCCGCTGATCACTCTCAGAGCTTCATCCGGAGAGTACAAGCCGGTAGCTGGATCCCCGAGGCTTCTTCCGTCGATGTACTCCATCCGCAGCATCGGGCGCCCACCGTACATTCCAGCATCGTAGAAGCGCACGATGTTGGGATGATTGAGCCTCATCAGGACCCTCGCTTCGCGGAAAAAGCGGCCCAAGCTGCCGTCGCCTTCCTTCTCCTGGAAGGCCGGCGCGAAAACCTTCATCGCAAAGGGCATCTTCAGGTACCTGTGCTCTACGCGGTAGACGATGCCAAAACCGCCTTGCCCGATGATCTCTCCAACGTCAAGCGACTCCTGAGCCTCTACGTACTGGCCCTCGATGG
>JACQZM010000436.1 GCA_016213885.1 Candidatus Rifleibacteriota bacterium | reverse complement strand
CGTGATAGGTGGAGATGGCCCTCAACACGGCACCCGCGGGCCCGGAGTACTCGGCGTCGAGGATCCGGCCCCCCCAGCCCCTGGCCCGGGAGAGCGGCAGCGGCAGATGCCTCAACGCGCGCAGCACCGTCAGAGTCCCCGTGTCATGGGTCTCCAGCGTCGTGAAGAGCGGCTCGAGCTGCCGGGCCATCCAGTCGACGTCGAACCACTGCTGGTTCCAGGGGTTCCTGCCCCGGAGCCGGATCAGCAGCCGCTTCAACCTCGAGAAGATCGCGCCGTCGTGGGTGAAGACCAGCACCAGGACGCCGTCGCCCCGGAGCACCCGGGCATACTCCCGGAGCACCGGCCCGACGTCGGTCTCGTCGACATGATCGGAGGTCGACAGGTCGAGCACCAGATCGAATCTCCCGGAGTCGAACGGCAGGCTCCGGATGTCGCCCTGGGTCGCCGGCAGGCCGGCGAGGCGCCGCCGGGCTCCCCGACAGACCCCGTGGGAGATGTCCATTCCGATCACGGCGGCGTCGAGGCCCGACGCCCCCGAAAGAACGTCCCGGTCGATCTCGACCCCTTCGTTCCACAGATCGGTCTTCAGAACGGAGCGGGGGGGCCTCCCCAGGTGCCGGAGGCCGCAGGCGATCGCCCGGAGGAAGCTGGCGGTGTGGTAGTGGGCGAACCACGGCTGGCCGCCCAGCCGGAGGTCTCCGGTGGCTTGCTCGTCCCAGTGCTCGTTCGGTTGTCCCATCGACTGTGGAAGCGTGCGCCCGTCCCTGGCGGCGCCCGGGCCGCACGACCGTCGGGTCTCGCGGCAGACCCTGGCAGTATGGCTCGGCCCGGGCCGGTTCTCAATCCGGCCCGCCGGCCTCCCGGGATCGCCGCCGTGAACGCGCGACTCGATCCGGCGTCCGAGGTATTGTTAGAACGAGAGACCACGGTCCGGAGCCTGGCGGGGTCTTGCTCCGACAGGCCCGGAGGGAGCGATCGAATGCGGTTCTCCGAGCGGGTCAGAAACTGGATCGAGGGCAGCCGGACCGCCGGCGTGATCTACGATGCCCTGACCCGGAACCGGATCTACCAGGCGCTGGTGCTCCGCCGGATCGAGAGCCGGATCGCCTGGCTCGAGCGCCGGCCGGTCCGGGCGTTCATGCTCGAGGTCTCGAGCCTCTGCAACGCCCGGTGCTCCTTCTGCCCCCACGGCGGTCTCACCCGCAAGAAGCAGATCATGAGCACCGAGGTGTTCGACGCGATCGTCGGGCGGATCCGGGCGGAGTCGATCACCCCCTCGATCCTCGACCTGTTCCACCTGGGCGAGCCGCTGCTGGACCGGCACCTGTTCGACAGGATCCGCACGCTCAAACGCCTCTTCCCGGCGGCCTGGGTCCGGTTCACGACCAATCTCAACCTGGCTGACGACCGCATCATCGAGGAGATGACCACCTCGGGCCTCGACAGCGTCCACGTGAGCCTCAACGCCACCTCCGCCGAGACCTACCGGGAGCTGATGGGGCTCGACTACGAGAGGACCGCCCGGAACGTGCACAGACTGATCGAGCAGAGAAACGCCAGCGGTTCGAGCCTCAAGGTCCTGGTCTCCATGGTGATCCACGGGACCAACGAGGACCAGGTACGGCCGTTCATCAGGGAGTGGGCCGCCCTGGTCGACTCGATCAAGCTGCAGAGGGCGCTCGACTGGGGCGGGGCGATCGACGTGGCGTCAGGGAGCCGCCGGTACGCTCCCGGGAAGGTTCTGTTCCCCTGCAACGACCTGTTCGAGAGGATCGTCATCACCAGCGAGGGGACCCTGGCCCTGTGCTGCCAGGACCCCGAGGGCGTTCCCGGGCTCTCGATCCTCGACCGGCCGATCCTCGAGGCGTTCTCGGCGCCCCCGTTCGAGGCCATGAGGCGAGCCCATCTGGCGGGGGAGATCCGCTCCATCCGGAAGTGCGTCAACTGCTTCGGGGTCAACTCCAACGGTGCCAACTGGCTGTTCGAACGACGGCTCTGAGGCGATCGCGATCGCCCGTCGACGATGAACGACCACCCCCAGGACGCCGGAGGCGGCCCCGGCTCGGACCGGCCACCGGTGGACGCGCCGGGCGCCCTCAGGATCGCCCGGAACGTGGTGGCCGGCCTGGCCCGCGGGGCGATCACCCTGCCGCTCGCGCTGATCACCACGGCGCTGATCCTGTACTGGCATGGCCCCGCGGTCCTGGGCGTCTGGGCCATGCTCTCGGTGTTCACCAACCCGCTCCTCTTCTGCGATTTCGGCATCTCCTGGGCGCTGACGCTGCTCGTGGCCAGGCACCGGGCCGATCAAGACCGGTTCCGGGGCCTGGTCTCCACGTCGCTGGCCCTGTACCTCGCCCTGGCGGCGGTGCTCGTGGCGGGCTACCTGGTGGTCCGCCACGACGGCGCCCTCTGGCTGTCGACCCGGTCATCGGTCCCGGTGGCCGACACCGTCGCCTGCCTGGACCTGGCGGTTCTCACCTATGTGATCCTGCTGATCGGTCTGGTCCCCTACGCGACGCTCAACGGCCTGGAGGCGGTCCACTCCACCCAGGCGGCCACGGCGCTCAACCAGGTGATCCTGACCGCTCTCATCGTGGCCCTGGCCCCGTGGACCCGCTCCCCCACCAGCCTGTTCGTCGCCGCGGCGGCGGCCGCGGCGTGGCAGGTGGTCTACCAGACCCGGGTGCTGGCGGCCACGCTGGGGTTCTGGCCCGCGACGCCCGGGGCGGTCCGCGTGCTTCACGGCAGGACGCTGCTGGGCCAGGGGCTGGCGCTCTCTCTCCTGGAGACGTACCGCCTCGGCTTCCACTTCCTCGACAAGTGGATCCTCGGCGCCTTCCTGGGCACCGGGCCGGTGGGCTACTACGAGCTCGGGGTGAGGGTCGGCATGCTGTTCCGAGGCGTGCTGAACGCGCTCTGCCTGCCGCTGCTCTCCGCCTCCGCCACGGCGGCCACCTCGGACCTGGCCCAGGCGAAGCTCCGGCGCCTCTCCCACTATGCCATGAGGTACCTGACCCTGGTGGCGGTCCCGGCGACGCTGCTGGTCCTCCTGGAGGCGCCGAGGATCCTCGTGATCTGGACCGGCCGGGCAGACCCGCCGGCGATCGCGGCGGTGACCCATCTGGTGCCGTCGTACCTCTGCAACGCCTTCGCCTGGGCGGTGCTGTACATCCTGCTGGGCGGTGGCAAGACCGGCGTCGCCTGCGCCTGCGCGCTGGGAGCAGCCTCGTTGAACCTGGCGGTGGATCTGGCGGCTCTCCACCTCTGGGGCCGGTTCGAGCCGGTCCTCGCGATGAGCCTCGGCGCCAGCCTGCTGACGGCGCTTCTTCTGGTGCTGTACCAGGTGAGGCTGCGGCTGCTGACCGTCGGGCCTCTTGTTCCGAGCGGCGCCCGGATCGCCGCGGCGGGGCTCGCGTCGACCCTGGCGCTCCTGGCGCTGCCGGGGTGCTTCGGGGTGCCGACGCGGGCGCAAGCGGCGGCGGAGCTGACGGTCCACGTGGCGCTGTTCGGCCTGGTGAACGTGCTGGTGCTCTGGAAGCTCGGCGAGGTGGATGACCAGGATCGGTTCTTCCTGTCCAGGATCGGCCTCTAGCACACCAACGCAGGATCCCGCCCGTCGCGAGGCCGGAGCTTGGATCCCAGGATCCCCCACCTGTTTCGCGGAGTCGGGCCTGTGATCAGGTCTCGGCCTGGCTGCAGAGTCAGCAAGGTGGAATTGATTCACTCGAAGTCGCGCTCGGGAGAGAGAAAGAGGAGGGGATCAGGTTGGAGGTCGCTCTCGGGAGAGAGAAGAAAGAGGAGGGGATCCGGATTGAGGTCGCGCTCGGGGGCGCGACTCGGACCCGGCGAGGCGCCGGGTCATGGAATCGATCGGGGGTGGACACGGACCGCCCGGGTCGAGTACACACGTTGGGTGTCTCCGGTCCGGTCGGCCCCGAAAGAGGTACCCCAGGCCATGAAACTCCGGCTCTTGACCGTCGCCCTGACCCTGCACCTGGTCGGCCCGGGGGCGCTGACCGCGTCCGGACCGATCGCCGAGCGGGTCCTCGGTCGGTTCCTCAGGTACGCCGCCATCCCGACCCAGTCGAAGGACCAGGCCGGGAAGGTCCCCTCCACGGACTCCCAGTGGACCCTCGCCAGGCTGCTCGTCGAGGAGCTCAAGACGGTGGGCCTCAAGGACGCGCGGGTGGACTCGAAGTGCTGCGTCTACGCCACCCTCCCCTCGAACCTCCCGCCGGGCAAGGCCGAGAAGATCCCGACGATCGGCCTGATCTCCCACCTGGACACGTCGCCCGACGTGCCCGAGGGGCCGATCAAGCCGGTGATCCACCGGAAGTACGCCGGCGGCGACCTGGCGCTCTCGAACGACCGCTCCAGGGTGCTCACCGTGGCCGAGAACCCGCTTCTCAAGAAGCAGATCGGCGCCGACATCGTCACCACCGACGGAACCACCCTCCTCGGCGCCGACGACAAGGCGGGGATCGCCGAGATCGTGACCGCCCTCGAGGAGCTGGTCGCGAACCCCGGCATCCTCCACGGAACGATCAAGATAGCCTTCACCCCCGACGAGGAGGTCGGCGGGTCCGTGGACGCGTTCGACGTGAAGGGCTGGGGAGCCCGGTACGCCTACACCGTCGACGGGGAGCAGCTGGGTGAGCTCTCGGACCAGACGTTCAACGCCAGCGCCGGCACCGTGACCTTCCTCGGAAAGAACGTCCATCCCGGGGACGCCAAGGGCAAGATGGTGAACTCCCTGTACGCGGCCTGCCGGTTCGTCGGCGAGCTGCCCCGGTCGATCCGGCCAGAACGGGTCGACGGGTTCGAGGGGTACATCCACGCCAACGCGATCACGGGGTCCGAGGAGAAGACCACGGTGAAGCTTTTGCTGCGCGACTTCCAGCGGAGCGGGATCCAACGGAAGACGGCGCTGCTCGAGAGACTCTTGAAGAGGATCCAGAGGGAGTTCCCCGGCACCAAGGCGACGCTCACGGTGACGGAGAGCTACCGGAACATGCACGACGTGCTCAAGGACGTTCCGTTCGTCACCGACTTCGCCGCCGAGGCCATGCGCAGCGCCGGGGTCACGCCGGTGTTCAAGCCGGTCCGCGGGGGGACCGACGGTTCCGACATCACCTTCAAGGGGGTGCCGACGCCGAATCTGTTCACCGGCGGGCACAATCCCCATAGCCGGTTCGAGTGGATCTCCTCCCGGGACATGGAGAAGGCGGTGCTGACCCTCGTCAACCTGGTCCGCATCTGGGCCGAGAAGGGAGCCGGACGATAGCCTTGGAGACGAGCCTTTACGAGTCGACCAGAGTCGCCGTGGTGGTGCCGACGATCCGTCAGGAGAGCATCCTGGCGTTCCTCGAGGCGTGGAAGGGGACATTCGCCGACCACACCGTGTTCGTGGTGGAAGACAACCCGGAGCGGACGTTCCCGCTCTCCGGGGCCAACCTGGTGCACCTCGCCTGGGGCGACATCGAGGCGACGCTGGGCAACGACGCCTGGATCATCCCCAGGAGGAGCGACTGCATCCGCTCGTTCGGGTGCCTGAAGGCGTACCAGGCCGGCGCCCGGATGATCGTGACCCTGGACGACGACTGTCTGCCCCACGGGACGCCGCTTCTGGCCCAGCACCACCGCCAGCTGTTCACCCCGGTGGAGCAGCCCGCCTGGGTGGCCACGGGATCCGGGCTCCGGACCCGGGGCACGCCGTACGGCCGGCTGACCCGCACCCGGGAGTGCGTGATCAACCACGGCCTGTGGACCACGGTCCCTGACCTGGACGCCGTGACCCAGCTGTCCAACCAGCGCGACCCCGGGCCGTTCGAGCCGATCCAGCAGGTCGTCCCGCAGGGCGCCTACTTCCCCATGTGCGGCATGAACGTGGCGTTCAAGCCGGTGGTGGCGCCGGCCATGTACTTCCTGCTCATGGGGTGCGACTGGCCGTTCGACCGGTTCGGCGACATCTGGTGCGGTCTGTTCGTCAAGCGGATCCTGGACCACCTGGGTCTGGCCGTGAGGTCCGGGGAGCCGCTGGTCCAGCACTGCAGGGCCTCGAACGTGTGGACCAACCTCAGGAAGGAGCTGCCGGGCTACGAGATGAACGAGACGGTGTGGCAGGACGTGGACGCCGTGACGCTCACCGGCACCACCGTCCGCGAGTGCTACCGGGAGCTGGCTGCCGGGCTTCCCCTGAGCGGCGAGTACTGGGACCGGCTCAAGAAGGCGATGGCTATCTGGGCCGGCCTGTTCCCGGACCGGTGACCCGGCCCGGCGAAAGAAGCGCCAGCGCCGCCCTCATCAAGGAGACCGGGTCCAGAAGCAGGTTCGCGTAGGCCTGGTTGGCCAGGGGACAGGCGCATGTCCGGCCCTTGATGAACGCCCGGACGTCCCGGGCCTGTCGGGATCGCCAGACCGCCCGGAAGTCCAGGCCGTGATCGCGGACGTTCCCCATGGAGCGGCCCTGGCCCAGGACAGCGCAGGGCCAGACATCCCCGTAGGCGCTCAGGTGGGCGTTGGAGATGCCGGCGTGACAGGCGAGCACCTGCCGACGCTCCCTGAGGATCCTCACGGTCAGGTCGTAGTAGAGCGTCCTGAGCGTCTGGGTGACCCGGGCCAGGCCCCGAAGACCGGGCAGCGTCGCCAGGATCCGCTCCTTGAAAGGCCTGATCGCCCGCTCGTACTCGTCGGGCGAAGGGGTCATCCCGCCGGCCGCGTTGGCCATCTCGGCCCGCTCCTCGGCCACCTCGGAGATGTACGTGTCGACCTCCAACGCCATGGCTCTCTGCTGGATCGAGACGAGGCTCGCGAGGTTGTGCTGGCTGATCACCGTGCCCAGGCCCACGTGGAGGTCCGGGAACTCCCGTTTCAACCGCTTCAGCCCATCGACCGCCGTGAGGAGCCGCTGGAAGTTCCCGGGCACGCCCCGGATCCGATCGTGCTCGTCCCCGACCCCGTCGAACGACGGCTTGATCGTGAAGGGGGTGCCGGGCCGCTCCCGCGCGATGATCTCGAGGATCTTCCGGGTGCCCGACAGCACCCGGGACGGGCCCAGTACGTTGGTGGGGCAGTGGACCACCGCCGGGGTGAGGTGACGCAGGGCGAGCCGGACGATCTCCTCGAAGTCGTTCCTGAGGAACGGCTCTCCACCCGAGACGTTGAAGAAGTAGACGTGGCCGATGGAGCGGAACACCTGTGCGATCTCGTCGAGGGAGAGCTCGTCTTCGAGACGCTTCGGGTCGTCCTGGTAGAAGCGCCAGATGCCGCAGGTGAGGCACCGGGACTGGCAGAGGTTGGTCACGGAGAAGGTGAGGTTGATCGGCGTGGGCGGCACCGTGCCGAGAAGGTGGGAGAGCTTGAACCCCGCCAGCTTGGGGATCAGATCGAGCGCCGTGAGGTTCATGGGAGTCCAGCTCCTCCGGCTGGTCCGCGTCCCCTTGCCCGTGATCGGCCACGGCCCGGCGATGGTGGAGTATCGCACGACCGGCCGGTTCCCTGCCAACGGACCCGGCTCTTCCAGGACGACGGGGGGCGCGGCAGGTTCAGGCCGGGGGCCCGGCGCCCGGGGCGCGAGCGGCCGGGGAGCCGTGGCGGGACGAGCGCCACGCCATGGCCAGGGCGATGGTCGAAACCAGGGTGAGCAGGGTCCACGAGAGGAGCCGGACCTGGCGGAGCTTCCCGGGCCCGACGAGGAACTCCTCCACGGCCGACGCCGGCGTGTCCCAGTTCAGCTGGAACCGGGGGATCTCCAGCGGATCGCCGCCCGGTTCGAGGTAGCCCGGGTCGGTGGTGAACGCCAGGCGGTACCCGGTCTCGCGGGCGAGCCGCTTGGTCGTGGCGTCGAACTCTCCCTTGGGGTACGCGACGGCGACGACGTCACGTCCCGACCAGGTGGCCAGCGCCTGACGGCTCACGGCCAGCTCCTGCCTGAACCGGTCCTCCGTGGTCCGGTCCCACGCCGTGGTGGTCAACGAGACGTGGTTCACGGAGTGGGAGCCGATCTCGTGCCCGGCGGCGACCAAGGCGCGGACCTGGTCGCCCGAGAGCGACCGGGGCGGCCCGCGGCCGCTGACCACGAAGAACACCCCGGTCAGGCCGCGTCGGGCCAGCAGAGGCCCCACCAGCGACCCGGAGCTGGCCGGCCCGTCATCCACGGTGAACACCAGGCCGTGGCGCGCCTCCCTGGCCGGGAGCTGCCCCGCCAGGTGGGCGGTCACCTGGTCTGACCTGAGGGTGGAGAACCCCAGCCGGCTCACCACGCCGACGACCTCCTCGAGCTTTGCCGGGGTGATCGTCCAGAAATCCCATGGCAGGCGTTTCTCGGCCACGTCGTGGATGAGAAGCACCGGCACCGGAAGCGGGGAGAAGAAGGTGTGGGCCAGCCCGGCCAGGCCGACCAGGGCAACGGCCAGGTAAGCGATCCCGACGGTGGGCAGCGAGGTCGACCAGGCCACGGCGACCCAGTATAGCCGGTCCCCGGCCGGGCCGCAGCAGTGGCGGTTCCGGATGTCCCGTCATGCGCGCCGATATCGCCCCCTTTTTGTTGCCCCGGGTGGAACCGCTGTGATACTCTGGGCCTCGATCCCTGCGGTGTGCGTGATGACGCTGATGTTTTGAGCCAACACCAGTGAGAGAGGGAATCTGGTTTCAGTTTGATGCGGGGCGAGCCCGAGGGCCTCGTGCCCACGAAGCGAGCGTCGTGTCTCCACTGAGCAGACAACCGACCTGTATGCCAATACAGGTTCAAAACTCCAAGTCACACGGCATCTGCGGGGATTCTCGAACGTTTCGACCCTGGCGGGCGACCCCCCCAGGGTCGTGTCGATAAGAAGCCGAGAAGCTACGAGTCAGATGGAGGAGGATCCGGAGAATGAGCGGTGAAGCGCTGGGCATGATCGAGACCAAGGGACTTGTTGGTCTGATCGAGGCCTCCGACGCCATGGTGAAGGCGGCCAACGTGACCCTGGTTTCGTACGAGAAGATCGGGGCGGGCTATGTGACCGCCATGGTCCGCGGCGACGTCGCTGCGGTGAAGGCTGCCACGGACGCGGGCGCTGCGGCCGCCAACAAGGTGGGCGAGCTGGTGGCGGTGCATGTGATCCCGAGGCCTCACACGAGCCTCGAAGGGATCTTGCCGATCGGCACCAGTGCCCCACGGAAAGAGAAGTAACCGGCCTCCCAGGGACTGGGAGCGCCCCGGGCGGGACGGCCGGCGGCGGTTCGCTCCATCCGAGCGTTCGATCGTCGCGAACCGAGCGGCCGTCGAGCCGGCTTTGCCGCGGGTGAAGCTCCCGTGACGCGGGTGTATTGACCATGATCATCGGCAAGGTCTCGGGCACCGTCGTCTGCACGCGGAAAGTGGACGGGCTCTCCGGATTCAAGCTTCTCGTCATCAAGAAGCTCGATCTCGCCCGCAAGGAGACCGGCGACTTCGTCGTCGCCGTCGACGTGGTCGGGGCGGGCCACGGGGAGACGGTGCTGGTGGTGTCCGGGAGCTCCTCCCGCCAGACCGCCCGGACCGACAAGAAGCCGGTCGACGCCGCCGTGATCGGGATCATCGACAGTGTGACCTTGGACAAGCAGGGCTAGGACCACGAGAGATGGAAGTCACCCCCGAACAGATCCAGTCCATCGTCAAGGAAGTGCTCGAGAAGGTCCGGAAGGGCCAGTCCGGCGGCCAGGCCGCCGCCGCCGCGCCCGGGAAGGCGCCGCCCCCCGCGGCGGCCCGGGTGAGCGAGGCCTGGGCCGGCAGGGAGGGGAGCCTCCCGGACGTGAACACCTGCGTGACCGAGGCGCAGCGGGCGTTCGAGACCCTCATCAAGCTGCCGCTGGCCACCCGCAAGGAGATCGTCCAGAACATGCGGGCCCGGTTCGTGGAGAACCTGGAACAGCTGTCGGCCCACGCGGTCCAGGAGACCGGCATGGGCCGGGCTGCCGACAAGGTGGAGAAGAACCGTCTCGCCGCCACCAAGACGCCGGGCATCGAGGACGTGGAGCCCAAGGTCGTCACCGGCGACGATGGGCTCACCCTGATCGAGCGTCGGCCGTGGGGGGTCATCACCGCGGTCACCCCGTGCACCAACCCGACGGAGACCATCGTCTGCAACGCCCTCGGGATGGTCGCCGCGGGCAACTCCGTGGTGTTCAACCCGCACCCCAGGGCGAAGAGGGTCTCCCAGGCCGCGGTGAGCCTGCTCGCCCGGGCGATCATGGAAGCCGGCGGTCCGCCGAACCTCCTGACGGTGCCGTCGGAGCCGTCGATCGAGACCACGAACCAGGCCATGAACCATCCGGGAGTGAAGATGGTCGTGGTGACCGGCGGCGGCGACGTGGTCAAGGCGGCGTTCCGCACCGGCAAGAAGGCGATCACCGCCGGTCCCGGCAACCCGCCGGTCGTGGTGGACGAGACCGCCGACCTGGCCCAGGCGGCCCGTCACATCGTCGAGGGCGCGAGCCTCGACAACACGGTGCTGTGCATCGCCGAGAAGGAGATCATCGCCGTCGAGAAGATCGCCGACGAGCTTCTCGAGCGGCTCAAGGAGGCCGGGGCCTACCAGGTCATCGGCTCCGCCGTGGGGCGGCTCGAGAAGCTCATCCTCCACGATGGCCACGTGAACAGGGATCTGGTGGGACGGGACGTCCAGGTCATCCTGGCCCAGATCGGGCTGGAGGTGGCGCCCCACTACAGGCTCGCCATCTTCGAGGCGCCCGTGGACCACCCGCTGATCTTCGCGGAGCAGCTGATGCCCGTGCTTCCGTTCGTCCGGGTGAAGGACGTGACCGAGGCGATCGAGCTGGCCTACAAGGCCGAGAAGGGGTGCGGCCACACGGCGGAGATGCACTCCAAGAATCTGGACAACCTGCACGCCATGGCCCGCCGGATGAACACGGCGATCTTCGTGAAGAACGGCCCGTCCTGCGCCGGGCTGGGCGCCGGCGGCGAGGGCTGGACCTCGTTCTCCATCGCCCATCCGACCGGCGAGGGGTTGACCACGGCGCGCCACTTCACCCGGGAGATCCGCTGCACCTTGAAGGGGTACTTCCGGATCGTGTAGGAGCCCGCCCGAGTCATGCGAGCGCGAGATCGAGCGAAGACCCCGGCAGGCTAGCTCGATGGGAGCGCTCCGGGGCTTCATCGCCGCGTCGGTTCCGCCGCTGGCGCTCTACCTGATCACGCTCTGCCCGGACCTCTACTGGTACGACTCCGCGGAGCTCGTGAACGACGCCTACCTGCTGGATATCCCCCACCCCCCGGGCTACCCGCTGTTCAACCTCCTGGCGTTCCTGTTCACGAAGCTCCCGGTCCTGACGATCCCGGCGCGGGTGCACCTGTTCTCGGCGTGCGCCGCCAGCGTCGGGGTCGGCTTCTTCTACCTCGCGCTGAGCGAGCTCGAGGTCCGTCCCTTGATGGCGCTGGCGGCGAGCTGGCTCCTCGCGGTGACGGTGCAGTACTGGGAGCTCGCCGTGGTCGCGGAGGTGTACTCGCTGGAGGCGCTGCTCCTCGGGGCCTGCTTCTCCAGGCTGGCGCTCATGGAGTCCCGCGGCGACGCCAGGCCGCTGGGGCTGTTCGCCGCCATGGGGCTCATGCTGTTCCACCGGCCCACGGTGGTGGTGTTCCTCGTCCCGTGGCTTGTCCTGTCGTTCAGGCGCTGGAGCGGGTCGTGGCGACCGTGCCTGGTCGCCGCGGGCTGCGGCGCACTCCCCTACCTGCACACGGCCTGGGTCTTCTTCTTCAGGGCGGACCCGCCGGGGCGGTCGTGGTCGATCAACTACTTCGACTTCCCCCGGACCGGGGAGACGTTCTTCAAGATCTGCACCGGAACGCTCTACGCGAGCAACCTCGGGCCGCTCTCGCCGGCCGAGCTGATCACCGAGGTCGGGGCGTACCTGGCCCTCCTGACGGATCAGCTGGGGGTGCTCTTGGCGGCGGCGGCCCTCTGGGGGCTCGTGGAGGCGATCCGGGGCCGGCTGCCCAGGGCCTGCCTCTACCTGGCCGCCACCGTCGCCGGCAACGTGGTCTTCTTCCTGCACTACAACGCCTTGGAGAAGGACACCATGTACGTGCCGTCGTTCATGGCGCTCTTGGCGCTGGCCACCGTGGCGCTCTCCCGCGCGGCGGCCGGGACGCGGGCCGTGGTGCCGGTGGGGCTCGTCCTGGTCTCGTGGACGCTCTGGACCGCCGTGGCGAACCTCCCCCGCGTTGACAGGCGCGACTATCATGAGGTAAGAAGATGCGTCGACTCGACCGCGCGGCTGCTGCCGTTGGGGAGCTTCCTCTACCTCACCGACGACCTCATCATCCACCCCTTCCTGTATGTGAAGACCGTCGAGAACCGGCGTCTGGACGTCACTCTCCAGATCGTGGACGGCTTCGGACCCGAGGTGGAGAAGGGCCTGAGAGAGCGGCTGGGCAAGGGAGCGAAGGTGTTCTCGCCGCTGTTCTACCCGGAGAAGACGTTCGCCCGCGTGGCGTCGGGCTTCTCCCTCGTTCCACGGGGCTTCCTGTACGAGATCTTTCCCGGGCGCGTCCCGGCGCTGCCGCGACTGTCGGGCCCCGCTGAGCGATGGGATCGGATCGAGCTCGTCGGCGCCGCAGTCCGGCCGCAGCCGACCCGGGTGCGACGGTCCGATCAGTTCCAGGTGGTCGTGACCTGGCAGCGCCACCAGCAGTCCGACCCGGCGGTGGTGTTCTCGTGGCGGCCGTCCGGCGGCCCCACCGTGGAGTGGGCGTTCCCGGTGGGCTACCAGCGACGACCGCCGGGCCCCGATGGACGGGAGCTGACCGAGGAGTACCTCCTGAAGGTGCCCTGGCGGCTACCGGGGCCCCGCACCGGGAAGGGAGAGCTGAGGATGACGGCGCTCCCGTCCCTCCGGAACGCCCTGGACGATCGGATCCTGAGACGGGTGAACACCCGGGACTGGGAAGAGAACCGGTTCTTCAAGGGTCAGGTCGCCGGCTTCGTTCGCTGCATGGAGCGTGGTCATCCGGCCTGCAGTGACGTTCTCGAACCGGTGGGCGGCGATCTCGCCGGACGGCTGGCCGGGCAGCGCTGGGTCGTCCTGGGAACGCTCGAGCTGATCGACGGGGAGGTACAGTGAAGATCGGAATCGGAGCTGACCACGGAGGGTTCGCCCTCAAAGAGGATCTGAAGAAGTTCCTGGCCGAAGAGGGGCACCAGGTGGTGGACTTCGGCGCCTACAACACCGAGGCGGTGGACTACCCGGACCTGGCGCTCCTGGTGGCGCAGGCCGTGGCGAACGGCTCCGTGAACCTCGGGGTCATGGTCGACGGGGCCGGCATCGGCTCGGCCATGGCGGCCAACAAGGTCCCGGGGGTGCGCGCCGCCCTGTGCTACGATCTGTACTCGGCCTCCAACGCCAAGGAGCACAACAACGCCAACATGCTCACCATGGGGGGCCAGACCCTCGGCCCCGGGCACGCCCGGAAGATCGTGAAGACGTTCGTCGACGTGCCGTTCGCCGGCGGGCGGCACCTCCGTCGCGTCGAGAAGATCATGTCGATCGAGAAGCGATACCTGAGAGAAGGTCGTTGATGTTCTTCGCCAGGGTGATCGGAAAGGTCGTCACGTCGGTCTCGTACCAGGGCCTGAAGGGGTACGCGCTCCTCTTGGTGCAGCCGATGAACGAGCGCCGGGAGCCCCGTGGCGCCCCGGTCATCGCCATCGACCGGGTGGGGGTGGGGCCCGACGAGGAGGTCTTCTGCGAGACCTCCAAGGAGGCGATGCTGGGCCTGCCGATAGAGGATGTCCCGGCCGACGCCGCGATCGTGGGCAAGGTGGATCGAGTCGATCTGTCCGTGGCCTGACCGGTGGGGAGGTGACCCCGTTGTCCCGAGAGACCGACACCTTTCCGGAGCTTTCAGGGAACTTCGTGCCTCTGCCGGAGAAGCTCCTGGACATCCTCCTCTCCGGGGCGCTCTCCCGGCAGGAGCTCCTGGTGACGCTCTACCTGGGCCGGGTCACCTACGCGTTCGGCCGGGACCGGACGTTCATCAGCCTGGAGGCCGTCGCCGGCGGCACGTCGCTGACCTCCAAGGACGCCGAGGCGGCGCTGGGTCACGCGATGCAGCGGGGCACGGTCCTCCAGTTCCGGACCGAGGGCCCGGGACGGTTCTACCTGCTCAACACGGAGGAGAACCGCCGGGTCGCCACGGTGGTCGAGGAGAACACGCCGGCGCCATCGGCCCCGGAGCCGACCCCCCAGCCTCGACCGACCCCGGTGCCGACGCCGACGGCGCCGCAGCCCGTCGCTGCCAGTCCCCAGCAGCCCGCGGCCGGGACGTCCAGGCCGGCGCCGGCGGTCCACGCCGCCCCGGCGTACCATGGTGTGACGCGCCGAGTCATGGAGAAGATCGTGAACCTCATCGGTCGGGATCTCACCCGCGACGAGATGGAGAGGCTGGCCGATCTGGGCGCGCCGGAGGAGAACCTCCTGAAGGCGATCGACAACCTGGCCGCCAAGAACGTGGCGGTCTACTCGTCGGACCAGGTGATCTACGAGTACGAGAGCCTCGCCTCCATCGAGAAGCGGAAGGCCGATGAGACCCGGAAGCGCGAGCAGGCCGAGCAGGTGAAGGAGCGGGTCCGGTCGTGCAAGCGGTGCAACGGCCTGGGCTACATCTTCATCGGCGTCAACACGATCAAGGAGTGCGCCTGCAAGAAGGGCGGGTAGCCCGGGATCCCCGCCTGTGTCGCGAAGGTGGGCCCGGGATCAGGCCATGGCCTGGATCGTGACTCCCCTGGCGGTCGCTGGCCGGGACCGGCCAAATCGCTCGGAACCATCGCGATTGTTGGGCTAATCCCCGATCAGGGCCGTCCCGATAGGGAACATGCCAAAGGTCCAATACCCTCGTATCTCCGGGCGGGAAGGAAGATTTGCCCCAACCGAATCCGAACCCCGCCCGATTTTTTTTTACCGCTCTCGCGCGGCCGGGACGAGGGCGTGGTCTTGGAGCTTCAGCGACAGCGCCTTCCGGGTCATCCCGAGGGCGAGGGCGGTCTTGGCCACATCGCCCTGGTGTTTGGCCAGCGCCTGCGACAGAAACACCCGCTCGAACTCCCGCATCGCCAGCTCGTAGGTCCGGGGCGACCCGTCGAGGCCGGCGACGAGCGCCGGGTGCGCGGGGCCCGACAGGTCGGCGGGGAGGCTCCCGCAGTCGATCAGATCGCCCTTCTCGATGACGAAGGCCCGCTCGATGATGTTGATCAGCTCTCTCACGTTGCCAGGCCAGTCGTAGGCGATGAGCCGCTCGATCGCCGCCGGGGTGATGCCGGAGTGGCGCTTCCTGGCCATGCGGGTGTTGAACCGGGCGATGTAGTGCTCCACCAGAGGGCCGATGTCCTCCCTTCGTTCCCTCAAGGGGGGGACCCGGATCGGAAAGACCATGATCCGGTAGTACAGGTCCTGGCGGACCCGCTCCACCTGACGCTCTTGGATCACCCTGAGGAGCTTCGCCTGGACCCTGGGGGACAGCTCGCCGATCTCGTCCAGGAAGATCGTCCCGCCGTCGGCCAGCTCGAACCGCCCCTGTCTCCTGTCCACGGCTCCGGTGAACGCCCCGGGCTCGTGGCCGAACAGCTCGGACTCGATCACGTCCTCCGAGAGCGCCATGCAGTTCACGGCGACGAACGGCTTGTCGCGCCTCGGCGAGCTGTAGTGGATCGCCTTGGCCAGAAGCTCCTTGCCGGTGCCGGACTCGCCCATCAGGATCACGGTCACGTCCTCGCCGGCCACCTCCTTGACCCCGTCGAGAACCTCCGTGATCCGGGGACCGGTGCCCACGATCGCCTCGAAATCGTGCTTCTCCTGGGATTCGGTCCGTCCGAGCGTCTTGAGGGCCGAGGCCTCCTTCTGGAGGCGGTCCCTGTCCTGGGCGCGCTCGATCGCCACGGCGGCATGCTGGGTGAACGCGTCGAGAAACGACAGGTCCCTGGTCGTGAAGACCTTCTTGGAGAGCTGGCTGTCGAGGTACACCACGCCGATGGTCCGTTGCTTCTTGATGATCGGAGCGCAGAGGATCGACCGGATCTGCTGGCGCTTCACGGACTCCAGGTGCTGATACTGGTGGTCCGCCTCGGCATCGGTGATGTGGATCGGCTTCCGCTCCTTGGCCACCTGCAGGGCGATGGTGTGGCTCACCGTGGACGCCGCCTCCTGCCCGTCGATGCCACGGCTCACCGCCAGATCGAACTTGCCGGTCTTGGAGGTGTAGAGCAGGATGAACCCACGCTCCGCGGAGAAGATGTCGAGCAGGCACCCGATCATGTCCGACAGGAGCTGGTTGGCGTCGACCAGGGTCTGAAAGCGGTTCACCAGCACGAAGAGCGCTCGCAGCGCCTCGTAGGAGTCTTGGATCGTGGCGTAGTCGCCCCGGGGAGCGAACGCCTGGGTGGCGTTCAGCTCGTCCTTCAGGATCGTCGAGCTTCGCAGCGACTGCGGCGCGAGCAGCCCCGCGTCGCTGGAGTCCTCCTGGTGGAAGATGATGGAGAAGTCGCCCAGCCCCACGGGGTCTCCGTCGGCGAGCTGCGTCTTGGTGACCTTGTTGCCGTTCAGGGTGATCCCGTTCAGCGAGTCAAGGTCCATGACCTGGTAGACCCCGTCCTTGACGCACACCTTGGCGTGCTGCCTGGAGACCGAGGTGTGGGGCAACACCAGGTCGTTGTCCCCCTTGCGCCCGATGAAGATGAGCTCCTTCTCGAGCGGGAAGATCTTCACGAGCGTGTTGTCCTTGAAGATGACCAGCTTCGCCATGGCGTCATGGGCCCTCGGTCGTCGCCCCCGCGGGCCCCAGGTTACCAAAGCCGGGCGGACCTCAGCAAGCCCGGGCTCCCGGGTTGCCAAAGGTTTCGCGGTGCTATAATGCATGGAATCGAGCCTCGAGCAGGCGCTGACGGGAAGCTGTTCTGTCGAGCCATCCCGCGTTCTCGTCGCCGGGCCGATTCCTGATCGCCCGGGGACCGGGTCGCCAGGGACAGCCCCCCGGGACTCCCGGCCATGTCGGGCCGGGACCGCAACTCACCGGCAGCGCTGGCCACGAGCTTTTCGGGCTCTTCGAGTCGATCGCGACTCTGCGAGGAGAAGGGCCGGAGTCCAACGAGCCCAAGGCAGGCGGCATGCTCCGGTTGGCGGTGCGAGCCAGGGGATCCTCCGGTGGAGCAGCAGCCTTCTGGGTTGGGGTGACCCTCGTGCTCATCGGGCTGTTCGGGCTGACGCTTCTCTGGGCGGTGAAACGCAGGGAACGGTCCAGGGTCGCCGCCTCGGCCCGGAGGGTCGAATACTTCCCGCTGGAGCTCCCCTCCCAGCTGGTCCACCGGATCGGCAAGCATCTCACCAAGCGGATCATGGACGAGTCCAGACCTCGGATGGAGTCGGCCCAAGACATCTACTACTCCCGGATCCGGCTGGAGCGCGGCGAGGCCCCGGGGCGGTTCAAGGCTCTCCGGTCGGACAAGTGCTACACCATCCAGATGGCTCTCTCGTCGATCTCCCAGACCCGGGAAGAAGAGCTTCGACGGACCGACGACGCGGTGGTACTCCACCGCACGGAAAGACAGCTCCTCCCGCTGTTGACCCCGGAGCTGCCGCAGACCTTCTCCCTGGAGTTCGGCCAGCCCACGAAGGCGAACCCGTTCCACGGCTGGCCGCTCCTGGAAGAGATCGGCATGACCCGGGAGGAGCACGCCCTGTTCCCTCCGGAGGTCACCGACGTGAACCACCACGCCCTGTTCAACCCGATCGTGGGCCAGACCGTCAGGTTCTTCCAGGGGCCCACGGCTCCACTGAAGGTGGGCTCGCGATCGCTTCAGGCCATGAAGGTCACCTTCACCGGGGCGTTCTCCGGCCAGCACGTGGTCCATCGCGTGGAAGGGGCTCTCTGGCTGGCCGCGGGGATCGGCGTCATCAAGGAGGAGCGTCAGATCAATGTCAAGTTCTACCCGCGGCCCCTCTGGGACGGGGAGAAGAAGGTCTTCCGGTACCTGACCAAGGCGGTGACGGTGTTCGAGACCCGCACCGTCAAGCTCCTGGCCCACCCGATCGAGGAGAGCTGACGTGTCCAACCCGATCCTGAAGGAGCTCGAGGAGCTGTACGCCACCCCGGATCCCCAGGTGAGGGTATTCGCGTTGATCCGGCTCGAGAACTACCTCGACGACCTCGAGTACCCGGAGCTGGACAAGCTGCTCGCCCTGGCCCTGAGAGACACCGATCGGACCGTGTTCGAGCAGGCCAAGAGGATCCAGGCGCTGGCCCACGCCAAGGGGATCAGCCGGTTCGGCGCCGCGGCGGCGTGGCCGATCTTCCGCCACATCGATCCCCAGGCGGTGAAGCCGTTTCCCCGGCTCAAAGATCTGAACATCGAGAAGCTCAAGGGGGCGGCCTACGATCTGTTGACGCCGTCGGTGCTGAAGCTCCACACCGAGGCGATCAAGGGCAGCGACGCCTTCCAGATGGACCGGGTCGTGGAGACCCTGGGCCGGATCAGACTTCCCCAGAGCCTCCCGGTGCTGGCCCACCTGGCCAAGGACGCCTTCCTGGCCGACCGGGTGGTGGGCGCGCTGGCGGCGTACCAGTCTCCGGAGGCCGACGAGATCATCGCCTCCATCGCCGAGGACTCGTCGAACCCGGTCTTTCTCAAGGCGACGGAGGCGCTCGGGAAGACCGAGTGCGGCCGGGCGATGAACTGCCTGGAGAAGGCGATCCATGATCCGGACCCACGGCGCCGGCGGGCAGCGGCGCTGGCCCTGGGCCACTCGCAAGACCCGAAGGTCGCGGAGCTGTTGATGGCCGCCCTGGCCGACGGGACCGAGGACGTGACGCTGGCGGGGGTGCTCTCCCTGGCCCGCCTCCGGATCGCCCGGGCGGCGGACCACCTGGTGAAGCTGGCCCGGAACTCCGATTCGGTGAAGGTCCGGGCCACCGTGGCGGGGGCGCTGGCCAGGGTCCAGGCGCCGGCCACCTTCGACTACCTGCAGCTGCTCCTGGACGACCCGGACCCCCGGGTGAAGGCCAACGCCGTCGAGAGCCTCTCGTTCTACAAGCTCACCTCCGACCAGGCGCTGCGGATCTTCGTTCCCGGGCTGCGGTCCGAGATTCCAAGGTTGAGGGGCAACTCGGTGCTGGGGCTGTTCAAGCACCGCTACTCCCAGGCCATGGACTCGCTCCGGCAGATGTTCAAGAGCCCCGACCGGATGATGCGGCGAGCCGCGGCCTACTGCGCCGGACAGATCTTGAACGCCGACACGGCCCAGCTGGTCACCACCCTGGTGCTGACGGAGCAGACCCCGGAGGTGCTGAAGGCCGGGATGAACGCCCTCCAGCGCTACTCCCGCCGGGAGTCGGTGGACGTGTTCATGCGGATGACCACCCACCCCCGGGTCGAGGTCCGGATCACGGCCATGCAGCTCCTCGGCACGATCGGCGGACCGGCCCAGGTCAGGGAGCTGAACGGCCTGTTCCGGAAGGAGACGGCTCCCAAGGTCAGGGCGGCCATCGTGAGCGCCCTGGGCCTGCTGGCCGGACCGACCGCGGTGACGGTGCTGGGCCCCTACCTGCAGGACCCGGACGATCGCGTGGTGGCCAACGCCTGCGAGGCGCTCCACGAGGCGAACAACATCGAGGCCGTGGGGAACCTCAAGCCGCTGATCCACCATCGCTCCCGCAGGGTCAGGGCCAACGCCGTGACGGCGCTGTTCTCCCTGGGCGACGTGAAGGTCATCGTGGAGCTCCTCAAGATGCTGGAGTCGAAGGACCAGAAGGACCAGGCGTCGGGGTTGTGGGCCCTGGGAGCGATCGGAGAGGACCTCAGGCTGGCCTCGCTGGAAGAGCGCCTGCTCCTGTGCACGGCGCTGAACGACTACTACCGGAAGGTGCTCGACTCGGCCTCCCTCTCGGGGTCGCGGCTCCAGGTCAAGGGCCTGGCCCTCCCGGCTCCACCGGCTCCGCCAGCTCCGCCAGAGCCCCCGCCTCCCCCGGAGCCGTTGCCGGCTCCGCCCGGGTCGACGCCGGCACCGGAGAGCCACCCGGAACAGGCGGGCGCCCCGGACCAGATCTCCTCGCCACCGGTCGGCGTCTCCCAGATACCTCCGGAGATGCAGCTGTCACCGTTACCGCCCGGCGGGCTGGTCGACGCATCGGTCATGGCCTGGTACCCCGGCGCCATCCCGCTGGAAGAGACCGAGGAGCAGATCCTCACGTGGGAGAAGTTCCTGGAGCTCATGAACCGCGACCCGGTCCTGGCCGGCGAGGCGCTGGCCCATCACACCCGGGAGGTGCCGGCCGACGAGATCTCGCTGTACATGTACCTCCGGGCGTTGAAAGAGCTGGAATCGCCCGACCTGGAGGCGGCGGTCATGGCCGCCGCGGACAGGGCGAAGAGCTACTCCGCCCTGCTCTACTTCCTGGCCCGGGAGCTCAAGGAGCGGGGCGAGATGGACCGCTCGCTGGCCCTGTACCTCCAGATCTTCAGGAGCCAGTACCAGGAGCTGGAGCGGCTGGCCAGGGTTTGCCAGGAGGTCGACCGCACCGAGAGCCCTCAGATCCTCACCGCGGCGCTGAAGCTCCTGTCGGCGTTCTCGGGTCTCATCCAGGGTCTGGACGCCGAGCTGGGCAACTTCTACCTGGGCGAGCGGTTCCTGGAGGATGCGTTCCACTACCTGTACAGGGTCCGGATCACCGACCCGGCGGACACGCAGGTGACGTTGAAGCTCGCCTACGTGTGCCGGAAGAGGCGGTTCTACAGGGCCGGCCGGGCGCTGTGCAAGGCGGTTCTGACCTCCACGGCCGACGACGATCCGGACTACCAGAGGGCGCTCAGGATCCTCCACGACATCAAGAACAAGGAAGAGCGGGAGAGGCAACGGGAAGAGGACCCGGCCCCGGACGAGCGGTTCATGCTCTAGCACTACAACGTAAGATCGCGCCCTGCTGCGGCCGGCTGCGACGAACGCTGGCGGCGTCATCGTCGCGAAAGGTCCTCGATGTACTGTTCAAGTACACCTCCGGTCCTTTCGCTCCTCTTCCTTGCCAGCCTCCGTCTCGCTCGGCCTCGCGACGGACGGGATCTTACGTTGTAGTGCTAGCGCTCGCTCGCGGGCCCCTTGGTCTTCGCCGCCTTCCGACGCTCGAACTCCTCCTGCATGACCTTCAGGCGCTCCCTGGCCGCTTCCAGCTCCTGCGCCTTGAGGGAGTCGACGACGGAGTCGTAGGTCTTGGTCTTGGCGATGTCAGAGGCGACGTCCCCGGTCTCCGGCGCGGCCGGCGCCGCGGGGGCCGCGGGGGCCATGGCCTGCTCCACCGACATCTGCCTCTGGTAGAGATCCTCGATCATGGCGAGGTCGTTCTTGATCTTGCTCTTCTCCCAGAACTTCCACCACGGGACCGCCTCGAGCTCCTGCTTCTTCTGGGCGTACAGGCTCTGCAGGTACTGGCCGTCGGACATGCCGGAGGTGTTGCCCTGGTACGTGCCCGCCCCTTGCGAGTTGCTCGACTGGTAGGCCCGATAGGCGTTG
>JACQZM010000435.1 GCA_016213885.1 Candidatus Rifleibacteriota bacterium | reverse complement strand
GGCGCCGACCGGTAGCGACTGCTTGAACATCCCCGACACGCCCACCCGGGAGAGGCCTTCCCCGGAGCCCTCCAGCTGCATCGCCCCCGAAGCCGCCACGACCTTCAAGAGGCCCGAATAGGGGTACGCGGCGCTGCGTCGGCGGTCTTCGTCCTGGGCCGCCTGCAGCACGCCTTGCACGGAGAAGACCTGGATCGCCTGCGCCTTCCCCTTCACGGTCTGAGGCGGGAGAGGTTCCGCCTTGATCTGACCCTTGACCTCCCCGTAGACCTCCTCGGACAGGAAGATCCGGTAGGCCGTCTCCCAGATCTGGAACTCGTTCTTGGTGAGGGACTGGATGCGCGATGCCGTGTTCACCGTGTCGCCCAGCGCCGAGTACTCCTTGCGCTCCGCCGAGCCGACGTTTCCCACCACGGCGTTCCCGGTGTGGATGCCCACCCCCATGTACATGGGCGGCAGCCCCTCCCTGGCCCTGTCCTGGTTCAGAAAGTAGAGGTTGCGCTGCATCATCATGGCGGCCTTGACCGCCTGGAGCGTGTCCATCGGCTTGGCCTCGGGCGCGCCCCAGAACGCCATGATCGAGTCTCCGATGAACTTGTTCACGTAGCCGTCGTACCGGTTGATGGCGTCCACCATCGTCTCGAAGTACTTGTTCATCATGGCGATGAGCTTCTGCGGCTCCATGTTCTCGCTCATGGCGGTGAAGTTCCGGATGTCCGTGAACAGCACCGTGAGCTTCTTCAGCTCGCCCCTGGACTGGAACGACCGGCCCGCCGACTCGAGTCGCTCCACCAGGTCCACGGAGACGTACCTGGAGAACAGCGCCTCCCGCTGCTGGTGCCGGGCGATCCGGGACTCCATCCGCGACTCCTGCATCGCCACTCCGAACCGGGCGGCCAGGTCTTCGACCCGGAGCACGTCCTCCTGGCCGAAGGCACTGCCATCGTTGTGGTTGTCCAGGTAGAGCGCGCCGAGGAGCTCCCCGCGGTAGAGCACCGGTGAGCAGATCACCGCCTGGGTGCCGGTGCTGGTCTCGGTCAGGATGTCGAAGATCTGCTTCTCCTTGGCTCCCGCCGTGAAGTACGTCTTCCGGGACTCCGCGACCCGCCTCAGGATGGTGGACGGAGGTATCTCCTGGGTGGGGGCGCCGCTCGCCGTCCGGGCCACCGCCGGAGTCGCGGCGAAGTGACGGCCGCCGGAGTCGGTCACGGCCAGCACGACCCTTTCGGCCCGGGGGCACATCTCGAGCGTCACCGCGGCCAGCTGGCCCAGCGACTCCGCTGTCGTCTTGCATTCGACCAGCGCCTGCATGGCCCTTCTCAGCAGCGCGATCGGCACGCCCGTGTGGGCAACTTCGCCGGCCGCGGCCTGGACAGCGGCCGGCGACGGGGCCGGTCTCTCCGGGGCGCTGGCTGCAGCGGCGGCCGGCTTGGCCGCCGGCTCCGGGGGCGTCGCCGCCTTCGGTGCGTCGCGGCTGAAAGCCGGGTCGTTGCCCTGGATGAACTGGAACATCATGGGCCCGATCCTGACCCTGTCCTTGTCCCTGAGCACCTTCTCGACGAGGCGCTGGTCGTTCACCAGGATCGGCACTGCGTTCTTGCCGCCAAGGTCCCGGAACAGCCACCCGTTCTCGAGCTGCTTGATCAGCGCCTGCTTCAGCGACCCGTCCGACAGGGTCACCGTGCACGAAGGGTCTCTCCCGAAGAGCACTCCGTCCGTGAGCGTCAGGCTCTGGCCCTTGAGCTTTCCACCCAGGTAGGTGATGCGGGTGGGCCCCCGGTCCGTCTCCGGCGGAGGCGCCTGCGTCGGACCCGGTTCAGGGGAGCTGCCGGGAGATGCCGCCGCGGGACTCGTCCCGGTCGGAGGCGCCGGATCGGAGGGCCTCGCCGCCGACGGGACCGGACTGGCCGCTGCAGCCCCAACCGGTGCCGGCCGAGGCGTCGCCTGGACCGCTGGGGCGGGCTTCGCTGCCGGCGGGGGCGCCGGGCGAGCGGCCGACGGGGGCGCCGGGCGAGCGGCCGACGGGGGAGCGGGCGACGGGGGAGCGGCCGCCGCGGGAGCGCCGGCCACGGCTGGGACCTCGATGACGGCCTGGCACTTCGGGCACTTCACCCGCTTGCCCTGGGACGAATCGGCAACCTTGTACCGGGCCTGACACGGCCCGCACGTCACGACCGGCACCTCTGGACCTCCCGCCCGTCGGGGACTCCGGCAACTGTAGCAGAGCCGGGCGCCGTGGGGAAAGAGCTGGCGCTGGGTTTCGGCTGCGGCTTCGACGCACGTCGTCCTGCCGCGGGTCCGGATCCTGCCCCACGGGCCGGTCGAGAGGGGCGGTCCCCGGGCCCGGCTCGTCCGGACGGCGCCTGCACCGCTGACGCACGTGTTCAGCGGGCCTGACCGGGCCTGGCGCCGCGATGGCCTGGGAAAAAGAAGTTTCGCAAGAAAACGATAGACAAACTGGGGTGCGGCCTGGGAAAATACCGTGGGCCGCCGCAGGCGATGTGT
>JACQZM010000055.1:6795-8881 GCA_016213885.1 Candidatus Rifleibacteriota bacterium | reverse complement strand
GAGGAGGGGATCCGGATTGAGGTCGCGCTCGGGGGCGCGACTCGGACCCGGCGAGGCGCCGGGTCTTGCGACTCGGACCCGGCGAGGCGCCGGGTCTTCGAGAGTTGAACCGGTGCTCCCCACGTGTTACATTGGAGGGCGACCCGGGGGCGGTGCCCTCTGGGTCCGGGTAAGTGGCGTGGGGATCGGGTCCTCATGCGGCAGGAACTTCCGAACCGGGTCAGGCCTTGACGGGAGCAGCCCTAAGGGAGGCCTCCTGGGTGTTATGGGGGTGCCTGCTCTTCCGCGCCGGCTGCCCGGGCCTTGAAGATACCGCGAGGCGAGCCCCGCCGGAGCTCCGCCCTTGCCCCGGGTCGGTCATTCTCTAGGGTACGGACACGGTGCCCCGGGGATACCTCGATCCGCCCGCCGTGCCGAACAGGTTCAGCATGGCGGTCCGCTGGACCCGCGGCACCACCGTGACCGGAACCGGCGCAGTCAGGAGCGGGATGAACGGAAGCGGCCGGGTCATCGGCGCCGGGTCGATGGAGACCAGGACTCCCTTGCCCGCCACCTTCAACGGCAGCTTGAACCTCGCAGGGTCCGGGCTGTTGAAGAGGAAGTCCTCTCCCGGATAGGCCCTCAGAGGATCCAGCGGGCTCTGGCTCGTGCCGGAGTAGACGCTGAAATCGTCGGGCCACCTTCCGGGCTCCAGGATCTGGCCCACGTTGGTGAGGTCGGCCGGGAACCCCCCGATCTCCAGCGGTCCGGAGTCGGTCAAGAGCCAGCCGCGATACGTGAACCGCGTCGATAGCGGCGGCAGGGTGAGCCCGGGGGTACCGTTCTGGGTGTCGGTGAACCAGATTCCGGCCTGCCCCGACAGCGTCCTGTCAGCCGGACTCTCGGTGGGCGTGGCCGCCACGAAGAGGCCGGTGGCTCCGGAGTACTCGACCTCGGTCCGGGTCGTTCCGCCGAACGTGAAGCTCGGGCCCAGAACGGCCTTCTTGTTCTTCACCTCGCCGCTCAGGAAGATGTAGCTCGGCGTCGCGTCGAAACCCTCGCTGGAGGGAACGAAGGCGCGGGGGGTCGCCGTCGATCTCCGGGGCGCCTCCACGTGGCTCGGCTCCAGCGAGACGAGGAAGTGAGTGGCGCCCGCCACGCTCCCGATGACCTCGAAGCCGGCTATCGGCACCCCGTCCATGTTGAGCAGCCGGTCGTTCCCGTCGACGAGGAAGTTCCCGGCCCAGGTCGGTGATCCCCCGATCACCGCCCACAGGGTGTAGTGGCCATCACGGGACCTGTCGAGAGCCGGCAGATTCGCGAATCCGGTCGGGATGATCGGCTTGGTCAGAGGGACCCTGGTATCGGAGCAGCCCTTGAGCAGAGCCCAGCAGGTGACCACGAGGGCCAGCCACAGGAGCCCGGCTCCGAGACCGCCCGTCTGGCGCTGGACCGTCCGGTGTGTCGACATGGTGCGTGGTTCTCCCCCCGGCTGGCGGCCCCCGGAGGCGCCAAAAAAACCAACGGGCGCCCCGATCGGGAACGCCCGTTCGCTGCCTGCTGGGTCCCTATTCGAGATCATCGAAGAGGCCGGAAGCCGCGAGCCTCTCCGCTACCGCGTCGGCGTCGAACGTGTAGGTCCCGTTCTCGATCGCCTTGGCGATGGCGTCGACCCTGGCTTTCCGGACATCGGGAGCTTTCGCGATTGCCTGACACGCGAACTCTTCGGTTCTGGCCTCCAGCTTGGCCAAGACATCGTCGTACTGCGCGCCCGAAACGCCCTTGGTGCCCCGCGTTCCAGCTGCTGCGACTCCGTCCTTGGCAGCGGTCTTCTTGGAACTGACTGCATCGACCGCCTTGGAGCCCTGGGTCCCCGAAGTCTTGACCTTCGAAACGGTCTTCTTGTAGAGCTCGCGGATCCGAGCAGACCGAGAGCCACTGATCTTCAAACGTTCCACCTCCCCGGTCGGCCCCAACCTTCGGATTGACCCTTCACGTTCACCTATCGGCAACTGCCGCGGATTCCTTATCTGAGGCCGATGAACACCGGATTCTCGATGGGGTGAACGCTGGTGGGCGCAGGTTGGACAAGATGCCCGAAAAAAAC
>JACQZM010000055.1:0-6692 GCA_016213885.1 Candidatus Rifleibacteriota bacterium | reverse complement strand
CTACCTTTGGGCGATCGTCTGGAGGCTGCCCGGGGGCGCCCCAGGGCCATCGGCGAAGCTGCTCTGCGCCAACCGATCGACACCTCGCTCCGACAGCTTCGCTGGAGATGACCAAGAGAATGATAATGCCAATCTGTGCTGGTCGCAAGCGAATAGTGGCAACACCGCGCGGCCGGATCGATCGCGAGGTGTCCCCGGAAGTCTCGAGAACGCCTCGACAGGGCTGTAATACCCTCGGTCCATGCTCTCCCGACTGGCCACGACGTTCACCGATCTTCTGTATCCTCCCGTGTGCGCAGGGTGCTCTCGCTGCTACGACGATGACGACCGCTACTTCTGCCCTCGTTGCTCCGTGATGCTCGGGTGGCGCGATCCGGTTCGCTGCCCCCTCTGCGAGCAGCCCACGACCCACCGGAGACAGTTCTGCGTCGGATGTCAGACCCGGTGGCCAAAGGCCGCGAGGATCGTGACTCTGGGCTACTACGCCGGGCCGCTGGGACACGCGGTCAGGGTCTTCAAGTACGGGGGGATCCGCTCTCTCGGGGAGTACCTGGAGGAGCGGCTGGCCCGGCGCGTCGTCGCGGAAGTGGGAGGGATCGACCGGGTCGTCGCGGTGCCCGGGGGGCGAGCCCGGGCTCGAAGGCGCGGCTTCGATCCGGCCGTGGTCGTCGCCGGAACCGTCGCGCGCTGGCTCGCCGTCCCCCTGGACCTGGGCTCGATCGAACGGGCCCGGGACGGGGCCGCGCTGGCGACGCGCACGCGTCTGGATCGGGAGGTACAGGTCCGGGGACGCTTCGCGTCTCGATGCGACGCCACGGTGGCCGGCGAGCGGGTGCTGGTCGTGGACGACGTCTGTACCACCGGGGTGACCCTCGACGAGGTGGCGGGGCTGCTGCTCGACGTCGGGGGCGCTCGATCGGTCGTGGGCGCCGTGCTAGCCAGAACAGTTGTCGACGTCCAGGTCGTCTGACGGCGAGAACGTGGGCTCGTCGGCCTGGGAGATGTCCTGGTTGCGGCAGATCCCCCTGCTGGACCGTGCCAGGAACTCCAGGAGAGTCCGGATCTCGGCGCAATCGGCCAGGGTGGACCGGATGATCTCCACGGCCTGCGACACGTTGTGGCTGGACCTGTAGAGCAGGGAGTAGGCCTTGCGAAGCGCGTCGCGAGCCGGCTTGTCCATCCGGTTCCGTTCCATCCCCACGGTGTTCAGCCCGTAGGCCTTCAGGGGAGCGCCGGAGACTCTCACGTAGGGCGGGATGTCCTTGACCACCTTCGACCAGCCGCCCACGTACGCCATGGTGCCGATCTGGCAGAACTGGTGCACCCCGACGTAGCCGCGGCGTTGTGGTTCCCGACCAGCGTCTGCGCCTCCGGCAGCGTGGCCCGGTTGATCGTGACGTACTCCCGGATGACGTTGTCGTCGCCGATCGAGCAGAAGGTCCGGGCGCCGGCGTACTTCCGGTCCTGGCTCTGGGTCCCGATGACCGCCCCGGCGAAGATCCGGTTGCGCTTGCCGACCGTGGTCCATCGATCGATGACCACGTGGGGCCCTACCTCGGTGTCGTCGCCGATGCAGACATCCGCCGCGATGACCGCATAGGGGCCCACGACGACGTTTCTGCCCAGCTGGGCCTCGGGTGAGACCACGGCGGTCTCGTGAATCATCGACACTCAGATCACCGTGAACTTCAGGATACCCTCAGCGGCCAGCTTGTCGTCCACCGTCGCCTTGCCGCTGATCTTGCCCATGTTGCCCCGGACCCGGGTGATCTCGATCTCGATGACGATCTGATCGCCCGGCACGATCGGACGTCGGAAGTGGACCGCATCGATCCCGGTGAAGAACGGCAGCTTGCCGCGCTGAGACGGCAGCGCCAGGATGCACACCCCGGCGACCTGCGCGAGAGCTCCATGATCTTGTCGACCAGCAGGAACGGGTACCGCTGGGGCAGGATGCGGCGGATCTCCTCCGCATCCAGCTGGCCCTTGGCCTCATCGATCTGCACCATGGCTCTCGTTTCCAGCAGCTGCTGCATCAAGGCGATGTTGTGCCTGTGGCCGCTCCGCATGGCCACGATCTGCCCTTCCAGGGTCCCCCCCAGGGTGGCGAGGTCGCCCACCAGATCGAGCACCTTGTGGCGGACGAACTCGTCGGTGAACCTGAGCGACGCGTTGAGCACCCGGTCCCGATCCACCACCACGGTGTTCTCGAGACTGCCGCCCAGGCCCAGGTTCGCCTTCCTCAGGTCGTCGACCTCCTCGAGGAGGCAGAACGTCCGGGCGCCGGCGACCTCCTCGAGAAGCTGCTCCCTCACCATGGGGAACTCCGCGAACTGGCATCCGATCAGCGGGTTGTCGAACCGCATCGTGTAGCTGATCTTGCCGGTCGGATGGGGCAGCGCGACGATCTGTGCCTGACCGTCGCTCAGCGCGTGGGGACGGACGATCCTGTTCACCCGGCGCGGCTTCTCCTGGGAGACGACCCCGGCCTCGTTCAGCCTCCCCGCGAACACCAGGGCGGACCCGTCGGTGGCCGGCGTCTCCCTGCCGTCCAGCTTGACCGTCAGGTTGTCGATTCCCAGGCAGAAGCATGCGGCCATCACGTGCTCGATGGTATGGACGCTCTCTCCGTCGACCGTGAGGTTGGTCCCCCGGGTGCCGCCGGTGAGGCATCGAGGATCGACCTTCAGGACAGGCCTCCCCGGCAGGTCGGTGCGGACGAAAGAGATGCCGGACCCCACCTCGGCGGGGCAGAACGTCAGTCGCACCCGTTGCCCCGTGTGGAGCCCCACCCCTTCGAGAAACACCTCTCGACCGATCGTGGCCTGCATGGATGACTTCCGGGGACTAGAACCGGTTCTGGTAGCACACTCCAACGATGTTCTGGCGCTTCGTGAACGTCGAGCCCTTCCGGCTCACGTCCATCAGGTAGTCGTACAGGCAGAACTTCCCTGCGAACACCCACCGGATCCCGGCGTTGGCCACGTCGGCCACGGAGTCCTTCTCGGCCAGCAGGGTCAGCCCGCCGAAGAGGGGCAGCTCTATTCCGTAGAACAGATGGTTCGGCCCCTTGGACCAGCTGACCGCCCTCGACATGCCGATCGAGAGGAGATCCCCCGGACGCCGAGGGCGAGACCCGGAATCCAGTCGTCCCCTCGCGAACTGTCCCGCATCGCCAGCAGCTTGCCGTCGTAGTAGTTCGAGCCGTCGCGGTTCTGCAGCCCGCATTCGATGATGGCCGCAGCCTGCTGGTAGCTCGTGATCAGCTTCCCCTCCCGCAGAAAGACGGTGGAAGACTGGACCAGCGAGGCCGTGGGAACCGTCACCAGACCGGTGGCCCCCCGCACCGTGGACACGGCCCGGGCCGACGAGACTGTCAGCACGAGAAGGGCCAGACACCAGAGCCACGGAAGTGCGCCCCTGGGGCAAGTGGTCACGGTTCGCTCCCCTGATCTTCTTCCTCGTCGTCCCCCAGCCTCACCTTGGCCTCCAGCGCCCTCAGCCGTCTCAGGACGTCGGGCAGCCGCCTGCGCGAAGCCTGTACTCTCTTCTCCTCGCCGTGAGGCCTGGCGGGAAAGCCCGAGACCACGGAGCCCGCGGGCACGTCCTTGGTGGCCACGCCGCGGGCGGCGACGGTACAGTTGTCGCCGATGGCCAGATGCCCCGACGTGGCGGCCTGGCCGGCGAACCGGCAGTTGGCCCCGACCCGGGTCGATCCGGACAACCCCACCTGGGCCACGATGAGGCAGCCGGGCCCGATCTCCACGTTGTGACCGATCTGGACGAGGTTGTCGATCTTGGTCCCCTGGGCCACGACGGTGCGCCCCAGCGTGGCCCGGTCGATGGTGGTACCGGCCCCGATCTCGACGTCGTCTCCGATCTCCACGATGCCGATCTGGGGGATCCTGTGGTGGACCCCGTCCTTGGTCGCGTAGCCGAACCCGTCGGCACCCACCACGGCGCTCGACTGCACGATGACGCGACGGCCGATGATCGTCCGCGGTCCGATCGTCGCGTTGGCGTGGATGAGCGAATCCTCCCCCAGCCGGGCCTGCGGTCCCACGTACGCGCCCGATTCCACCACGGCTCGATCGCCGATGGTGGCTCCTTCCTCTATGACCGCGAACGGCCTCACCACCACGGACCGGCCGAGCTTCGCCGTGGTGGCCACGTACGCCAGAGGGCTCACGCCGGGTCGCCACCGGGCCGTGGACGGCTGGAACCGCTCGATGATCCGGGCGAACGACCAGTAGGGGTTCTCGGTCCGGATGATCGGTCGGTCCAGGGACGCCACGCTCATCGGGACGACCACCGCCCCGGCCCGGGACGAGCGGGGATGAGAAGATCCGCAGGGCCCACCAGGATCCCCTGGGCGATACCGGCCAGCTCGCCGAGGGAGATGCCACGGCCGAGGGTGGACTCCGGTGAACGGCTCCTGACACGGGGTGATCGAGAACGCATGGGCCCTATCCTCTGAAACCTGACAGCAGGGACGGCCGGCACGACGAACCGCTCCGGGCGGCGCCGGCGTTCATCAAAGGGTCTACACGGTCAAGCGCCGGGGCAACGCACGGCCATGGCAGTCCACGGCCCGCGAACCGGCGCTTGGAACGACCGTCAGGGAGGAGGGCTACTCCTCGGGGTCTTTGGGCTGTGGGGGCGGGCTCTTCTTCCTCGGGGTGGATTTCGGGGCAGACTCCAGAGCCTTGAGGAGCTCCTCCGTGATGTCCTCGGCCTGCCTCGGATGGTAGAGCCACTGCTTCTCCGTCACCATCTCGAGGTTCTTTGCCTGGGCCAGCTTCTCGATCTCGTTGTAGATCTGGATCTTGATGAGATCGAACTGCTCTTTCTCCATCTCGCCCAGCTTCTCCTTCAGCTTCTGGAACTGGCTCTGAAGGCTGACGAGCTTCTGCTTCTTGGACTTCTCCAGCTTGCTCTTCTTGTCGACATCCTTGGTGCTCTGGAGCTCTTCGTTGATCTGCCGGATCTCCTGCTGCTGCTTGTCGATCGCTTCCTGGTATTCGTCTTTCTGGGCCTGGAGCTTCGCGGCGACCCGCTTGACCTCGTCGTACTCCCTCAACACCCGGGCCATGTCCACCGTGGCGAAGCGGACGGCTGCCCAGCTCACCAGGGGCAGGGTCGACAGACCCAGAGCTGCGACGAGGGCGAGGGTTAGGCTGCGTGAACAGAGCATGGTCGAGACTCTCCTTAACGGTACGGTTCCGGCTCCCGTGGGAACCGGCGTCGGGGCGCCAGTATAGCAACCTGGCTGGATGCGCGCAAGGGGGAATCAGGTCTCGACTCCCTGCGACGCCCCGGAACCTCGCCATCATCGACACTAGCCGCTTCTGGAGCGGTTCAAGAACTTCATCGGATTCAGCGGCTTGCCGTACTGCCGCACCTCGAAGTGGACATGGGGGCCGGTGGACACCCCCGACGATCCCACCCGACCGATCTTCTCGCCCCGCTTGACCCGGTCGCCCCGCTGCTTGTAGGTCGCCGAACAGTGAGCGTATCGGGTCGTGTAGGCCTCGTCGTGTCGGATGACCAGCGTCTTTCCGTAGCCCCTCAGCCAGCCTGCGTAGATCACCCGTCCATCCTGGGAAGCCCGGATCGGGTCCCCGGACCTGGCCTGGAGATCCACTCCCGTGTGGAACATGGTCTCTCCCCAGATCGGGTGCACCCTCCAGCCGAACCCGTCACCCACCGTTCCGACCACCGGCACGCTGAAGCCGAGCGGACCATGGGCGCCGGATCCCTTCTGGGAGTGGCCTCTCTCGTGGGTCGACTCGCCCGGGCGGCCCGCGGGCTTCCGATACCTGAGCTGCGTGCCCTCCGGGATCTGGTAGAGGCTCCGCAGGTCGTTCTCGCGGACGAGGTCGATCAGCGGCACCCCCAGCCTGGTCGCGATGTCCACCGCAGTGTCCTTGGCCTTCACGGTGTACAGCTTGAAACCGGTGTGCGCGGTGCGCGTCCCGGCGACCGGGATCATCAGCACCTGGCCCGGCATCAGCACCCCGCTCTTCAGGTTGTTGGCCGTCAGGATCTCGTCGGGAGTGACGTCGTGTCGCCTGGCGATCGTCCAGAGGTTGTCCCCGATGTCGACCTCGCACGTCGTGACCTTGGTCGCCCTGCTCGGCGAGGGGGCCGGTGCGCTGAAGCCGGGCCGAACCGTCGACGCGGCAGTCCTCGCGCCCCTGCCGTCGCCGGCCGGCGCCTGAGCCGATCCGGTTCTGGGCGAGCCGGTCCCGACCTGGCCATCGTCGACCAGAGGCACCGACGGCGGCGGCTTGAGCTCGGTCTCGCTCACGAAAGTGTTCGAAAGGGTCACCACCGGTCGATCGAAGCTGGCCGTCCGTTGATCCTGTCCGATCAGGAAGGACTGGACGGTGATGATGACCGTCAGGAGGACGAACACCGGCAGGTACTTCTGCTCTTGTGACTGGGACATGGCGTGGTCGGCACTAACACCATCGTCCACGCCGGCTGGAAAACTTACGGCAAAAGCCCCCATGACCCGGCGCCTCGCCGGGTCCGAGTCGCGCCCCCGAGCGCGACCTCAATCCGTATCCCCTCCTCTTTCTTCTCGCCCCCGAGCGCGACCTCAATCCGTATCCCCTCCTCTTTCTTCCCTCCCCCGAGCGCGACCTCCAACCTGATCCTCTCCTCTTTCTCTCCCCCGAGCGCGACTT
>JACQZM010000434.1:28784-29845 GCA_016213885.1 Candidatus Rifleibacteriota bacterium | reverse complement strand
GGGATCGTCACGGTGTCGGCGAGACCCACAGCCGGAAGCGCGAGACACGAACAGAGGGCGACGACTCGGGTCCACCGCATGGTTACCTGAACTTCTGTACCGTTCACGACGGTCCTCCGGCCTGTCAAGACCCGGCGCCTCGCCGGGTCTTGAGCCCGTGCGGCGCGTTGACACCCCCTGATCGGGGCTGGTATCTTGACCGCACCTGCCGGAGGCGGGGTCCATCATGCCCCCATTCACCATCGACGTCGACCAGGTCGAGGCGCACGGCGTCGTCGGCGCTGGCGGCGCCGGCTTTCCCACCCACGTCAAGCTCAGGGCCAAGGGCGTCGAGTGTGTCATCGTCAACGCCACGGAGTGCGAGCCGCTGCTCCACAAGGACAAGGAGCTGCTCAAGGCGTTCCCGGACGAGATGGTCGCGGCTCTGGCCGCGGTGGTGCGCCACCTGGGAGCCCGGCGGGGCGTCATCGGGATCAAGGAGAAGTACTCCGACGTCATAGCGCTCCTCGAGCGGCGGCTGACCCCGGGCCTGACGATCCAGCGCCTGAAGGACTTCTACCCGGCCGGCGACGAGTTCCTGCTGGTCCATGCCGTGACCGGGCGGGTGATCCCGCCGGGCCAGATCCCGCTGGCCGTGGGCGCCCTGGTCAACAACGTGGAGACCCTGCTGAACGTGTACTGGGGCCGGCCGGTGGTGGAGAAGTACCTGACCGTCGCCGGGGCGGTCCAGCACCCGTCGACGATCAAGGTCCCGATCGGCACCTCGCTCGCGGCCTGCCTGGCCGCCGCCGGAGGCCCCTCCTTCGAAGGGCCCGTGGCCGCTCTCGAGGGCGGCGTCATGATGGGCAGCCTGGTGGAAGAGTTCAGCAAGCCGGTCAACAAGACGACAGGCGGGCTCATCGTGCTGCCGCCGGGCCACGACCTGATCATCAGGCGCCGCCGCCAGCAGGCCATCGTCGACCGGATCGGCCGCTCCGCCTGCGACCAGTGCTCGTTCTGCACGGAGCTGTGCCCCCGGTACCTCCTGGGTCACCCGATCGAGCCGCACAAGGCGATGCGAA
>JACQZM010000434.1:0-28719 GCA_016213885.1 Candidatus Rifleibacteriota bacterium | reverse complement strand
TGGTCCTGGGCACGCACTTCTGCTGCGAGTGCGGCCTGTGCACGCTCTACGCCTGCCCGGAGGACCTGGACCCGCGGAACGCCTGCATCCGCTCCAAGCTCGCCCTGCGGGCCAGCGACCGGTTCTGGCCCGCCGACGACCTCAAGGGGCGCCGCTGGGTCGAGCACCCCCTGGAGAGCTTCCGTCACATCCCGCTGAAGAAGCTCATCTCGAAGCTGAAGCTCGCGGGGTTTTCGAACGTGGGACCGCTGGTCGAGACCCAGGTCAGACCGGATCGGCTGCGGCTGCCGCTGAAGCAGCACCTGGGCGCCCCGTCGGTGCCCACGGTACGCCCCGGCGACCGGGTCGTCGAGGGGCAGCTGATCGCCAAGGTGCCGGAGGGCAAGCTGGGCGCGCCGATCCACGCGCCGCTTTCTGGCACGGTGCAGTCCGTGGAGGGCGAGATCGTCCTGGCCACTACCTGAACGACCCCGGATCAAGGAGCCAAAGACCGTGCCTGAGACGCTCAACGCCATCGGAATGATCGAACTGTCGAGCATCGCCACGGGCTATCGTGTCCAGGACGCCATGCTCAAGGCGGCGGACGTGAACCTCCTCCTGGCCCGCACGGTCTGCTCCGGCAAGTACCTGGTCCTGGTGGCCGGCGACGTGGCGGCGGTCGCCGCGTCGGTCCAGGCAGGGGGAGAGGTCGCGGATCGCGGACTCATCGAGGAGCTGGTCATCCCGAACATCCACCCCCAGGTCTTTCCGGCCGTGGCCGGCACCGTGGAGCTCAAGCCGGAGGAGACCGGCGCCCTGGGAGTCCTCGAGGCGTTCTCCGTGGCGGCCGGTATCAAGGGTGCCGACGCGGCGGCGAAGACCGCCAAGGTGACCCTGTTCAGGCTCCACGTGGCGATGGCCGTGGGCGGGAAGAGCTATCTGCTCTTGACCGGCAGCGTCGCGGCGGTCACCGCGGCGGTGGAGAGCGGAGCCGCAACGATCGGCGAGCTGGGGATGCTGGTCTCCAAGCAGATCATCCCGCAGCCCAGGCCGGAGCTGTTCCGGGAGTACGTGTAGAAGTCGGTCGGTCGAGCCGACGAGGCTCCAGGCTGCGGGCCGGAGCGAACCGGGCTGGAAGTGTAGGCGACGAGCCCTGCTGGCCGGGATGGCTGGTCTACCGGGTGTTGGCGATCCTCCGGAAGCGAGTAGTCGCCGTTGCTGGAGGAGCTGGCGCGAGCTTCTCGAGAGCCGGGACCGCCCAACCCACGGAGAGCGAAGCGAAGTCCATGTAGAGGCGGATCTCCAGCTCCACCATGGCTCCACACAGGCTTGTCTCGGAAAGCCGCTCTGGGTGCGAGCGCTCCGCCCTATTCGAGCCTCAAGCGCGCGGGAGTGAGGTGGATGGGCAATGCCCCAGACAGAGAGGCAAGGACGCCCGCTGCTGACCGCGGGGTGGCCGGTAGGGCGAAGCTCCTGGAGCAGCCGCTCCGGGGGCGCGTTCCGGACGGAGGTTCGACGCAGATCGAAGGGACCCCCTCGATGAGCTTGCGGTCCGATAGGCCATCGCTGGAGGACCGAGCATGGGCCCGCAAGAGGAGCAGGGGGCTAGCCGGTTCTTCTCCTGTGAGGTTGATCCACGCCATGAAGCCACAGAGCCTCCATTGCTCAGGGAGTTGGCCTGGGCTTTCCCTTGTCGGGTATCTGGGTTCGCATGACCCCTCCACGGACGGGACGGATGCTCTTCAGGGACGACCCTAACCCCTGTCAGCAGTGGGTTGTCGACAATCCGTGATGCCCACCCACGACCCATTCGACGTCGTCTCCGAACTGCGCGTGGACTTCGAATCGTATCTGCGGCGACGACTCCCAGGCCTCCGGCAGGACCACGATGACATCATCGGGCGCGCGATTGAAGACCTCCTTCGATATGTGCAGGGGCTCCATGACTCACCAGCGGAGCCGACGGCGACCGACCTGCGTTCAATCGGATTCGCCATCCTGAAGCGGAGGGTGTTCGACGCGCTACGCCGACATCTGTCACGGCAATCGCGCGAGTGCTCACTGGATTCGGACCAGGCCCCCGTCGCTCAACTTGATGTGGAGCGCATCGTCTGGCGCAAGCAGGTTGTCATGAGCGTGCTTGATGCCCTGTCACGCCTGGATGATGGCGATCGCGAGGTATTGATAGAGCGTATCTTTCCAGCGACAGACGTGCCCGTCGTCGCGACTCCCGCGGAGCGGCAGCGACTGCATCGCGCGCGGCGACGACTGATGGAGCTGCTCGCAACAAGCGTGGGATCGGATGCCTTCGGAGACTGAACGGCCGTGACCGCGTTGGGGAGGACAAGACGTGGACGATCACGAGGCGCTGATACAGATCGTGCACATCTCCGACCTGCACTTTCAGGCGGAGAACGAGAGCTACCAGGGAGCCTGCGAGCGGACCTCCCTCAGGGCGTGGGGAGATCACTTCGAGCGCATCGGCTGGCCGAAGTGGGCGGCCTGGTGTAAGGACGCGCGAGAGAACATCGGCTCAGGTGAGCCAGAGTTCATCGACGAGTTCGAAAGATCGCTCGACAAGCTCATGACCCCGGTCTGGAAGGACAAGACCTGGTTGGTGCAGACTGGAGATCTGACGGCTATGGGCGGTCATGTCTCCGTGCGGGAAATGAACAAGCGCCTCGGATCGATTTGCACGAGCCGGAACGTGCGGATGTTCAGCATGTATGGGAACCACGATGCATGGCCACGGGCTTTTCCGGCCATGGCGGCGCTGGCCCGCCCCTTCATCGTCTGGAGGTCACTCAGCACCCACGATCAGTTGACGTGGCTGCGGGAGTCCGGGTGTTTTCACGACACCTACCCCGTCAACCCAGCATTCGTGACAGCGAAGGATGAACGCACGCACCTCCTCGAACTGCACCTGGTGGACACCATCACCAATCACCCGATCCTCAATACCTTCGGGTTTGGCCTGACAGGAACTTTCGGTGACTATGCCCGCGGGAGGCCCGGAGTTCAACTGAAGCAGCTCGTGAAGCGGCTGGATGAACCTTCGGGCGGTAGGTGCGTAAGTGTCATCGCGTGCCATCACCCCGTCCACGACAACTGCCCGGAGGTGAATCGGTATCAGATGCGGCTGCTGGACGCTCAGGTGGTTGCAGATTCGCTGGCCGGAACCACGCATGCTAGGGAGGGCCATCCCACGATCGTGCTCTGCGGCCACTATCACGCGTGTCATCCGCTGAGCGTGAGTTCGACAGGTTGTCGGCGTTTCTTAGCCATGCGGCCCTGGAGATCCGCTCCAGATCGTGGTCGTCTCCGCCGGACAACATGACACAGCATGACTTGTGGTGCCAAACTTCAATGGTTAACCGTGTGAATCCTCGCTCGTAGAGTGCGATCAGCAGCGGATCGGATGAACAGCCCGTGTAGTGCCAAACAAGTGAGGCTACATTGGCTTCCAGAGCTGCTTTCTTCCATTCAACCTGTCGAAGTTGCGCTGAGCTTCGGATCTGCACAGCACCTGGAAGACATTCCCGCGCAGGGACCATTGCAGCGCAACCACCTGCAGCTCATGACGGGCAGCCTCTTGATGCAGAGCCTCGACCCACCTGTGTTCCCGCAGTTCCAGGCCCTGCGGTTCTTCATGGAGCACGAATCCGACAAGATTACGGTGGAGCGGAACATCTTCGAGCGGCGGGGAGACGAGGGATTCGCCGCGATCGACCAATACTGGGATTCCCTGCAGCTGTGACGAAATCTGCGGCAGTTTGCACCTACCGCGGGAGCGACTCGGAACCTGGGGCTCCCACCTGCGCAGGCACGATCCGGAAGTGAGCCGTTCCAATAGCCGGAAGTGTCGCCCCATGCTGACTCTTCGAGAGCATCGTTTGGAGGTCCATGCCACTCGTCTCCGAGGTGCGTTGGACGGCCGAACGCACGTCCTCTGAGCCGAGTGGATACCTTGTCTGGACTGCAACAATCGAGATGTCGCCGACAGCCGTGGGCAGCGGGATTACGGCGCCCCCGCCAGGATCGACCTTCAAGTTTGGCGCAACCAGGGGACTCCCATTTGATGGAGTGCTCCGACCAATCACAGTCAAGTACTTGCCGTGTGCCGGGTCGACGTGGAATCGAATCGCGCGGCTTGAGGTGAGCGTCGCCCCCGCCGATAGTTCGATCTCGACTGAAGGGGAAGTCACCATTCGTGACGGGGCGGCCGTCGGGTGGTGGAGGAGGCCTGCGCTCAGCACCCAGATGAAAGCCACCAGGATGATCGCCGCGGCGACACCTTTTGAGGTCTTACTGGGCGGTCTCGGTTCAGCAAGGGGCCGATCGGCGAGAGGCACATGCGAGATGTTCACACGCTCGCGACCGTGGGGCCCAACCGGCCCGGACGGTATGTCGAGCGGGACACTCGAGGCTACGCGACGTTCCATCGGCGCATCGGCCGGGATTGGATCCGACGAGAACACGACTTGGAGCGCATACGGCAGTGTGAGTTGACGTTTCTCGACCGGTTCGATCAGCGCTCTCAAGCACGTGAGGATGCCCTCGGTTGAGTCGGCGTAGGGCTTGACAATACCGCCGAGGTAACGAAACGACTCGCTTGTTGCCTTTGGAAGCAAATCGAAGCACAGGCGCACTGGTTCGACGGAGTTTGCCGGTCGGGCACGATGAATGAGCTCACACCACCAGCGGCCCAACCGGGCGGAGAGCCGACTCGCGTCCTCCTCGAGCACACCGCACACCGCTGATGGGCCAATCGGTGCACGACGAAGTTCATCGGTCACCTTGTGAAGCTCATCCACCAGCTGTTGGGGTGCGGTATCGCCTTCCGACCCGTCACTGAGTTCGGCCATCAAGCCATCGAGCCCTTCGGCGAGTATGTCGGCGGACGCGTCCACTTTTGAACTCAGTGCTTTGCCTTTCAGCCATTCCAGGACAGGTGGACGGATCAGCTTGGCAACCTGCGCGATCCGTGCGGCCTCGGCCGCCGCCTCCTCCGCCGTACGAACCGGCCTGAGTCCGTCGTCCACCCGGCTTCCACGTGCCATGGAGCACCTCCTGCATGCCCGGCCGCCTGAATCCGCGGTCCACTGGCTCGCACGTCTCCATGAGGCACATCGCGACGACGGTAGTTTTGTGACAGGAAACCTTCGACGTGATCGACACAGATGGGTGACCAGACGGTCGAGCGACGGGCAAAGCGGGTGGAGTATTGCCTTATCGAGTCGGCCGTGGCCGGTGGCGCAGCGCGAATCCGCAGGTGCTGACTGGCCTTGCCGTGGAGCCAGTTCTTGGAGCGGGCGGTCGCCAGAGGAGAGGGTAGCGGAAGCCGACGAGGGCCTCGAAGTCCGTCAATCGGCTCTAGCTCATGGCCTTCCCAAGTGTTCTGCGGGAGATCATTGCAGCCGAAGTGAGCCGTGCCGGATAACGACAGTTCGGAACCGGAAGGAAAGGGCCCTGGTTACCCTGCCCCCACTCGCCGATTCCTCACCCTTGCCGGCTCCACCGGCGTCACCCACGTCCCCCACGTCCCCTTGAGCCACCTCTTGTAGTGGGCAACGCATAGCCCTCGCGCATACACCTCGCGGTCGCAGCCCGGACCCGAGCACGGTCGGCGCTCCTATGGCGCCGACCTGAGCGGCCTGGGGCCGCTCCGGGTGACCAGCGCCCCGGAGGGGCAGAACACGGCGCACATCGGGGCGCCCTCGCACAGATCGCACTTGAGCACCCGGCCGTCCACCCTGTCCTCCGTGATGTTGCCGAACGGACAGGCGGCGAGACAGGCCTTGCACCGGACGCACCTGGTCTCGTCGAGCACCACCGCGTCGGTCTCGTCGCACCGGGAGATCGCCCCGACCGGGCAGACGATCAGGCAGGCCGCCTCGTCGCAGTGGAGGCAGACCACCGGCATCCCCTTCTCCACCCCCCGGTTGAGCACCTTGATCCGCCCCCGGTCAGGGTCCAGGGAGCCGGCATGGTGGAGGCTGCAGGCCAGCTCGCACTTCTTGCAGTCGATGCACCGGTCGGGCGCCACGATGAGCACGTTACTCATGGGATGGCCCTGAGCCGGTCGGGCCGACCGGGCCTTCACCTCCCTTTCGCTCGTCGAAGAGGAGTCCGGCAAAGGTCGCGGCCGATTCTCTGCGCTTGCAGGCGTCGCACTTGACGAAGTACTCCGGCGACAGGTTCTTGGTGCGGACCGCGTATTCGACCTGCTCGCGGGTCACGCTGGCGGCACCGCATCCGGAGCACCGGACGAGCTCGAACGTCCGGCCCCAGACCGTGCGCTTGCCGTCGGCCTCGGTGTGGCCGATCGTGTGGGTGGGGCACACGTGGGCGCACGACAGACAGCCGAGGCAGTCCGGCGGCGGCTCGCCGAACGGAGTCGACACCTCCTTGAGCGCTCCCCGGAGCGCGGTGGCGATCGCCCGGGCGCCGACCCTGTCGCACACTCGCGTGCAGAGGCCGCACAGGATGCAGTTGTCTTCCCCCTCGCGCTTGGCGAAAGACGTCTGGTACACCCCGTGCTCGGCGGCGATCTTTGTGATCACCTCCGACCCGGGGCACCTGGCCAGCAAGAGATCCAGGATGGTCCGCCGCGCCTTCATCACCTTCTCGCTCCGGGTCCAGACGCAAAGCCCGTCCTCGGCCGGGTACAGGCACGCCGTGGCCAGCTCGGTCCACCAGGAGTCCCAGCGCTTCTTCCGGAACTCCACCACGCAGAGGCGACACCCTCCCCAGGGCTCCACCGACTCGTGGTGGCAGAGCGTCGGGATCGGGATTCCATTCTCCTGGCAGATCGCGAGGAGATACCTCCCCCTGGGGACCTCGTACTCCTTCTCGTCGATCTTGATCTTCACCAGCGTGCTCATGACGCCACCTCCACCGCATCGACCGGGCACACCTCGCGACAGGCCGCGCAGGTGATGCACTTCGACGGCTCGATGGTGTGCGGTTTCTTCTTCTCTCCCCGGATGGCGTCCACGGGACATGCCTTCAGGCACAGTCCACAGCCGGTGCAGGTCTCTTCGTCGATCACGAACCGGGTCAGCGGCTTGCACACCCCGGCGGGGCACCGCTTCTTCTCGATGTGGCTCAGGTACTCCTGGCGGAACTGCTTCAAGGTCGAGAGCACCGGGTTGGGAGCGGACTTGCCGAGGGCGCACAGCGACGCCTGCATGATCGTGGCGGCGAGCGCCTCGATCCGGGCGAGGTGGTCTTCCGTGGCGTTCCCGTGGGTGATGTCGGTCAAGAGCGCCAGGAGCTGCTTGGTCCCCTCGCGACAGGGCACGCACTTGCCGCACGACTCGTCCACGAGGAACGCCGTGAAGTACCGCGCCACGTCCACCATGCAGGCGCGATCGTCCATCACGATCATCCCGCCGGACCCCATCATCGAGCCGGCCCTGGTCAGCTCGTCGAAGTCCACCGCAAGGTCGAGCTTGTCCTCGGGCAGGCACCCCCCGGAGGGGCCGCCGGTCTGGACCGCCTTGAACGTGCGCCTCTTGAACAGCCCACCGCCGATCCCGAAGATGACCTCCCGGAGCGTCACCCCCATGGGCACCTCGATGAGACCGGTGTTCCTGACCTGGCCGGAGAGGGAGAACGCCTTGGTCCCCGGCGAGCCCTTGGTGCCCATGGACCGGAACCAGTCGACCCCCTTCTGAACGATCACCGGCACGGTCGCCCAGGTCTCGACGTTGTTCAAGACCGTGGGCTGGTCCCACAGTCCGCGTTCCACGGAGTGGATGTACTTGGCCCGGGGCTCCCCCACCTTGCCCTCGACGGACCGCATCAGGGCGCTGGACTCGCCGCACACGAACGCCCCGCCGCCGCGGCTGATCTTGATGTCGAACGAGAAGTCCGACCCGAGGATGTTGTCGCCCAGGAGCCCGGCTTTCCGGGCCTCGTCCACCCCGAGCTGCATGTACTCCACGGCCAGCGGATACTCCTCGCGGACGTACACGTACCCCTCGTGAGAGCCCACGGCGTAGGCGCCGATGATCATCCCCTCGATGACGCAGTGGGGGTCGCCCTCCATGGTCGCCCGGTCCATGAACGCGCCGGGGTCGCCCTCGTCGCCATTGCAGATGACGTAGCGCCTGTCCCCCGGCGCCTTGACACACGAGCGCCACTTGCGCCCCGTGAGGAAGCCGCCGCCGCCCTTGCCGCGGAGGCCCGACCGGTCCACCAGGTCGATGACCTGGTCGGGTTTCATCGTGAAAAGCGCCTTGGCGAGCGACGCGTAGCCGCCGCTGGCGATGGCGTTGCCGAGGTCCGTGGGATCGAGGGTGCCGATCCGCGCCAGCGCCACCCGGGTCTGCTTGGCGTAGAACGGAATCTCGGTGAACGCCTTGCAGCGCTGCTTCGTTCCCGGGTCCAGGTAGAGCAGCCGCTCGACCAGCTCGTCTCCCTTGACGGTCCGTTCCACGATCGTCGCCGCGTCGGAGGGCTTCACCTTGCAGTAGAAGATGTCGCCGGGCTGCACGATGACCAGTGGGCCCTGCTCGCAGAAGCCGTGGCAGCCGGTGGTGCACCGGCGGTACCCCACGGAGGCGTCGACCTTCTGCTTCTCCATCTGAAGGCCGATGGCGTCGGCGATCTTCCGGGAGCCGTTGGCCAGGCACCCCGGGCCGCAGCAGACGAACACGGTCTTCTTGATCGCCTGTCTCTTGCCCGCAAGCTCGGCCCGTAGCTTCTCGAGGGCGTCCGGGCTAGTCAGCCGCTGCATCGCGCCGGCCTCCTTTCACCAGGGTCACGACCTCGCCGGGCTTCACGTTGCCGTGAGCCTCCCCGTCGATCATCACGCAGGGGGCCATGGCGCACGCTCCCACGCAGTTCACGGTCTTGAGGGTGATCTTGCCGTCCGGCGAGGTCTTCCCCGGTTCGAGGCTCAGCGCTCGCTCGAGCTCGTCCAACAGCAGCCCGGCGCCGCGGACGTGGCACGCCGTGCCGGCGCAGACCCTGACGAGCTTCTCGCCCTGGGGAACCAGCGAGAACGCCTTGTAGAAGGTCGCCGTGGAGTAGACCCTGGCGACGGAGACGCCGCAGTGGCGTCCGACCTTCTCGAACGCCTCCCTGGGGAGGTAGCGGTACTCCTTCTGGACGTCTTGCAGCACCTGGATGAGCGATCGCTCCGCCGCCTCGTGCCGCTCGAGGATGGTGTCCAGCTTGGTGAGATCCGGGGTCTTCACTGTGCCCCCTTTCCCTGGCCCTGGGCCAGCTCGAGCCCCCTGGCGAACGCCTGCAGGTTGAGCTTCGCCAGCTCCGGCTTCTTCTCGAACGTCTCCTGGATGGCGTGCTCGATCCGCTGGATCGGCAGGATCCCGGCGCATCCGATGTACGCCCCCAGCGCCACCATGTTGGCGGCCCGGGCGTTTCCGCATTGCAGGGCGATCTCGTTGGCCGGGACGCGACACACGTGCACGTCGCTGCGGCTCGCCTCCCGGTTGATGAGGGCGGAGTTGATGACCAGGAACCCGCCGGCCTTCATCACCGGCTCGAACTTGTCCAGCGAGGGGAGGTTCATCGCCACCACGTCTCTGGGGTTCTTCACGATCGGCGACCCCACGGGCCGGTCGGAGATGACCACGGTGCAGTTGGCCGTGCCGCCTCGCATCTCCGGCCCGTACGACGGGAGCCACGAGACCTCCAGGCCCGCCTCCATGCCCGCCTCGGCGAGCAGCTTGCCGATCAGCATCAACCCCTGGCCACCGAATCCGGCCATGACGACTTCGACCTGCATCGTCTACGCTCCTTGAGTCGCCACGCGGGCCCGGCTCGAGGACCCCTCGGGGGTCTTGACCACGCCCAGCGGGTAGTAGGGGATCATGTTCTTCTCGAGCCAGTCGCAGGAGTCCCGACCGGTCATGCCCCAGTTCGTGGGGCAGATGGAGAGGCACTCCACCATCGAGTAGCACCGGCCCTCGATCTGGTTCCTGAACGCCTGGACGATGGCGCGCTTGGCCTCCACGACGTACTGGGGCCGGTGCACCGCCACCCGGGCCAGGTAGGCCGGGGTCACCAGGCTGGAGAGCAGCTCGACGACCCGGATCGGCCAGCCGGCAGTGTTCACGTCCCGGCCGGACGGGCAGGTGCTGGCGACCTGACCCGGAAGGGTGGTCGGCGCCATCTGGCCTCCGGTCATCCCGTAGATGGCGTTGTTCACGAAGATCACCATGATCTTCTCGCCCCGGTTCGCCGCGTGGACCGTCTCGGCCATGCCGATCGAGGCCAGGTCCCCGTCGCCCTGGTACGTGAACACCGTCAGGTCCGGTCGGGTCCGCTTGATGCCGGTCGCCACGGCCGGTGCCCTCCCGTGGGCCGCTTCCACGAAATCGCAGTTGAAATAGTAGTAGGCCAGCACGGAGCAACCGACCGGCGAGACGCCGACGGCGTTCTCCCGCACGCCCAGTTCATCCAGCGCCTCGGCGACCAGGCGGTGGATGATCCCGTGGGTGCAGCCGGGACAATAGTGCGTCCTGGTCGTCTGGAGCGACTCGGGCCGCTCGAAGAGTGTCTGCATGAGGCGGCGCTCCTTCTAGCTCTGAAAGCCAGCTCGAATCGAGTGGATCCGTTCGACGACCTCGTCCGGCGTGGGAATCACGCCCCCGGCGTGGCCGTGGAAATGTATCGGTCGCTTGCCCAGCACCGAGAGCTTCACGTCGTCGATCATCTGCCCCATGGACATCTCCACGGTGAGCACCGCGCGGGCAGCCTCCGCGGCCTTGGCGACCGCCTCGTACGGGTAGGGGTACAGGGTGATCGGTCGGATCATGCCCACCGAGACCCCTTTCTCCCTGAGGAGGTCGATGGCGGTCTGGCAGATCCGGGCGGTGGTCCCGTAGGCCACGATCAAGACGTCGTAGCCGGCCTCGACGTTGTACGTCGAGAACCGCACGTCCTCCCTGGCCATCCTCTCGTACTTGGCCTTGAGCCTGAGGTTCAGCGCCTCGAGCTCCTCGCCGTTCAGAAAGAGCGACGTGATGATCCGGGCCTTGCGGCCCCTGGCGCCGGTGAGCGCCCAGTCCTTGGGCGGGAGGTCCAGGACCGGGCTCTTGCGGAACTCCACCGGCTCCATCATCTGACCGATCATCCCGTCGCCGATCACCATCACCGGGTTGCGGTACTTGTCGGCCAGGTCGAACCCGAGGCCGATCAGGTCGGCGGCCTCCTGGACGCTTGCGGGCGCCAGCACCAGCAGGTGGTAGTCACCGTGGCCGCCGCCCCGGGTGGCCTGGTTGTAGTCCGACTGGGCCGGCAGGATCCCTCCCAGGCCGGGACCGCCGCGGACGATGTTCACCAGCACCACCGGCAGCTCGCAGCCGGCGATGTACGAGATCCCCTCCGACATGAGGCTGATCCCCGGGCTCGACGAGGTGGTGAGCACCCGGGTGCCCGTGGCCGCCGCCCCCAGGATCATGTTGCTGGCGGCCACCTCGCTCTCGGCCTGCACGAACACCCCACCGACCGCGGGCAGACGCCGGCTCAGGTACTCCGGCACCTCGCTCTGCGGCGTGATCGGATAGCCGAAGAAGTGGCGGCAGCCGGCCTGGATGGCCGCCTCTCCGATGGCCTCGCACCCTTTCATGAGTTTCTTCGCCATGACGCTCTCCTGCCAATCACCGGGGTCCCTGGGACAGCTCCTGGCCCCGCGCCGACGATCCTCGAGCCTGAGCACAGGCTCCCGGGAGCTTGCCGAGCGAGACTAGTAATCGAAGAACCTGTAGGCCACTCCGTGGCACTCGACGCGGATCGCCACGTCCGGGCACGCGATCGCGCACAGGCGGCATCCGATGCACCTCGGCCGGTCCGTCACCCGCGCGAAGAAGTACCCCTTGGCGTTGATCTCCTTGGACATCGCGAGGATCCGTTGCGGGCACACGGCCGTGCAGTGCTCGCATCCCTTGCACCCATCGCGATCGACGGTCACCTTGGGCAAGAGCTCGATCTCCTTTCAGGGTCGTCCCAGCGGTCGGCCCGGTACGGGGATCCGGGCCGCCTCCGGGTGAAACGGCGCCAGCATGCGCCGGCTGAGCGGCAGCACCGGCACCGGGAGCTGTCGGGCCACGTCAGCCGCGATCCGGGCGTCGGCCGCGGCGAAGCGCACCGGAGCGCCCACGGCAAGGCCGAGCTCCTGGGCCATCCGGAACCCGTCCACCACGGTGTCGACCGTGGTCTCGTCGCACAGATGGGTGTTCGAGACGAGCCCCGTGACCGCGAGCCCCGACGCCGCCTCGATGGACCTCAGCACCGATCGGGCGCCGTCCACGTCCTCGGTGAACGGCCGGTTGGCGTTGACCACGACGAACAGGTCCACGGCCGATCGGTCCATGACATCCTTGAACGAGCCGAGCACCCGCGCCCCGCAATCGTTGCCCCCCACGTCGAGGACGAGCTGTCTCGTGCCGTCGCGCAGAGCGCCGCGCACCTCCGGGATGATGATCGGAAGGTCGGTCATGGGCCCGTCGGTCCTCGGGGCCAGCACCGTGATCCCCCTGGATTCGAGCTGGGCCCGCACATCCCGGCTACGGAAGTACAGGTTGACGATGTCCAGATCCGCGATGGAGACCGCGACCCTGGCGACCCACAGCTCCGTGAAGTTCACGGCGACCTCGGTCTTGCCGCTGCCGAAGGCGCCGGCAAAGGTGACGACCCGCCTCAGATGCGGGAAGATCCTCTCCATCCATCACTCCGCAGGCCCCCACCGGTCGAGAAACAGGTCATCATAGCATCGGCTCACGGTGAGATCAACCCGGGCCGACCCGGCCCGACGGTCGATCGTATGTGGGTAGGTTCAAGGGCGGTCTCGCGGTCCAACCCCTCTTGATGGTGCCGCTCGAGGAGGGGGCACTGGCGCCGGACCGGAGGGTACAATACGATCGATGCCCACGATGTCTCTCTCACCTCGACCGCCGATCGGCGAGAGGCTGGAGCAGCTGCTCGACCAGGCCAGGGCTCTCTTTGCGGCCCGCCACGAGATTGTCTGCGCCTACGCCTTCGGCTCACGCATTCGGGGCACCAGCTCCGGCCTGAGCGATCTCGACCTGGCGGTTCTCACGGACCGTCATGGTGGATCGCCTGAGAAAGGCTGGCAGACCTACTGGGGCGATCTGCACGCCCGGCTCGTCAAGCAACTGGCTCTGAGGGACGACGATCTGGACCTGTTGATTCTCGACGAGGTGAAAGATCCGGTGATCCGGCATCGGGCCACGTGGTGCGGCCGGCTGATCTTCTGTCGGGATCACGAGGCTCGCGTACGCTTCGAGACCCGGGTCCTCCTGCGATACCTGGACACGGCGTATCTCCGGAAGGTCCAGGAGCAGGCACTCTTCAACTGGGCCGCCGGGTTCCAGGGGGGTACAGGTGGGACTTGACAGGGCTTACGTGATGCGCGCCATCGCCGATCTCAGACGATGGGTCGTCTACCTGCGCGACCTGGGCCCGCTGGACAGCGATCAGCTCCAGCGCGATCTGACCAGGCAGCTGGCGCTTCTTCACGCTTTGCAGATCGCCATTCACCTCGTCCTGGACCTGGGAGCCCATGTGCTGGCCGACCTGAAGACCGGTTCCATCGACGAGTACTCGGAGATCGGCCCACGGCTCGCTGCTGCCGGCGTGGTGCCGACCACCCTGGGAGAGAACCTGGGGTCGATGGCTCGCTTCAGGAACCTGCTGGTCCACCGTTACCACGAGATCGATCTGTCCGTGGTCGTCCGGAACCTGCCAGACGGCCTGGATGACTTCGACCTGTTCGCGGTCTCGATCTTGAAGCTCCTGCCTCCCTGAAGCGGTCCGGACGCTCCTACTCCTCGTCGGAGATCGGCACCAGCGTGTCGAACCCGGCCACGGTCAGAGCCTTCCTCACGAACGGCGTGCACTGGAGGAACTTGAAATGCTGCGGCGGGAGCCTCTTCAGCACGGTCAGGCAGACCCGCATGAACGCCGAGGCGATGTACTCCACGCCGGACATGAGAAAGATCACCTTGAGATCCGGATCGGCCACCTCGGCGAGCTTGGCGTCGATCTCTCTCTGGACCTGGGAGGCGACGTCCGTGTCCATGCGCCCCGAGATGGAACAGGTCAGGGTGTGAGTCAACGGGTCGTGATGGAACGCGATCATGGGACCTCCCGAGGGCGGTCGCGATGGGTCGACCCGGCCTCCCACAATTGTAGGCGGCGAGGGAGGCCGTGCGCAAGCCCGCTTCCCGGGTCTCGCCGGATCCGAGTCGCAAGACCCGGCGCCTCGCCGGGTCCGAGTCGCGCCCCCGAGCGCGACTTCAATCCGGATCCTCTCTTCTTTCTCTCTCCCGAGCGCGACTTCAAATGAATCGATGCCACTTCCTTGGTGACTCTGCAGCCAGGCTCGACTCCGCGAAACAGGTGGGGGAACCTGGGCCGCCACGGCGCTTGCGTGGTGCCCTGCCAGTGGGTAAGCTCGGCCCGGCGCCCGTCGGATCATCGATGGGCAGCGGCCACTCGGAGGGTCCACCGGTCTCGTGAGTCGCTACCAGATCCTGGACGAGCTGGGGCAGGGCGGCATGGGCGTCGTCTACCGCGCCCTTCACGTGTCGCTGAAGCGCGAGGTGGCGCTGAAGCTCCTGGTGACCGAATCGGCCAAGAACGACCGGTTCATCAAGCGGTTCCACCGGGAGGTCAAGGTGCTGGCCGGCCTCTCCCACCCCAACATCGTCAGGATCTACGACTCCGGCGAGATGGACGGCCGACCCTACTACACCATGGAGGTGGTGGACGGCGTCGACCTCGCCAGGCTCGTCGAGGAGCAGAGCCCGCTCCCGGTGGGCCGCGTGCTCTCCCTGGTGAGGCAGGCCGTCGACGCCTTGGCGTACATCCATTCCAACAACCTGCTCCACCGGGACATCAAGCTGCGGAACCTGATGGTCGACCGGAGCGATCAGCTGAAGCTGATGGACTTCGGCCTGGCCAAGCCCGCCGAGGAGATGGGGGTGACCAGGGAGGGCACGATCCTCGGAACGCCGCTCTACATGGCGCCGGAGGTCCTGCAGGGGCTGGGCGCGATCGCCGCTTCCGACCTGTACAGTCTGGCCATCTGCGTCCACGAGCTGCTCCTGGGACGATCGTGGATGCACTGCGACAGCCTCAAGGAGGTGGCCGCCCGGGTCGTGAACGGCGCGGCGCCCACCCTGGAGGGGGTGCGGGACGACGTGCCGCAGTGGCTCGTGAACCTGCAGGCCAGGACTCTGGCCAAGTCGCCGGAGGCCCGGCCCACGGCGGCGGAGTACAGGGAGGAGGTCCGTCGGTGGTCCGGCTCCGTCGACGGCCTGGCCTCGACCATGGCCTCGAGCTCCGGGCCCGTGGTGGACCGGAGCGGCCCGCCCAAGGTCCCGGCCGCGGCTCTGGTCGCGGCCTCGCTCCCGGCGCCGCCGGTCGGGCAAGCGGCGCCTCCGAAGCTTCCCCGGCGCCGTCGGTCGCTGGTGAGCCGGGCCGGCCTGGGGCTGACCGCCGGCTTCCTGGCCGGCGTCGTGTGCACCGGAGCGCTCCTGATGCTGAACCGATCGCCGTCGCGGCTCTGGCAGTCCCCCGGCGGCCCGTCGCCGACGAGCCACCGGTCTCTCGTGGCCAGCGCGATCGCCACGGCCCAGACGCCCCCCGCCGACCCTGGCCAGCCGGCCAGCCCGATCGCCGGCCAGCGACAGACCGTGGAACAGCCCGGCCGGAGCGAACGCCGGGCCAGGCTGGCGAACCCCCGGCTCCTGTCGAACCGGAGCCTGGCCGTCCAGGTGGAGGGCGAAGTCCCCAGGGGCGCCTTCGCCCGGCTCGTTTCGAGCTCCCGATCAGGGGCACGGACCGAGGCGATCGAGATCGACGGGGAGGTGGTGTTCCGCGACCTCGCCCCCACCTCGGCGATCAGGGTCGATCTGCTGGGGCCGGCGGGAGAGGTCCTCTCCGAGTTCGTCTCGCTGACGACGCCGGCGGTCGAAGCGGTCCAGGACCTGCTGTGCCTTCCGTTCGAGAGCTCCGTGCTCGTCGACTTCCAGTACCCGTTCGAGGGCGAGTACCGCGTGGAGGTCGGTCCCTGGGGTCAGCGGGCGCCGAGCCAGTCCGTGGCCCGGGACAAGGGCGGGCGCTTCTTCCACAAGCTCGTGGGGGGTCTCAAGCCGAACGCCGACTACTTCGTGCGGGTCGTCGCTCCCTCGGGGTGGCCCAGGCTCTCCGAATACAGGTTCAGGACCCAGCCCCAGGCGTACGCCAAGGAGGTCGCCGCGCAGATCGCCACGTTCGAGCGGGATTTCCCGACGGCGCAGCTGCTGTCAGGCCTCCTGCTCGGGACCACGGACCCCCGGTGGGTGCCGGTGATCCGCCGGCACCTGCCCACGGTGCCGGCGGATCGACTGGAGTCGCTCGCGCAGTTCGCCCGGGTGGCCCGGGAGCTGCGCGACCCGGAGCTTTCGGAGGCGCTGCTCCCCTTCGTGGATCGAGTATCCGACGGGTTGAGAGTCGACCTCATCGCCGCCGCCACGGCGGCGCACCACCCGCGGGCCAGCGAGCTGGGCCAGGCCCATCTGGACAGGGCAGCGGATCACGGAAACCTGGAGGCCTGCGTGAAGGCGATGGCGGTCGACGGCGGGCGGGAGGCCTGCGACCGGATCGCCGCCAGGGTCGAGCCGTCGCCGGACCGGAGAACCGGTCCTCACCCTCCGATCGTGAAGAGCTCTGCGAGCAGCCAGCCGGTCCAGACCACCGGCGCCGTCAAGGTGTGGGACGAGGCCCGGGGCGCCGCCGTGCTCGGCATGGCCATGGTGCGATGCGACCCGGAGCGAGCCGGCGAGCACTTCCGGCGGTGGCTGGCGCGACCGGAGCCCAACAAGGCGACGCTCATCGGCGCGCTCCGGGGCCTGACTCCGCCCGCCTCGGAGCATGAGGCCCGGAGCGCCGCACGTCTCATGGCCCGGTCCCGGCCCGAGCACCAGCGGGTCATGGTCGCCGAGGGGCTCGCCTCCACGGGGACGCCGTCCGCTCGAAAGGTGCTGCTCGAGGCGTTTCTGGAGGATCCGGCGCAACCCAACCTGCTCTGGTCCGTGGCCCGGCTCCCGACGCCCGGCGCAGCCGCGGCGCTGGCGACGTTGCTGACCAGCTCGACCCGTACCGAGGTCCGCGCCAGGGCCGCCTGCGCTCTCGGGCTGATCCAGGCCAGGGGCCAGGTGGCCGACCTGGTCCGCGCCCTCGCCGATCCCCAGCCCCGGGTCGCCAGCGCCGCGGCGTGGGCGCTCGCCTGGGTGGGCGACTCCCGGGCGACGGAACCGCTCCTGGCCATGGCCGGATCGGCCCGGGACGCCCAGGGGGCGGCGGCGTGGGCGCTGGGCAACCTCGAGGTCCGGTCGGCGGTGGGTCGGCTGCGGTGGCAGCTGGCGGAGCTCCACGCCGCGGGGCCGCCCTCCCAGACGCGCCAGGCGGCGATCGTGTGGGCGCTGGGTCGGCTGGCGCGGGTGGGCGATCCGACGGCAATGGACGCCCTGCCGGAGATCGAGATGCTGGCCAGAAGCGTCCGGAGCCCACCGCTCGTCCGGGAGGTGGCGACCGTGGTGACGCGGGACCTGCTGGGTCGTGGCAACGTCGAGGCCCACCCGCTCTTGCTCCGCGGCCGGAGTCCCGCGGATCCGGCCCCGCCGATCCGGCCGTTCCGGGACGTCCAGATCCACGCGGTGCTGCCCCTGGCAGCCTACCATCGCACGGGCATCCTCCTCGATGCGGGAGAATCGGTGGACGTGAGCTGTCGGGGGCTGTGGGGCTTCGCGAGCGTTGACGGCGCTCTCAGGCCGGTGGAGCAGACCCTGTCCCAGGAAGGCGTGGGCCGGACCGACGTGCGCCTCGTGGCCTGCATCGGAGCCGAGCGGCTGAAGCTGGAGCGGACGCCGCAGCGGATCCTGGCTCCGAGGGCCGGCGAGCTCGTGCTGTCTCCCTACCACGGGCGGACGCTCCTCACGGAGGACCTCCCCGACGACGACCTCTCCGGCATGGCGCTGGTGATCGTCGAGCGGTGACGGGTGGCATCCAGAGATCGGAGCGAGTCGCAGGGCCTGGCCGCCCCGTGCTAAGCTCAGGGGCGTGGAGATTCTCGACAGTCCGCTTCTTCTGGCTCTCACGGTCGTGCTCAGTGCGGTCAGCTTCGTGCTCGTCACGGCGGGTCTCAAGACCCGGAACCTCGTCTGGGCGCTCTACGGCGTCGCCTTCGGGACCCCGACCATCGCCATCACCACGCCTGAGTTCTGGGCGCTGGGGGTCCTCTTCGGCCTGGCCGCCTACTGGGTGTCGCGATACGCCTGACGGACCGGGCTTCTTGGGAACGATCGGCGTGGCCGCACTGCCCGCCGGCCTCGATCGCAGGATCGCAGGCGGCCCGCTTGACCGACCCCACCACGGCCTCTAATATTTCTGGCCATACCTGATGACGTCTGGAGGACGAGATGAAACGACGAACCCTGCTCAGGTTGCTCGCCCTGGCCGGCTTGACCCTCTCCGGCGGCAAATGCCACCGGGTCCACGCCCAGCCGACCCCCTCCCCGGTGCCCCCGGGCACGATCCCCGACGTGGTCTGGGTGGAGAATGGCGAGCCGGAGCAGCTCCTGGCCGCGGGACTCAACGCCATGGGCTCGATGAAACGGTTCGTGTCGTCGGGGGACGTGGTGGTGGTCAAGCCGAACATCGGCTGGGACCGGGCCCCCGACCTGGCGGCGACCACCAACCCGGACCTGGTCGCCGCCGTCGTGAAGGAGTGTCTGGCCGCCGGAGCCAAGAAGGTGCGCGTCTTCGACCGCACCTGCAACAACGCGCGGCGGTGCTACGTCTCCAGCGGGATCCAGGAGAAGGCGGAGGCCGCGGGGGCCGAGGTCTCGTTCGTCGACGACGGCCGGTACAAGAGCCTGGCGATCAAGAATGGCGAAGAGCTCGCCCAGTGGCCGATCTACCAGGACTACCTGGACGCCACCAAGGTGATCAACGTTCCGGTGGCCAAGCACCACGGTCTGTCCCGGGTGACCCTGGGGCTCAAGAACCTCATGGGGGTCATGGGCGGAGACCGGGGCTCCCTCCACACGCCGTTCGACAAGAAGCTGATCGACATCGCCGGCATGATCCTCCCGGCGCTCACCATCATCGACGGCTACCGGATCCTGCTCCGGAACGGCCCGGTGGGCGGCAACCCCCGGGACGTGAAACAGACCCGCACCCTCGTCATGAGTCCGTGCACCGTGGCGGCTGACCACGCGGCGCTGCCGCTGTTCGGACTCACCAGCGCCGACGTGGGCCACCTGCAGGCCGCGGTTCAGCGGGGGCTGAACAAGGTGAGCATCGACAAGATGCGCCTTCAGAAGATCCGGCTCTCTTGAGAGCGCTTTCGGTCAGGCGGCTCTGCCAGCTGCTCTTCGTCGGTCTCTTCGTCGTCATCTTCCTGGCGAACCGCTACCCGTACTCCGGGAAGGTGCCTGCGGACCTGTTCCTGAGGGCCAGCCCCCTTCTGCCGCTGGCCGGTCTTCTCGAGACCGGGACGCTCTGCGTGGCCTACTGGCCCGGGCTCGTCGTCCTGGCGGCGACCGTGGTCCTGGGGCGGTTCTTCTGCGGCTGGGTCTGTCCCCTTGGAGCCTGCCTCGACGCTGGCCGGGCTCTCCTCACCGGCGGTTCCGCGCCCCGGCATGAGCCGTGGATGGACCGCTGGAGGAGCTTCTCGCTGGCGCTCTTGGCTGGTCTGGCGATCCTGGCCGTGCTGGGCATCGGGATCTGGAGCTTTCTGGACCCGCTGTCTCTGTTCCACCGCACCCTCACCGGCGCGCTCTTCCCGCTGGCGAGCTGGGCGCTCTCCACGGTGCTGGGCCCGCTCGGGTCGACCCCGCTCTCTTCGGCGTCCGCCGGCGCCCGGAAGTGGTTGATGCCGGAGGGGGTGAACCTGTTCGTGGGCGTCTGGCCGATCGCCTGGACGTTCGTGGCGATCCTGCTCCTGGAGCTGGCCGCCCCCCGGTTCTGGTGCCGGTTCGTCTGCCCGGCCGGGGCCTGGCTCTCCGTGGTCGGTCGGTGGGCGCCGTTCCGGCGGACCGTGACGAGCACCTGCACGACCTGCCTGGCGTGCCGCAGGGCCTGTCCCATGGGCGCCATTCCGGCCCAGGCCCCGACCCACACCCACCTGGAGGCGTGCACGCTCTGCATGCTCTGTCTGGAGGACTGCCCCACCGCCGTGGGCGCCACCACCTGGTCGTTCGGCCAGGGCAGCCGCGCCCCGGCTGCCGGACCGTCCAGGCGGGAGTTCCTGGGGTCGATCGCCGGGAGCATCGTCACTCTCGGCCTGATCCGCGTGAGCCTCGCCGACCGCGACCGGGTCGACCGGCTGCTGAGGCCTCCCGGGGCGGTCCCGGAGGAGCTGTTCAGGGACCGTTGCATCCGGTGCCTGGCCTGCGTCCGGGTCTGCCGATCCAACGGAGCGTGCCTGCAGGCCGGGGAGTTCCACCAGGACTTCAGGGAGCTGTGGCTGCCGGAGGCGAGGATGCGGGTCGGCTACTGCGAGTACAACTGCAACCTCTGCGGCCGGGTCTGTCCCACCGGCGTCATCAACACGGTGCCTCTGGACCGGAAACAGAAGATGGTCATGGGGATGGCCTACTTCGACAGGGATCGGTGCATCCCGTACTGCCGCCACGAGAGCTGCATGGTCTGCGAGGAGCACTGCCCGGTCCCTGACAAGGCGATCCGGTTCGAGGTGAAGGAGGCGGTGCTCCCGGACGGCCGTCGACGGATCGTGAAGTACCCCTACGTGGTCCGGGAGCTGTGCATCGGCTGCGGGATCTGCGAGTACAAGTGTCCGCTGGTCGGGCAGGCCGCGGTCTTCGTGGTGAACGAGTGCGCGGTCCGTCCGCTGCCGCCACGGATCAACGGAGCGGGGGCAGGGTGATCGGCCGGTAGGCGTGGTCTCGCCGGCGGACCACCCGGGCGCGCCGCAGCTCGATCGGCTTCTTCGGCTTGCCGGTCAGCTCGGTGGCCAGGGTCTGGTCGATCCGATCGACCACGGCCATGCCGTCCACGACCCTGCCGAACACGGTGTACTGGCCGTCGCAGTGGGCAGCGGCGCCGAACACGATGAAGAACTGGCTGCCGGCCGTGTGGGGGCCCGCGCTGGCCATGGAGACCATCCCCCGCTCGTGCTTCCATCCGGGATTCTTCGGGCGCTCGTCCTCGATCCGGTAGCCCGGGCCACCGGTGCCCCACCTGGCCTCGTCGGGCCTCCTGGTCAGCGGGTCGCCGCCCTGCATCATGTACCCCTTGACGACCCGGTGGAACAGAGTCCCGTCGTAGAATCCCGCCCCTGTCAGGTGGACGAAGTTGGCCGCCGTGTTGGGCGCGTCGTCCTCGAACAGCTCCAGGGTGATCTCACCCTCCGAGGTCTCCAGGGCGACCCGGGGAAGCTCTTCGCCGGCCCACCGGCCCGACGGCGCGACCGGGCCGACCGGCGAGACGGGCGGAGGTCCCGACGGCAGCCGGGCCACCCGGCGGTGCTCCTTGAGCGCCGGAACCCATACCAGCACGAGCCCCAGGAGCGCCACCACCCCGAGAGCCTGCAGCGCCACCGACTCCGGGTCCCGGTAGAAACCGACGATCGAGAGGACCAGCGCCAGCGCCAGCGGAGCCCCGGCGGCCAGGGCCAGCGACCGCATCCAGGGAGCGCTCTGATCGCCGCCACCGGACGCCAGGCAGACCGTGAAGGGGAGCCCCAGCCCCAGAGCCAGGATCAGGCAGGCCAGGGCCAGCCTTCCCGGGATCCGTCCCCCGGCCCTCGGCTCCCGGCGATCAGTCCGGGGCGTCCGGTCATCGCTCTGGCTCATCTGTCCATCCATTCGGGCCCTCCGGGAAATCGTCTGGGCGGACCGGGCCGGCCGAGGAGCGAGAGCCACTCCACCCTGAGGCCCTGATCGAAGAACGAGACGGCGAACGACTCGAACATCACGACCAGAGCCGCGTGGTGATCATCGAGGAGCCGCTCGTCGAGCCGGATATACCCTTCCATCGGTTCCTTGGGCCCGGCGCCATAGATGACCGCTGCCAGGTGGCTCTTGGGGCGCCGCAGGTCCGGGCTCAGACAGACCTCGAGACAGCAGCTGGACGAGCCGCCGATCCGGTAGCCCAGGTACGCCTCGGCGAGCGGTCTGGGTATCCGCAGCGGCGGCGGGAGCCTGAACTCCTGGTCGGCCCGGCTGTCCTCGTCGAGCACCAGGCTGTACTCCAGCTGGGCGAACCGCCTGGGAGGGTTCATGCCCACTCTGAGGAGCTGGCCCACGCCGGCCGGGGGGCGCGGCTCGACCTTGAGTCCAGGCAGGTCGGAGAGGTGCGCCGGCACTGGCCAGTCGCCGCCGAACAGATCGACCAGCTGGCGCCGGAGGTTCACCAGGTGACTCGCCTTCTCGAGCAGGAGCGCCCGGTCTCCGGGGTCGAGCTCCGGCGTGTCGGGCAGCACCGGGATGACGTCCCTGAGCGCCATGAGCGCCGTGCCCAGCGGCCCGCTACCGAACGTGTCGGCGGTGAGTCGTTTCCATCTGGCGACGAGCCGGGCCCGCGAGGCCGCGTCCTGACGGGTCTGCCGGAACTCGCTCTGGAAGCGCCATGGCCAGTCCCCATCGTCGATCCGAGTGAGCAGACTGTTCACCTGGCGGACCCTGACATGAACCGCCTCCGGGCTGATCGGCCTGGCCACGTACGAGCTGATCGGCGACGGCCCGGCAAGCCCGACAGGAGCCGGGCCCGGAGGGCGAGCCCGAGGGGGGCTTGGGGGGACTGATGAGCGCAGCGAAGGGCCCTCCATGTCGGACGCGCCGGAGGGGCGAGGCGCGTCGCCCCCGCCCGGCCGCCGGGCCGTCCAGGTCGCGGCGGCCACGAGAGTCGCCACCAGCAGGGCCAGCGCCATCGGCCGCACCGAGATCGGCGGGCGGGCCGGCGGGGAGGACGGCCGGGACGACGGAACCGGGGCCTTTCTCGCCGCGACCTTGTGCCGCCGGGACTAGTCGGCCAGGAAGTCCAGCACCTCCCGCGAGCTCTGGAAACGGCTGGCCGGGTCCTTGGCGAGCATCCTCGCCAGGAGTTCGCAGATCCAGTCGGTGGCCGACGAGAGCGGACAGGTCAGCGGCGGCGGCAGGTCGTCGGTGATCCGGCGCAGCAGCCCGGCCAGGTCGGTCCCGTCGAACGCGGACCGTCCCTCGAGGCACTCGTAGAGCACCAGGCCCACCTGGTACACGTCGCTCCGGGCGTCGTACCGGTCGCCGACCAGCAGCTCCGGCGGCACGTATCTGGGCGTCCCCACCAGGGAGCCGGTCCGGGTCAGAGTCTTCTTGTCCAGCGGCTTGGAGAGCCCCAGGTCCACCAGATGGGCCCGACCGGACCGGTCGATGATGATGTTGCCGGGCTTGACGTCCCTGTGGAGAATGCCCGCCTCGTGGCAGACCACCAGCGCCTCGAGCACCTCCCGGGCCGTCTTCAGCGCCGACAGCGGCTCCAGCCTCCTGCGGCGCTTGATCAGATCGGCCAGCGACTCCCCGTCGACGTACTGCATCACGATGAACGGAGCTCCGTCGTGCTCGCCGTAGTCGTAGAGCTTCACCAGGTTGGGGTGGGAGAGCCGGGATGCGCACTCGGCCTCGCGCCGGAACCGGGACAAGAGCTCCGGGTCCTCCCGGGCGCTCACGTTCAGCACCTTCACCGCCACGAGCCGGTCGAACTGCTGGTCCCTGGACAGGTAGACCTCGCCCATCCCGCCGCTTCCGAGAAGCCGGACGGTGACGTAGCGGCCGATCTGCACCGGGAAGCTCGTCTCGTTCATCCCGGAGAGAGTCTACCAGAAAGGCCGACCACCGGGCAGAAGACCGCCAGCAACGAGGCGGGGTGGATCGAGCTCGACCTTGCGGCACCACCTCTCCCTCGCCAGATGATCGACGGCTGCCGGAAGATCGAGGTCCGGGCCGAGGGCTACGAGCCCCGCCTGTCGGCCCCGCCGAGCCCGCCTTGGCTGTGGCTCGCCGACCTCTGGTTCGAGCCGGTGAAGTAGCCGGGTCCGGCCGGGCTCCTCCACCTCCGGTCGCGATCGGCCTGTGATCAGGCCCCTTCGTGGAGCTTGCCGGTCCGCGGATCGCACTGGCCCCGGTCGAGGAACGACCGGGCCTGCACCAGCTCCAGATCCGATCCCAGGAGGACCAGGCAGTCGCCGCCCTGGATGCGGGTGTTGCCGTCGGGGTTCGTCATCATGGAATCGCCGCGCTCGATGGAGAGGCAGGTGACGCCGGTCTTCCGTCTCAGGTCCAGCTCCGCCAGGCTGTGGCCGATGCAGGGCGACTCGATCGGCACGGTGTGGCGGGTCGGATGGAACGGCAGGATCGCCGAGAGCGCCATCCGGTCGTCGAGAAGCGGGCTGTAGCCGTGCTCGCACAGCTCGTCGGTCATCCGGATCGCCTGATGGGCTGGAACGCCGAATCGAGCCAGGATGTCCCGGACGAGCCTGAGGCTCGCCTCCATCTCGTCGGCCACGACCACGGCCGCGCCCAGCGAGTAGTACCGTTCGATCTCCGCGAGGAACCGGGTCCGCACGATGATCGACACGCGAGGCGCCATCTCGTGGATCAGCCGGACCATCCTCATCGTCGAGGGCGGATCGGTGATCGAGATGACCACCTTGCGGGCCCGCTCCACGGCCAGGTGCCTCAGCAGCTCTTCCGACGTGGCGTCGCCGAAGTGGATCGGCTCTCCCGCGGCCCGGTACTGGCTGACCGTGTCGGCGTTGAGCTCTATGACCTGGTAGGGCACCTCCACCGCCCTCAGGACCCTGGCCACGTTGCGACCGTTGATCCCGAAGCCGACGATGATCACGTGGTTCGTCAGGTCGCTGGGCGGCACTCCGGTCAGATCCGATTCCAGGGACAGCACGCTGATGCGCCTGAGAAGCCAGCTCGACAGGGCTGACGAGGACCTGATGGCCAGCGGCGCCATCAGCAGGCTTCCCATGGTGAGCGACAGGATCGCCTGGGCCACATCGGTGGGTACCAGGCCCGAGGCGTAGGCCAGGTTCAAGAGCACGAAGGTGAACTCGCCGACCTGGGCCAGCGCCAGCGCGGCCATCAGCGACGGTCTCAGCGGCTGTCTCATCATGACGAGCGGCACCAGCGTCACCAGGAGCTTGACGACGACGATGACGGCCAGCCCACCCACGAACAGGAACGGGTGACCCAGGGCGAACCGCGGATCCACCAGCATCCCCACGGAGACGAAGAAGATCGGGAGAAAGGCGTCCCTGAACGGGAGGATCAACGAGAGCGTGTGGTGCGCGTAGTCCGACGCCTCGAGCATGGTCCCGGCCAGAAACGCCCCCATCGCCGGAGACAGGCCCGACTTGTTGCCCACCCAGGTGGCGCCCATCACCACGGCGGCCACGGCCAGGACGAACAGGTCCTTGCTGCGGGTCCTGATGACGGCCCGGAAGAACGGCTCCATCAGGAGCCGGGCGCCGACCAGCAAACCGAAGAACACCAGGACCGCCGTCAGGAGCGGCCCCACGATCCCCTTGGCTCCGGTCTGGTCGTCGACGAGCAGCGGGACCAGCACGGTCATCGGCACGGCCAGCAGATCCTGGATGATGAGCATCGAGATCACGATCCGGCCGTGGGGCGCCTCCGCCTCTGCTCGCTGCTCCAGCTCCCGGCGGGCCACGGCCGTGGAGGTGGTGGCGAACATGAACCCCACGGCCAGGGAGGCCTTCATGGACAGGCCGGCGAGAGCTCCGGCGGCCGTGCCGATGACGATGCCGAACGACACCTGGAGCACCGTCGCCACGGCGATGCGTCGCGATGCGAACACCGCCGAGAGCGGGGTCTCCAGCCCCACGGAGAACAGGAGGAGCGCCACGCCGATCTGGGCCAGCTCCTGGACCGCGGCCTGATCGTGGATCACCCTGAGGCCGTGGGGGCCCACCACCACGCCCGCCACGATGTAGCCCACGATGATCGGAAGCCGCAGGCGCACGAACAGGGAGACGATGCCCAGCGACAGGGCGAAGATGACCAGGAGGTCCAGGGCGTGGAAGTTGAAGCTCACGGTCGACCAGAGGTGCGGTTCGGCATCGGCGCTCCCGGCGTCGGGTCACCGGAAGGGACCAGTCTACGGGATGGTCCTCTTCCGCGCCAGCGTCGACGTATCCCGTCTGGCGGATGGAGCCGATCGTCCGATCGGCGGAACGCTCACATCGCGATCCGTCAGCGTCCCGTGATCGTGACCGGCCCCAGGCGTCTCGTTCTCCGCCGGTCGGCCGAGCGGACCAGGATCGCGGCCTTCAGCCCCGGGGGCGCCGAGGCGTGACACATGCCGCACTCGAACCTGAATGCATGGCCGCCGTGGGAGACTCCCGGCAGATCGGCGCCGCTCCGGTCGGCCAGCTCGGTCCGGACCTCTTTGGCCCCGGTTCGCTTGAGATGGACCAGGGTGACGCTGACCGGCGCGGTCGCCGCCCGGGTCCCGGAGCCGGAGACCACCTCGTAGGCCTCCCCGGCGATCGCCCGGGTGTCGAACCGGATGATCCGACCGGCCAGGTCCGGCGCGTCGACGGACCCGGCGCCGGCGTCGACCGGAGCCTTCGGCGGTGGAGCCCCCCCGATGTGCGTGAACGCATACGGCGCCGCGACGGTGGACGAGCCGGAGGGCACCGCCGGCGCCACGGGGGGGGCGTCGGACCGGCAGCCGCCACAGATGAGCACGATCACCAGCACCGCGATCGTCGCCCTCCATCCGGTGGGACACCTGTTCGGGCGAGACATGACAACCTCCAGGCCACGGATCGGAACCATCGGTGGTGACGGAGAATATACCCTCGGCCGCTCCGGGCCGGCGACATCTCGTGCCGGGCCCGGGGGGCGGCGGCGGGCTGGTGGGCCCGTACCGTCCCGGCCAGGATCCTGCACCTGTTTCGCAGGGCTCGGGCTGTGATCACCCTCTTGCCCGTATCAACGCTCACGAACGAAGCGGAGGGGATTCATTCGAAGTAGCGCTCGGGACAGAGAAAGAGGAGGGGATCCGGATCGAGGTCGCGGTCGGGGGCGCGACTCGGACCCGGCGAGGCGCCGGGTCATGACCCGGTGCCTCTCGTTGCGGCGCCACGGCAGAGTGGGCTAGACTCCGCGTGTATCCCGGAAGGTCGGAGCGGCCGGTCCTCCGGATCGCAGGAGGGAGCATCCATGAGCAAGTTCGAGGGCGCAGGCGGAACCCCGGGTGGCATCGGCGAGTTCATCATGGGGGTCCTCATGTCCTGCGGCGGGGCCTACATGGTGATGAACCAGGTGAGCATCCACGCCGGGTTCTACTTCCCCTACTTCGGCTCCTCCCGCAGCCCCTTCGGCCCGATCTTCACGGTGTTCCTGCTGGGGCTGTTCTTCGTGTTCTTGAACGGCAAGTCCCGGATCGGGTGGTTCATGGTGGCGGCCGGGATGGCGCTCCTGTTCTTCGGCATCCTGAACTCCCTGGAGCTCTACTACCGCCCCACGAACATGTTGAACACGGTGATCATGTTCGGCCTCCTGTTCGGCGGCCTGGGGCTCATCGTGAGGGCGCTGAAGCCGCACTAGCAGGAGAGGACCATCCGGGAGGCGTCGAACGGGGACACGCCGTCGTGCTCCTGCGGGAGCCCCGAGTCGTCCGGGATGAACAGCCCGAGGTGGAGTGCCCCGGACTCTCGGGCCGAAGCAGACCATCCTGTCAGGGCACCGATCCCACGAGGCTCCTGAGTTGGTCACCGTGGGTGCAAGGAAGGAGGGCGAGAGACTCGAACTCTCACGCGGACGGACCCTTCCCGGCCACACCTGGTGCTGCCTGACGCGCCGGACGCCGGGGACGGGTGGTATCCAATCTGGCGGCCATCGATCGGCTGGATCTGCTGGGCGAGCTTTTCGGCGGAGTCGTCGTACCAGATGAGGTCTGGCAGGAACTGCGGGCCGACCAGGGAGCCCACCCCACGTTCGCCGCCGTCGAACGTTCAGCCTGGTCCGCACGGCTGGCTCATCTACCGCCGCCTTGGTTGTCGACCGAGGGCCAGATCCAGCAGGTGTTTTCGCAGTTGTTGGCCGGGCGTCCAACGGAACTCGTTGTCGAGCTGCATCTTGGCGAACTTGCCCCGGGCCTGAACCACGTTGGAGTGCTTGTGGTCGCGGTTGTCTTCGAGGAACGAAAGCGCGAGCGGTGTCGCCTCCATGACGAGGCCGACCCCACGCAGTTCCTCGTCGCGATCGACCTTCCCGGTACCGTCGAACGGCAGGAGGAAGTACCACTCTCGGTACCATCCCGTGAGCAGGCGGCCTTCGAGCTGGACCATCACGTGGGCGCAGCGCACGCGCTGGCCGGCATACCCTGGCAACGTCTCTTTGCCATCGTGGATGCGCTGGAACCTCGTAGCAGGGATGCGGACGATGCGGTCGCCGTCCTCGACGAAGAAGAACCTGTGCCCGAAGCCCATCGCCGCCACCTTCCAGGTGACCCTGGCCTGCTACAAGGGGTCGTTTCCCGGCATCATCTCACGGCCAAGGGTGGGGGTTCAACCGGTCCCTGCTGAGCGCAACTTCGACAGGTCGTATGTGAGGAAGTCGCTCTGGGAGCGGAAGGAGCTTTTTCGATTGGCACTACCCCCCCCTGGTCATCTCATCGCCCTTTGGTCGTCGGTCAGCTCCTCGACGCGAGGCGGCAACTGGA
>JACQZM010000433.1:6555-26396 GCA_016213885.1 Candidatus Rifleibacteriota bacterium | reverse complement strand
GGCGCCGTAGACGTTGGGGTTGTCGAACATCGCCGTGACCCTGACCCTGACCGCCTGGTAGCGGCTCGGGTCGACCCAGGAGCGGGGCATGGGCGCCGGGTCCACGAGCTCGCCGAACGCCGCCAGCGCCGAGAGGAGGGTGACGGCCGTGAGCGCCTGGACGACGACCGATCGCCGCCGGGCCGGCTCGTCGAGGACGGCGGTGACGAACAGGGCGACCGGCAACGCCAGCTTCGCCCACCCGACCGCGGCCAGGTAGCCCACGCCCACGAGCATGGCGTGGATCGCCAGGTAGGCGAGCAGGACGATGGCCAGCGAGCCGGAGGCGCCGCCGGCGAACCGTCCCCTGGCGAGCGCCCAGGCGGCCGCCGATCCGCCGGCTCCGACGACGATGGCGAGGATCCAGAGCTGACCGAGCCCGCCCAGCTGGGCGGGGATGCGATCGACCACGAAGAACCCGGTCCCCGTCAGGACGACCAGGGCGGCCAGGACGACGGAGGACGACGGTCGATTCAAGGACTGGTCGGACATCGGCGGGTCACGCCCCGGTGCGCGGGAAGGTGGTCGTCATCCGCAAAGACGAGTCCCGGCTCCGCCGGTTCGAACCGATCGGTCCGCGTCGGGGCGTCAGCCGATCACCTTCGGCACGGCGAACTGGCCGTCCCTGGTCTCGGGCGCGTTGGCCAGAATCTCCTGCCGCGGCGACGAGGGGCGTGGTTCGTCCGGTCTGAGCACGTTCTCGACGTCCAGCACCTGGGCCGTCTCGGGCACGTCGGACACGTCGATCTCGGCCAGTTTCTCCATCAGCGTGAGGATGTCGGAGAGCTGGCGCTCGTAGGCCGGGATCTCCTCTTCGGACAGGGAGAGCCGGGAGAGGTTGGCGAGGTAGCGGACGAGCTGGCGGTCGATGATCATGGGACGCCCGGGGCGAGTATACGGCCAGCGGCGCCCGGAGCGCAACGGCGATGGCGAAGCCAAGATCCGGCGCCTCGCCGGATCCACTCCACTTCCCCGGCGATCGCGGGGCCACATCCAGGCCTGACCAGAGGCGGCCGATCCAGGAGGAGCTCCGGGATCCATCACGGACGGAAGCAGGGGCGAGGCCGGAATGTGTACTTTACATATTATCCGCTTCTATGCTAAGTATGGTTCATGGTCGACCGACCGTTCTGGGTGCGCCGCATCGAGCAGGCCTGGCAAGAGACGCCGATCGTCTGGCTCGCGGGGGTGCGGCGATCGGGCAAGACGACTCTGGCGAAGAGCCTGGGCAGCGAGAGGACGCTGTACGTCAACTGCGACCTACCGTCCGCGACGGCCGGCCTGGCGAACCCGGAGCTCTTCTACAGGGACTGCGAGCGCCCCGTCGTCGTCTTCGACGAGATCCATCAACTGGGCGATCCGAGCCGGACTCTGAAGATCGGAGCGGACGAGTTCCCCCATCTCAAGATCCTGGCCACGGGCTCGTCGACGCTGGCCGCGAGCCGGAAGTTCCGGGACACTCTGACCGGTCGGAAGCGTCTGGTTCGCCTGACGCCGGTACTGTGGGACGAGCTGGCCTCGTTCGGCGGGGCGTCCCTTCGGAGGCGCCTCCACGTCGGCGGTCTGCCCCAGGCTCTGCTGGCCAGGGAGAAGGTGCCGGAGTTCTACCGCGAGTGGATGGACTCGTTCTTCGCCCGGGACGTGCAGAGGCTGTTCGCGTTTCGCGATCCCGACAAGTTCAACGCAGTGTTCGAATACGTGCTGAGGCAGAGCGGGGGTCTCCTGGAAACGGCGCGGGCGTCCCGGCTGCTCGGCATCGGTCGCCAGACCGTGGTGAGCCACCTGAGCGCCCTGGAGACGACCCACGCCCTGACGCTGGTGCGGCCGTTCCACGCCGGCGGCCAGAAAGAGCTCGTGAAGGTGCCCAAGGCGTACGCCTTCGACACCGGGTTCGTCAGCTTCTGTCGCGGCTGGGACCCGCTACGTCCCGACGATTGCGGCGTGCTCTGGGAGCACGTGGTGCTGGAGTATCTGCAGGCCCATGCCCACCCGTGGACGATCCGGTACTGGCGGGACACCGGGGGACGGGAGATCGACTTCGTGGTGCAGCGGAGCCGGGACGAGGTGGACGCCATCGAGTGCAAGTGGGACCCGGCGCAGTTCGACGCCGCGGCGCTCAGGGTGTTCCGCGGCCACTATCCGCGGGGGATGAACTACCTGGTCGTTCCGCTTGATCCGAGGGGCCACGTGAAGCGGGTCTCCGGGCTGGAGGTCCACGTGTGCGATCCGGACGGGTGGCTGCGGGACGTGGAGAGGCGGGGGCAGGGGCGAGGCTGAGGTGAAGCCTTCCACCTGGGAACCTCGGCGAGGGCTGCCCTTGTCGACCCTGCCGGAGGCAGTGGAGGATCTCTACCGGGGTGGCTTGACGCCACCCTTGCGTCGGATTCCGAAGCCTACCCGAAAGATGTCGGGCATGTTGAGACGACCCTCTCTGGTCCGGTACAGGACCGCCAGCTCCACCAGGTCGGCGATCAGGGCCGCAGCGCTGCCGGCCCGAAACGGGTCATTGGTGAAGCGAAGAGGTGGCAACTTGGACTCGGCCACCCGTTTCATCCTGGCCAGACACTCGGGAGACCAGCGGCTCGAGACCTCGTCGGCGGTCATGGGAACCACGGCGCCACGGGCCGCTTCGAGCAGAGGTCCGACCCACGGGTAGTCCTCGTTGATCTCTGCCACTCGTATCTCCGAAGCCTTGACGACGCCTTGCTGGATCGCGGCGTAGTGCAGCGCCCGCTGGTGGTCCACCCGCTGCTCGCCGGTGTGGCTGGCTGCCGTCTTGAAGGCTAGCAGGTAGCTGCGGGGACTGATCCTGCCCTTTGCGTCGGCAAGATGCAGCGGTATCCAAGTGTAGGTGTAGCCACGCTTCGGGCCTCCACCCATGTTGCGGTCGGCCAGGGCCTCGATGATCGCCTGCTGGCTGGCCTCATCCCCGCAGATCTTCGAGGGAGGAACGTAGACACCTCTGGTCTCGGTCCACTCGCTCCCGGTGGCCTCGCTCGTCTTTTCTCGGAAGGCCGGCCCGAACGCGTTCTCGTTGCCAAGGTGCATGAAGACGAGACCATAAAGATCCGCACTGGTCCAGGCTAGGTCCACCTTCGCATGTCGCAGCTTGGAGGAGTCCGGGAAGCGCCAGACCTCCTGATCCTCTTCTAGGTCGGGTCGGACGAAAAATTTCGCCCGGATGGCTCGCCGGCTCCGCAGCCTCAGGCCGACTTGGAGCGCTCCGGTGGTCAGGCTACGAACCCTCTGCCAGTCGATTGCCAAGCGATCGAAGGCGTCGAAGAGCACGAGCAAGATGCGGCCGCTCTTGGCCAGGTCCGCATCACACCGTGTCAGAAGATCGTTGGCCTCATTGCCGTGAGCCCTGAGCCACCGGGTGGCGTCATGCCAGGCGATCTCGGAGTGGGGCAGTGGCTGTGCGGTAGCCCGCAAGGCGTGGCGAAGTACGACGGTCTGCCAGATGTCGACGGCCTCGAGCCCGGAATCGATGAGGGCCGTCAACGTCTCGGGCCTGGGAAAGTCGACCTCCGTGTCGTCGAGCCCGAACCCTACCCGTGCCGTGACTCGATCGAGGGACGATCGCTCCAGCCGCTCGGAGACGAGCGACCTGTGCGAGTCGCTTGCCAGCACAGCCGTCCACCAGCTCTTGCCAGCGCCCCGCATGCCTACGACCACACTGGCATCCAGGTGGAGGGCCTTGGCATGCTGAGGCGGTACGTAGATTCTGACCCTCTCGGGAAGGGTGAGGCTCTCTTGGGCCGCAAGGTCAGGGAGTTGAGCCAAGGCCTGTCGAGCCGCTACTCGATCGAACACGAGCGTCATGGCGTCCTCGGATGCTGCTCACGAGCGCCGCCGCGTTCCGCGGGAAAGAGCCGGGCCGTTGCAGCCGTCAGGCACTGGCCGAACGCAGCCTCGATGACAGGCCACGGCGGACGCCGGGCGTCGTCCAACAGCACCACACCGCGTAGGCCCTGGTCAAAGTACACCGGGAGAGGATGGTGAGGGGCCTCGGGATCATCGCGGACAAAGACCTGGGCAGGCAAGCCAGTGGCAGGAACCCTGGCTTCGTCGTCGTACAGCGCCGAGCACGTTTCGTATGACGCCTCCAGCCATCTGGCCAAGGAGCCCTGAGTCTTCTCCACTTGGGCGGCCACCATCTTCAACTTCCAGCGAAGATCGGCGTCCGGCATGCCGTACTCGATACTCCTGGATCTCGACAAGTGCTCGAACAGCAGTCGGCAGGCTTCCCAGCTCTGGGGTTCGTCACGTGTGAACAGAAACACCTCGGCCCCCAGTCGGGTCACGGCGGCCGCGCCAATGTCATGAAGGCCAGCACGACTGTCCAGAAGCACCACATCGGGCGGCTCATCACGCTCTGCGAGCGCACTGAGCAGGCGCCCGAGTCTTTCCGCTAGCCCGATTTCGTCTCCGTTTTCCGCCACGCCGGGAAGGAAGACCCTTCCGACCTTGGACACATAATCCTTGGTCTTGCAGCCGAGGGCCGGGACGACGCTGACCACCCCCGGAGTTCCGTCGGCAATCGGACTGAACGTGAGGCAGTCCTCGATGAAGGAAGGGTCAGGCGGTGCGACGAGGCTTTCGACCAGCCAGTCGATCAGACCGTAATCGGGAAGATCCTGGAGCAACAGGTTGCCCAGGCCAGGCGCCTCGAGGTCAAGGTCAACTGCGACGACCCGGCGACCCAGTCTCGCGAAGTGCCACGCGAGGACCCCCACCGCCGTGCTACGTCCCGGCCTGTTCACGGATCGCCTACAGAACGACATCGAGCGCCTCGTCGAAACGAACCATCGTCACGTCCCCTTTCGCCAGCCGGTGAGGCAGACGCTGCCGAGAAGCCGCATCGCTGCCTGCCTGTGCCGAGCCAGTGCCTCGTCCGTGACGACGGGGTCCGGCCAGTACCGCTGCTCGATCGACCAATCAGCGAAGGGTCGTCGCAGGCCCTTGAGCACTGCCACCAGACCCCGGTAACGCCTTTGGATGCCCTGCAGCGGCATGAGATCCCACAGCCGATCTATGTGCTGGCGGTGCCTGTCCGACAGGGTGCCGTCCTGTGCGACCCCTGGAACAGTGACCAAGGCCGTCTTGACAGCGCACTCCGCCGCGAGGCCGAAGAGCTGATCCGCATTCGGGAGGCGCCGCCCTTCTTCAAGAAGCTGTCCGTCCCGGAAGTGACGAACAGCCGCGTTTGCATAGTCGTCGCACATGAGATGGCGCCTCCAACATCGAGATGCGGTGGCCGTCGATGGGCCGCCACCCCACGAGTTTCCAACCCAACGGCGTGGCAGGTGGCATCTTACAGCGCACCGCCAATGTTGTCGAGGCCCGCCCCGAGCCACTCTCTCCGCCGACTGCGGCGGCGCCGGGCTGCGTAGCCGCGATGCGGGTGGAGCGAGCAACCGGGACAGGAGGGAGAAGGAACCCGGGAACGGAGTCGATCGACTCAAGAGATGGCCCGGCTGATGAGCGCTCCGGGCTCATCAGCTTGGCAGGCCCCGCGGTCGAACCGGGCGGGATCGTTCGACATGGGGGGGGCCTTCGCTTCGCTCATCCAGCCCCCCTGTGGACCACCGGGTACTCACCACCGGGCCGGCCCTTCGCTGGGCGCACTCGCTGGGTTCCTTCGTCGTCAAGAACGTTTCGAGCGAACACCTGGAATCCGCTGATCCAGGGCGACCCGGCCCGATCGGTCGACGAGGCAGACGGTCGCGTGGGTGTGCCAAAGGTCCGGAGACAGACGAGCGGGGCCCTCGGAGGGCCCCGCCGCGTCAGGGTCGATGGTGGCCAGGCCGTCTCTACGGAGCGATCGTCGCGTACGAAGACGTGGCGGTCCTGTACGTGCCGTAGGAGTCGGTCAACAAGGCGTCGAACGTCCCGGGAACGGGCAGGAGCGGGTCGCCGTAGCTCGCGTTGGTCGCCGTGATGACGACCTGGTTGCCGGCAGGTAGGGGTGGGTTGAGGAAGGCAGCTCCGGTGTTCGAGTAGACGGGGCCGACGCCCCCGCTGACCGTGATGATGTACCGGTTGGTCCTCGACCCACCCGACACCGAGATCGAGGTCGCCGCCCCGGCGATCTGCGACGTTGATGTGCCCTGCGAGCGTGCCGGCCGACGCCGTCACCGTGATCTGGCTGCCGGAGACGAGCGGGTTGCCGTTCAGGTCGCTCACCGTGTACTCGAACGTCTGGCTCCCGCCGTGGGGGATGTCGCTGATCGCCCCTCTGAGCTGGATGGCTGGCCCGGGCGTCGAGGAGACGACGGTCCGGGTCGAGTCGCTCACCTGGACGACGTTGATGATGGGCGATCCGGAGAACACCACCGGCGCGGTGTTGTAGATCACGTTCGTGATCGCCGACGGCAGCGACTGGTCCGCGGCGTTCGGCAGATACCCCTGCGGGTCGTTGATCTGCCACCACTGCGTCGGGGAGGCCAGGTCCAGGCGGAACACGTTGCGCCCGTCCGTGCCCGCGTACAGCCGGTTGTTCGTGGCGTCGTACGCCAAGCACTGGACGAACTTGTTCGAAAGACTCGCGACCGTGTCCGAGAAGACCGCCGTGGCCGTGAACACGAGGGTCGGGGGTGCACCGGAGGTCAGCACGCCCTGGAACACGCCGCCCAGCGTGTTCTGCGGGTCGTCGTCATCGATGGCCGAGGCGTACACCGTGTAGGGAGACGCGGCTCCCGCGATCACGAGGTCGGTCACCGTCGTGTTCACGCGAAGCTGAGAGACCGCGGGGTCCTGGATGTTCGGGTTGGCGGCCTGCCACGCGTACACGGGTGGCGGGCCCGCGGCGGTCTGCGTCCCCACCCACACGCCGCCGAGGACGGTCCCCACGACGACCTCTCCCGTCGGCGACACCTGCAGGGCGTTGATCTGCTTGAACAGCAGGCTGGTGGCCCCGGTGCCGTTTATCGCGGCGAACGTCAGGGTCCCGTGGCCGGCCACGAGGCGATCGTCGGTCGCCCGGAACACGCCGCCGCCCTGGGTGCCGACGAACAGGTAGTTGTTCGCCGCGTCGTAGGCGAGAGCGGTCACCTTGGAGTTGGTCAGGCCGGTCGACTCCTGGGTCCAGGAGAGGCCACCGTTGGTGGAGCGCCACACGCCCTGTCCGGCGAGCCCTGCGTACAGGATCCTGGTGTCGAACGTGCCCCCGGCAAGGACAGTGTTGGGGTTCAGAGCCAGCGCCTTGACCGGGACGTTCCACGGCAGGCTGTCGGCCTTCTCGTAGTCCACGGTGATCGTCGGAGTCGCCGCGTAGTCGAGCACGCCAGGCGGGATGTTGTACAACCGGATCAGCCTGGAGTTGATGTACACGTATTCGTCGGTCAGCCGGGAGTTGATGCGGACCTTGGTCTTCGCCCTCCGCATGTTCGAGGCGAAGGTCAGCGTCACGTCGGCATCGATGCCCCTGACGATCGGGGGGGCACAGGCAGTCCTGTTCGTACCCGGGGCCACGGTGCTGTTGCAGAAGAAGTGGACCGTCGCGTTGTCTCCGTAGACCATCTCCCGGGCCGACGCGTCCTCCCAGATCTCGCCGGACGAGTTCGTCTTGAAGACCCCGTAGTTGGTGGCGGCCCACAGGACCGACGGGTCCGCTGCCACCGGATTCCCCGCCGCGGCCGCGTCCTGGACGATCCTGGTCACGTACCCGTTGAACAGGCCGGTGTTGCCCCGGCCAGCGTGCACCCACCGCACGCCCGTGGGGCTCGTGGGCGTCGCCGCGGAAACGTCCTGCGTCGGGTTCTGCGTGCGGAAGATCCCGCCGCCGTCCGTGCCCGCGTAGAGGACATTGCTCGTCTGATCTATGTACAGGCTCTTCACCTTGGCGGTGTTGGCCGACTGCGTCTGCGCCTGTACCCGGGCCACACCGGTCGACGGATTGGGTGGCTGGCTCCTGAGCGAGGCGGTGACGGCCGACCAGCCGGACGCCGTGATGGCCGGCGTGGTGCCGCTGCCGAAGATCAGGCCCACCGGCCCGAAGTTCGCCTCGTCGAAGATGTTGAAGCTGACCGACGTGGCCTGGGGCACCGGGTTCGAGAACCGGTCGGCCAGGAAAGCGGTGATCTGGTCCTCCAGGTGCGCGACGAGGAGACCCCGGATGTTCAGGATCGTGGGCACCACGGAGAAGTTCTCGCCCGACGGCAGGTCGCCGGCGATGGCGATCTCGATCGCGTTGGTGTACGGCTCCAGGTTGAAGTCCAGCCTGCCGTCATCCACCCTGTACGGCAGGGTCGACGAGGTCGCCGTCATGTTCTGCGCCAGGGTGATGCTGCCGGCCGCGTTGCTCGAGATGACGTAGCTCCCCTGATCCGCCCCGAACAGGATCTTCAACCGCTGACCCGCCAGCGAGCTGGTCACCGTGGCAAGCTTCGCCGAGGTGACCGTCGGAGAGCCGGCGGTGGTGGCCAGGTCGCTGGCCTCCAGGGTGACGCCGTTCGCGACCGTGGGGTTCTGGATGAACGCGATGATCTTCACGGTGCCCGCCCGGGTGCCGGCCCTGAGCACGGTCTTCACCACCCCGTTGGCGATGAACGAGCCCACGCCCATCCCCGGGCTCAGGCTCTCGCCGCCGAACAGGCCGCCGTTCAAGATCATGAACTCCACCGTCCGGGTGGCGTTCAGCTGCACGGAGCTGCCGTTCTTGTCGAGCACCTTGAAGTAGATCGTCGAGTTCTCCTGCCGGCCGGACCCGGTCACGTAGATCTGCGACGGGTTCGGGTTGGTTCCCACGTCCTCGGCCAGCACGATGATCGCCGGCGACCCGTAGCTCGAGACGGTCCGCACCGTCGACAGACCCAGGGAGGTGATCGAGATCGTCGCCACCCCTGGCGTGGTGGGTGAGACGAACGTCACCGTCTGCTGGGCGTTGCCGTCGGTCGTCAGGGTCACCGATCGGACGGCCGTCCCGGTGGGCGAGAGGAGCACGCCGGAGTCCACGCTGAACGTGATCTCCTTGCCGTTCAGGTTGTCGGTGGTCCCGGAGGAGTTGCGGAGCGTCGCCGTGACCTTGACCTGGGAGGTGCCGTCGGCGGGCACCGAGGTGGCCGACAGCTGCACCTGGATGGTGGACAGCGTCGTGGCCGCCTGGGAGGTCGACGTCCCGCTGGAGCTCCCCGCCTTCACGGCGAACGCCCCGGACCCCGAGACCTCGCCGGCGATCGCCGTGACGGTACAGTTGATGTCCTGGGTCACCGAGGTGGGGATCGAGATGGTCGACACCGCCTGCCCCTTGCTCGTGGTGCCTTCGTTGGGCCCGGTCACCCCCGCTGTGTCGCACTCCGAAGTGAACGTGACCTTGAAGCCGTCGGGTACCGGATTGCCCATGTAGTCCTTCACCATGGCAATCACGGCGATCTGCCCCCCGGCGGTCTGGGTTGTCGGGCTCACCAGCACGGTGACCGAGGCCGGATAGCCCTTGGTCGATGCGTTGCCCATCGGGACGTTGGAGTCGCTGCAACCCGCCAGCAGGATGCCCACGGCGACCATGACCGGTGCGATGGCCCATTTTCGCTGCAACCGCTTCATTGCATCTCCTCCAGGCGAGGAAAAAGGACACGGAAAGTAAGTGCTGAGGTTCCCATTCACCTATCGGTCGGCGAAACGGTTTGGTTGAGTTCGGCGTCGGAATCGGTCGCATCTTGCTCGCGCGCCGGCAGCCGTTCCGTTCGAGCCGATCGAGGTGCGGCCCGGATCGGAACGCATGGCCCCCGGGTAACCGGATTCCGTCCCGGGCCAAATGCCTTTTGACATGCGTCGTTCCAGGGTGCACACTTGTGTCCGGAAGCTGATTGCCCATAACATGAAGACACCGGCGGCACCTTCCGCCGACGAATCCCCATGACACGCCTGCTCTCTCTTCTCATCACCGCCTCGATCGCTGCCTCCATCGTCCACGGCGCCCCGCCGGCCTCGCCGCAGCCCGCAACCGCCCCTTCGGCCCAGCCCGTACAGGAGCGGCTGTTCGCCCCGGAGGAGTTCGCCGGTCTCACGGAGGCTCGGGTCTCCTCGTTCCTGAAGGTCCGCCATCGGCTCCTGGGCTTCCTGTCCAAGCAGCCGGAGCTCACCCGCACCCTGCGGCCGCTCTGGCGCCGGGCCCTCGAAGAGGCCCCGATCGCGTGGGAAGCCCAGGCCCGGGACCGGGCGCTGAACGCCAAGCTCGGTCCGGTCATCGGGATGGAGCTGAGCACCTACCTCAAGGAGCACGCCCTGGTCGCCACGGCCTACAACCAGTACCTGGCGGTCCAGGGTCTCAAAGATCTGGAAGACGAACGGACGACCAAGGCGGTCGCCCAGGCCAGGGAGGCGCTGGCCTCCCGCGCGGCATCGACGTCGCAGAAGCAGCTCGCCCAGATGGAGCTCTCCAGGGTGGAAGACGCCAGGAGCAGGTTCAGGGCGTTGCTCATCGCCGGGTTCCCGCAGGGGAAGCTCGAGATCATGGCCCGCCACGACCGGGAGCTCCAGGCCGGTCTCGACGACGACGAGCTGGAAGAGACCGGCCTGAACCCGTCGGATCCGGCCGCGGAGTCGGAGGAGTAGCCCCATCGGCATCGGCAGCGGCATCGTCGACGTCACGACCGGGGTCGAGGTGACCCGGTCCGTGGAGCACGCGCGGTCGTTTCTGACGCGCTTCAAGGGGCTGCTGTTCAGGGCCGGCATTCCGGCGGATCACGCCCTGGTGCTCTGGAAGACGAAGAGCATCCATATGTTCGGCATGCTGTTCTCCATCGACGTGATCTTCCTGGACGAGGGCAAGAAGGTGCTGGCGCTCTTTCCTGACCGCTGCCCGTTCTCGTTCCCGGTCGGAAGCTGGAGCGCCCGGTTCGCCGTGGAGTTTCGGGCCCGGCGGTAGGGGGCCCGGCCACGACGAACCGGCGAGGTGTGGCCATGCGCCGCTCCATCTCCTCTCTCATCGCCCTCCTCATCGTGACCCCGATCGCCCTGGAGGCCAGGGGCAACGCCAGGCTGATCGTGGCGCCGCTCACCTTCGAGGCGGCCCACCAGCCGGACCAGGCGGTCCGCGAGCGGATCTCCCGCTGGCTCAAGGCCCCGGAGGTCGTGGCGACCGATCTGTCCCGTGGTGGCCGCTGGATCGCCACGGACGGCGAGATCGTCCTCGTGGACGGCCAGCTCCACCCGCGGCCGCTGGGCGGCGGGTTCTGGGCCACGATCACCGACGACAACTGGGCCGCCGGCGGCACCACCGGCGTTCTGGCCAACGGCAACTTCCACCCGGGCGCCAGCCTCGCCCAGGCGCTCAAAGAGCAGCTGCTGGCGAAGTCCCGCCCCGCCAGTTCGCTCGTGCTGCTGCCGGCGCCATCGGTGCCCGGGAACGCGGCCGAGCCGACCAGCGTGGACATCATCCGCGACACGGTGCCGCCCACGCCGTTGAAGGTGGAGCTGGTTCTCCACCCCAACGACCCGTCCCGGACGGTCGTGGTCCCGGCCGGATCGAACGTCTTCGTGGGCTACGAGCCGGTGGGCATCCGGGTGACCATGAGCGAACGCATGGGCACGGCTCCCAAGGTCATGATCAGCCAGCCCAACTTCCAGGCGCTCGAGGCCTCTCTGACCGACGGGTCGAAGAACCCGATCTTCGAGTACCAGTTCTTCCCGATCGGCGGGCCGGCCAACAACGGTCCGGTGAAGCTCCAGGCGCTGGGCAAGAACGAGGGGAACCTGCCGGCCTACGGCTGCGACGAGGCGGGCAATCCGATCTCCCCCGACGACCCCAACGCCACCATCGGAAAGGCTCTCTCCGTGGACACGGTGCCGCCGGACACGCGACGGGTCGACATCAGTCAGCCCGGCCAGTTCCGGATGCAGCCCCCGGAGAACGCGGTGCTGCCGAGACACGGGTTCCCCAAGGAGATCCTCGTGCTGGTGGCGGACTACAACCAGCCCGACGACGGGACCTTCACCGGGCCGAACGTGGCCACCGACATGGCGTCCGGCGTGGATTTCAACCAGGCCGACGTGACCGGCAACAAGATCTCCGTGAAGCTGTTCGACCCGCGGGGCAGGCAGATCCAGGGCATGCTGGTCCCCAGCGAACCCATGGCGCTGAGGCTGCTGTTGCCCAACGTGTACGACCCGGCTGCCGGGGTGTTCCCGGACACCGATTCGGACGGTGTCGCCGACCCGATCGAGGGAACCTACAGGGTCCAGGTGGATCTCATCGACAAGGTGGGCAACGCCTCGTCGAAGACGCTGCCGTTCGGCGCCGACGTGACCCCACCCCGGAGCGCCGGCGTCGCGGTCACGATCAAGCCCGTGTTCACCACCCCGTTCGTCAACCCGGTCAATCCGATCGCCGACACGGGCACGGCGATCAAGAAGCTCGACCGGGTGGAGATCACGAGCCCCGACGCCGACTTCGACCCGCTGCGATCGACCGCCAAGCTGATGAGCCAGGTCCTGGGGCCGGGAACCGTGCCGAAGCCGATGCGGACCACGCTCACCCGGGAGGGCCGCACGATCATCGTCACGGTGGACCGCGACCAGGACGGCGATGGCAACCCGGACTTCGAGAACCCGCCGACCGGCCAGTATGTGCCGCCGGGCGACGTGGACCCGCGGTACGGCAAGAACGACGGCAACTACGTCGTCGAGGTGACCGCCTTCGACAAGGCCGGGAACTCCAGCACCATCACCAAGGAGATCCTCCTCGACACGACGTCGCCCAAGGTGGGCACGACGTTCCCGGCGGCGGGTGCCAAGCTGGGGCCGGAGGTGAGGATCGTGGACGCGATCCTCACGGACCCCAAGGCCGCCAGTCAGCAGCAGGGTTCGGGCGTCCGGGTCGAGGCCTCGTCGATCCTGCTCAGGTTCCTGGGCAACACCCAGACGCCGCCCCAGGTGATCAAGGGGATCACCTTCTTCCACTACCCGAACGACTCGGATCCGACCAGGCCGGACTACAACCCGGACGACCACCACCCCAAGATCCTGTTCGAGATCGTCGACGGCAACGGCGACTCCACGCCGCTGCCCAAGGACGGGAGCTACGACGGGGTCTACCACCTGGAGGTCGCTGTCAAGGACCGCGCCGGCAACGAAGCATCGGGCGTCACGTCGTTCACGTACAGCCACAAGACCACGGCCACCACCAGCGTCCTCACCATCACCGAGCTCCTTCCGGTCGTGCCGGTGAGGCACTGAGGACCCGGCGAGGCGCCGGGTCTGGCCCGGCCAGGATCCCCCGGCTGTTTCGCGGAGGCGGGCCTGTGATGAGGTGTCGGCCTGGGTGCAGAGTCATCAAGGACGTCGCGGGGGTTCATTTGACGTCGCGCTCGGGGCAGAGAACAAAGAGGAGGGGCTCCGGATTGCGGTCGCGCTCGGGGGCGCGACTCGGACCCGGCGAGGCGCCGGGTCGGGCCCGGTTCCTTGAGGCTCCGGAGCGGTTGTGCTACGATTCACTCGGGTAGAGCACCGTTAGTGGTTCCGGGCTGGCCGATCGGCCTGGCGCCGGGGGAGGTTCGCCTTGGCATCAGTCAAGGTCCTGGTGGTCGACGATTCGCCCATCATGCAGAAGCTCCTCGTGTCCATGCTGTCCACGGACCCGAGACTTCAGGTCGTGGGGCTGGCAGCCAACGGAGAGGAGTGTCTCCAGAAGGCGGTGCAGCTCAAGCCCCAGGTCATCCTGCTCGACCTGGAGATGCCGGTCCTCAGCGGTCTGGAGACGATCCAGGAGCTCTCGAAGAGGAACCTCGACGTGGCGGTCTTGCTGGTCTGCGACTTCACCCAGAAGGACTCGCCGCAGCTCAAGTTCTGCCTCGAGGCCGGGGCGTTCGACTTCTTCGTGAAGCCCAAGAGCACCATGGAGATCGACCGGTACCAGCGCCAGGTCGTCACGAAGATCTTCGTGGCCAGCTTCACCAAGACCAAGCAGATCCCGAAGAGGGGAGAGTCCGACGGCACGACGGCCCAGGCGCTGGCGGCGGACCGGCCGCACTCCAAGAAATACACGGTGATCGGCTGTTCCACCGGCGGCAAGCAGAGTCTGACGGCGCTGTTGCCGCTCTTGACCGAGCAGTGCATCACGGCGATCGTGATCGTGATCCAGCAGCCGGCGTTCATCGTGCAGCAGTTCATGAAAGACATGAAGTCGTCGTGCAAGCTCCCGGTGCACCTGGCCCAGACCGGGGCCGAGATCCACCCGAAGCAGGTACTCATCGCCCCGTCGGGGGACAAAGACCTGGTCGTCGAGCGGGTCAAGCAGCCCGGGGGAGACCTGATCCGGATCAACTACGTGGAGAAAGACGACGAGAAGAGCGGTCACCCGTGCCTGGACCGGTTTCTCGAGTCGGCGGCCATCGCGCTCGGCGAGGACTGCATGGGTCTGCTGCTCTCCGGAACCGGCAAGGACGGGGTGAACGGCCTCAAGGCGATCAAGCGCGCCAAGGGCGTGGCCATCGCCGAGGACAAGGCCACGGCCACGGTCAGCCAGCTTCCCACCGAGGCAATCAATGTGCAGGCCGCCGATGAGTCGCTGCCCATCAAGGGAATCGCGGAGCGCCTGAACTCCCCCTGATCGAATCCCAGGAGTCCACGGCCATGCAGGACGATGGCTACCGGCCGAAGGGGAGCGCGGACAACCTGATCCGTGTCTCGTTCCGACCGGACATCCGGAGGATCCAGAGACTCCCCACCGGGGTGACGCCGGCGGAGGTGCTGGCTGCGCTCGAGAACAGGGAGCACGGGGAGAGGCTCCAGGTGGTGCCGGGCCGGACGGCGCTCCTCGTCGGAGCTCCCGTGAGCGTGCTGGCCTGGCTCGCGCTGCTCTGGTTCAGCTGTTCTGGCCTGATCTTCTTCGCCCTGTGGTCGATCTCGATCCTGTCGACCGGCGTGGCCATCGGAGCGGCGCTGGCCTACTTCACGGCCCAGCCGGCCTGCGTGCTGCTCACCCAGCGGTTCCTCATCGAGGAGAAGGACGGCCAGGTCACGGCGGTCGGGTGGAGCGAGGTGACCCGGATCGAGCTCGTGGTGACGAAGAGCGGCAGTCCTGTCTCGCTCAACCTGTTCAAGCACGGGGAACGGTGCGTCTCCCTCGGCACGGAGTACGGTGACCTGAACCACCTGGCCACCTCGGCCGCATCCCACCTCGGCCGCAGAGACGCCGCGGGGCCCAGGCGCCCCCGCCGTCGCCCCGGCCGCCCCGGCAGGGGCTAGGCCGCTCGAGCCTCGTGGTAGCTCTTCATGAAGACGTACCGCTCGTCGAGCAGCCTGAGCCGCTTGGACAGGTCGGCGACCATGCGGGCCAGTATCTTCGAGATCATGGGGGAGTGGCTGCTGACGAACCGCTTGAAGTCCTCGGCCTTGAGCCAGAGCACCACGGTGGGCTCCAGCGCCTGGACGTTCGCCGATCGCGTGCTCGTCGAGAAGAGCGCCATCTCCCCGAAGAAGTCGCCCTCCTTGAGCACCGTCAGGAAGTGCTCGCGGTTGGTGGGGTCGACCCGGTAGATCTTCACCTTGCCGGCCAGGATGATGCCCAGACCGGCGCCCGGGTCTCCCTGGGCCAGCACCTTCCAGTTCTCCAGGTCGTACCGGGCGAGCTGGGTGTCGGCCAGAAAGACCTTCAGCTCGTCTTCGGTCAGGTCCTCGAAGATCGGGTACTGTCTGAGCTTGGCGAGGTCGAGCTGGCTCTGGACGGTCATAGCGGCGCCATCCTACCCCAAAGGTCGGCTTGCGTCAACGCGTCGGTGCCGGCTGGTGGCCATTTTTCATGGTCGACACGAGCTGCCTGACCGCAAGCTCGTACTGGCCCTTGATCGCCGTCAACCTCTGGTACGACGCCGTGGAGCTCTTCTTGTCGCCGGACTTCTGCGCACCGACGTACACGCCGTACTCGGCCCGGTACGAGTCCTGCAGGCCTTTCAGCGTGGCGGCGGGGAGGATCGAACCAGCCGGGAGCGCCGGGTTGGCGCGGGTGCCGCTCGGAGCCGCCAGCTCGCCCTCGAGCGCCTGGGCGCCCGGGGCCGACGAGAGGGTGCCAGTCACCAGCCCCTTGAGCGTCCGGACGACCCACAGGCCGATCTGGCCGCCGATGATGCCCCCCAGGATGGTGCCGATCGGGCCCGCGGCGCTGCCCAGAGTGGCGGCCAGTCCGGAGATCACGTTGGCTCCCACGAACATGCCCAGGGTCGACCCGGCGGCCTGGCCGATGATCTCGGCGATGGAGATCCGGGAGAACGCCTGCTTGAACCCGACCTGGACGCCCTTGGAGGCGATCTCGCCGCCGAGGATCGATGCGGTGAGAGCGCCGAAGGTGGGAAGAAAGGCCGCCACGAGGCCGGTCCCGGGCGGAAGGAAAGCGGAGATGGCGTAGGCCGCCGCCGCATAGCCCACGGAGGACCCGGCCAACCCTGCCCAGAACCCCTTGTCGCCCAGGAACGAGAGCGACTCCTTCAGGTCGAGCTTGCCGGTGGACGCCACGTGGCTCAGGACGCTCATCCCGGCGGCCACGCCCACGGACAGCATGATCGACTCGGGCGCCAGTGGCTTGAACGTCCTGGCCCGGTCGGCGGCCCCCTTCACCGACTTCTCCACGATGTTCGACTGCTTCGCGTCGAGGCCGGCCTTGTCCATCAGCGCCCGGCCGATGCCGGTGAGCTCTTGCTCCACCGTGGGCTTGGCCGGGATGCCGTACTTGGTCTTGAAATCCGTGACCTGCTGCGGGTACGACTCGACGGTGTCGTACAGCTTGGTGGCCGTGTCGCTGACGGTGGCCACGTTGCCCTTCACCGTGGCCACGTTGCCCTTGAACTGGTTGATCTGCGTCTTCAGGAGCTCGATCTCGGCGGACAGGTTGGCGCCGGGCGGGGGCGGTGCCGGAACCGGAGCCGGAGCCGGGGCCGGTGCCGCCGCGGCAGGGACGGCCGGCGCAGGAACTGCCGGGGCCGGGGCCGGGGCGACCGGGCCGGTAGCCTGGGCCAGGACGAGCGTGGGGACGAAGAAGATGAGAAAGAGAACCTGTGTTGTCTTCATCATGCCCCACTACGAAGGACGACCCCGATAGGTTTCAGGGAGAACGGGTGGGATCGGAGGAGTGACGGAGCTCCCGGTGGGTCTCCTCGAGCCTCCGGTTCTCTCGCCGGTCGACCTCGACCTGCCTGGCCAGCTGACGCCGGCGGGCGAGGTCGCTGGTTCCCTTCTCGAGCTCCCTGGCCTTCAGCGCGGCCTGGCGGAGCCGCAACAGCTCCCGCTGGGCCGCGTCGACTCGCTCATGCTGGGCCCGGATCCGCGCCTTGAGGCCCGCCAGGCCCTCCAGCCCCAGGATGGCGCCGTCCATCATGGATCCGGCGCCGAGCCCCGCCCGAGCCAGCTTGGCCTGGCGGCGAAAGCACTGCTCGAGGTCGCCCAGGGTGGTCTCCTCCCGGGTCAGCACCTTGCGGGCCTCGCCCACCTGGTCCACCAGGCTCTGTACGGCAAGATGCCTGAACCTGGCGAGCCGGGCCACCGGATCTGGTCTTCTGAAATCCACGGATCCACCTCCCCGGTCCTCTCAGGGGTCAATCCAGGTCGTCGCCCGCGGGTCGAGCTGGCCGGGGCCTGTCCTTCCCCTTGCAGGCCGTCTTCAACTGTTCGAGCGTGGAAGAGAGCTCCCAGCGCTCTTCACACCGCTGTCGCAAGAACTGCATGATGCCGCGTCTCTTCGCGATGATCCGGTCGCGCTTCGGGTCGGCCCCGGGCGTGTACGTGCCCAGGTGCAGGGCATCTTCGATCTGGGCGTACTCGGCCAGCACCTGCCGAGCCCGCTGCGCCAGCTCCTGGTGCTCCGGACCGGCCACCCGTGGCATCAGGCGGCTCACCGACCTGAGCACGTCGATCGCCGGGTAGTGTCCCAGCCCGGCCAGCTCTCGCGAGAGCACGACGTGGCCGTCCAGCAGACCCCTCGCGGCGTCGGCCACCGGCTCCGAGAGGTCGTCGCCCTCCACGAGCACTGTGTAGATGCCGGTGATCGATCCTCGCTCCGCCGTGCCGGCGCGCTCGAGAAACCGGGGGAGCATGGAGAACACGGATGGGGGGTACCCACCCCTGGTGGGCGGCTCCCCCACGGCCAGGCCGACCTCCCTGCGAGCCATGGCCAGCCGGGTCAGCGAATCCATGACGAACAGGACGTCCTTCCCGTCGTCGCGGAACGACTCCGCCAGGGTGATCGCCGTGATCGCCCCCTTGATCCTCAGGATCGGGCTTTCGGAGGAGGGGACCACCACGACCACGCTCCTGGCCAGGCCTTCGGGGCCCAGGTCGTGGTCGATGAACTCCCTCACCTCGCGGCCGCGCTCTCCGATCAGGGCCACGACGCAGACGTCGGCGGAGGTGCCCCGGACCGCCATTCCCAGCAGCGTGGACTTGCCGACCCCCGCACCCGCGAAGATCCCGATCCGCTGCCCCCTGCCGCAGGTCAAGAGGGCGTCTATCGCCTTGACCCCCATGGGCAGGGCCTCCCTGATCACCGGCCGCCTGATCGGGTCCGGCGGCTCCGTGGTGACCCGGGTGCGATCCACGGCGCCGAGGCTCCCCCGGTCGTCCGTGGGCTGCCCCAACGCGTCGACCACCCGGCCGAGAAGTCCGGCGCCGGTGGAAACCATCAGGTCCGTGCCGGAGGCCCGGACCAGGGCTCCCGGGGAGAGCCCCGCCACCTCCGTGAACGGCATCAGCATGACCCGGTCACCGTTGAAGCCCACGACCTCCGACCACACCTCGGAGCACCGTCCTCCACGGCCGTCCTCCACGAGGATCTGGCACAGCTCCCCGAGCCAGACACCGGGACCTTCCGCCTCGACGATCAGGCCGGTGGTCCGCACCACGCGGCCGTACGAGACGTCGACGGGCAGGCGATCCAGCTCCTGGATCAGCTCGCGGAACTCGGGCCAGTTCACGATGCCTGGCCATCCGGGCGGTCCGCGGGCCCGGAAGGAGGCGACCGGCGCGAGCGCCCCTTCGACTCGGGTTTCGGCCCTGGCATCCCGGCGGATCGCTCCTCGCCGGGGTGACGATCGGTCCGGCCGTCGACCCGCCGGGAGAAGCTGGAGCCGGCGCCGAACCGCTCTGCCAGACGGTCCCGGATGGTCTCGAACCGCCTCTGGAAAGACAGATCGAGGTTCAGCTCCGGCCCGCGGACCCAGCACTCGCCAGCGGGAACGTCCGGGTTCGACTTGAGCCGATGCCGCGGCAGCGGACCACCGTTCTCCACCAGGTACGACGAGACCTCCTCCACGTCGGCCGGGTTCAGGTGGAGCGCCACCTCGCCGCGAATCGGGTTCTCCTCCAGCAGCAGCACCAGGTTCTCGCCCAGAAGGTTGTTGATCGTCTCCTTCTCGACCCGCACGACCCGCTCCGCGATCTTCAGCACCAGGTCCAGCATCTCCTGGCGATAGGTGTCGAACATCTGCTCCCGCTCCACCGTGAGATGCTCGAGGATCCCGCTCACCTTGGTCAGGATGGCGTCGAAGCGGCGCTGCCCCTCGTCGGCGCCCTTCTCCAGACCGGACGTGAAGCCTTGCTGGTAGGCGTGCTTGGCCTCTTCCACCTGCCGCTCCACCTCGGCGGACTGGGCCGTGGAAGCCTGGGCCCTGGCCTCGGCCACCAGCCGCGCGGCCTCGGTCTTGGCCTTGGCCACGAGCTGGCTGGCCTCGTCGCGGGCGTTGCTGATGATCCCCTGGGCGATGCGCCTGGAGTACTCCAGCTCCCTGTAGGCCTGCTCGATCACTCTGTCGAACTCGCTCTGGTCGTATCGGTCGTCATCGGTCGCCTCCAGCTTCACGCCCTGCTCGCTCCTTTCA
>JACQZM010000433.1:4407-6498 GCA_016213885.1 Candidatus Rifleibacteriota bacterium | reverse complement strand
CCTTTCACCTGCGCGCTCGCGAACAGCTCGGAGAGGCGCCGCCGCGCCTCCTCGAGGCGGCACACGGGAACGGCTCTCGGCACCCTGACCCGCTCCGCCACCTGCTGGGCCCGCTCGGGGTCGAGATTGCTCATGATGAGCTCCTTGAGCGGATCAGCGGCGGTCTTCATCACGAGCACCAGGGTCTCGGTGTCAGCCCGGGCCAGGGAGCCGGCGAGGTCCAGCGATCTCGAGCCCACGAAGCTCTCCGGGGGCGGCAACGGCCGGGGCCGGCCGGCCTTCTGCGAGAGGACATCCTCCAGCCGCACCGGGTAGGACCGATCGTCCACGGACGGCTCCGGCCGCACGTCCCTGGGCGACATGTGCTTCACGAACAAGGCCAGGACCAGCACGAACAGGAGCACCTGGGAGACCCAGACCACGTTGAAGTTGGCCGTGACGAGGGAGACCGCCGCGGCCACGAGCTTGAGACCTGGAGACCGGGAGCGTGCCTCCTCCGGGGCCGTCGCGGCCCGGCTGCCGGCGCAGTTGCCGTGGTGATGCCGGGAGTTCCGGGCCGCTGGAGCCTGACCGGATCGGGAGGGCGCCGCGCCCACGGCGAGCGTCTCGTCCTGGGCCGGTCCCGTCGAGCCGGCGGGGTCCCCCCCGCTCGGCGGCCTGCAGGCCTGTCTGTGGAACGGGGCCGCCAGGATGGAGAGCGTGTCGCCCCGCCGGGACGAGAAGCCCACGGCGGCCTTGAGGTCCGCGTCCAGGGTCGCCCTCAGAGACGGTTCCAGGTCCCCCTTGGCGAGCGACCTGGAATCGATGAGCACGGAGGCTGGCCGGGCCGGCCAGCGTGTCCGTGAACCACCACTCCGGCCAGGGTGGCCGCCGGGTCCCCGCGGGCTGCCGGCCCGACCTCCACCGGCCGGTGCGTCAGGTCGAGCTCCACGGTGACCGCCACGGCGAACGAGTCCGGGCCCAGCAGCCTCCGGACATGGGCGTTGACCTTGCCCTCGAAGACCGCCTCCGTGAGCCGTGTCAACTCCAGCTCCCGGGCGGAGCTCATGGAGATCGGACCGGAGGCGACGCCCGTCGACGTGGCGGAGGGGGAGGAGTAGTCGAGGCCGGCGGAGTCGCAGAGGGTGATGTTGAGCGGAGAGAGACCCTCCACGGCGTGGGAGACCAGGCTCTTGATCGCCGCCACCTGGACCTGGGTGAGCCGCGTGCCCGGCGTGACCTCGACGAACACCGAAGCGGTCGCCGGACTCCCCTCCCCTTTGAAGAAGCTCTCCCTGGGCTGCGTGATGTGGACCCGGGCGTACTCCACCGACTCGTACATCGTGATCGTCTTGGCGACCTCCGCCTCCAGCGCCCTCAACCGCTGCATCCGCTGGAGCTCGGGGAACAGGCCGATGGAGCTCTGCTTCTCCATCATCTCCCGGAAGTCCATGTCGTGCTTCTTGGGCATCAGCTTCTCCGTGGCCATGTGCCGCCTGAAGTCGGCCAGATGCCGCTCCGGCACCGAGATGGTCTTCCCGCCGTCGGAGAGCCGGTAGGGGATACCCTGCTTCTCCAGCTCGGACTTCAGCGTGGCCACGTCGGTCTTCACGTGGAGCCCGCTGACCAGCACGCGGTAGCGGTCCGCGGAGAAGAACCACACCACCAGGAGCGGGACGCCGAACGCGAGGATCGCGATGCACCCCAGGACGACCCTGTGGGCCGTCGAGAGGTGCGACAACAGCTCCTTGATCTGGCTCGAGAACCCCTGCCCGGTCATCGCTTGGCGCGCTCCCCTGAGAGCCTGTCGGAGTCCGTCTCCGTCAGGGACATGCGTCGTCCGTCCAGATCACAGGATGAACTTCGCAAGATCCGTATCCTCCACGACGCCGGCCAGCTTCTTCTGCACGTCCGGCGCGTCCAGCTCGATCCGTCCGGAAAAGCCATCGGGAGCATCGAACAGCAGGTCCTCGAGCAGCTTCTCCACGATGGTGTGGAGCCGTCGGGCTCCGATGTTCTCCGTCCTGGAGTTCACCTGGGCGGCCAGCGCCGCGATCTCGTCGAGCGCAGCCGGCGTCAGGTTCAGGTCCACGCCGTCGGTGGCGAGCATGG
>JACQZM010000433.1:0-4360 GCA_016213885.1 Candidatus Rifleibacteriota bacterium | reverse complement strand
GCCTGGTACTGGCTCACGATGGCGTTCTTCGGCTCCACCAGGATCCTCCGCAGGTCGGCCTGGGTGAGGTCCTCCAGCTCGACCCTGATGGGAAACCGGCCCTGCAGCTCCGGGATCAGGTCCGACGGCTTGGCCAGGTTGAAGGCGCCGGCGCCGATGAACAGGATCCGATCGGTCCGGACGGCGCCGTACTTGGTCATCACCGTTGTGCCCTCGATGATCGGGAGCAGGTCTCGCTGCACCCCCTCCCTCGACACGTCGGGCCCGCCGCCGCCTCGCCTCCCCTCCGAGACCGCTATCTTGTCGATCTCGTCGACGAACACCACGCCCTGGCCCTCGGCTCGCTCCAGGCCGGACCGGACCACCTTGTCCATGTCCAGGAGGCTCTCGGTCTGCTCCTTGAGCACGATCGGCCGCGCTTCCCTGACGGTCATCCGGCGGCGCTTGCTCTTCTCCGGGACGATCCCCTTCACCACGTTTCTGAACTGGATCTCCAGGTCCTCCAGGCCGGCGCCGTGGAAGATGTTCCCCAGGGGAGCCGACTGCTCCTTCACCTCGACCTCGACCTCCCGGTCGTCGAGGCGCCCCTCCCTGAGCCAGACCCGCAGCTTGTCGCGGGTGGACCTCGCCTCCTCCTCCTCCGGCTCGGGCTCCGGCTCCGCCGCGGTCTCGGGTTTGGCTCTCCCCATCAGGTCGACGATGAACCGCTCGATCCCCCGGGACCGGGTCCTGGTGGAGCCGGGGAGCAGCGAGTCCAGCAAGATCTCCTCGGTCCTCTCCCTGGCCTTCTCGATCACCCGCTCCGACTCCTCCCGCTTGACCTGGTTCACCGCGACCTCCACCAGGTCCCTCACCATCGATTCCACGTCCCGGCCGACGTAGCCGACCTCGGTGTACTTCGTCGCCTCTACCTTTATGAAGGGGGCGTTGGTCAGGTGAGCCACCCTCCGGCCCATCTCGGTCTTGCCGACGCCGGTCTTTCCGATGAAGAGGATGTTCTTCGGCGAGATCTCGTCCCTCATCTCGGCCGGCACCCGCTGCCGCCGGTACCGGTTCCTGAGCGCCACGGCCACGGCCCGCTTGGCCCGGGTCTGCCCGACGATGTATCGGTCCAGCTCCTCGACGATCAGCCGGCACGTGATCTCTTCCATCGATTCAGAGCTCCAGCACCTGGATGCGGTCGTTCGTGTAGATGCAGATGGAGGCCGCTATCTTGAGCGACTCCGCGACCCGCTCCCGGGCCGGAAGTCCCGAGTGGGTCGCCAGCGCCCTCAGGGCGGCGAGCGCGTAGGGAGCGCCCGAGCCGATCGCCGCCCATGGCTCGTCGGGAGCGAGCACGTCGCCCGCGCCGGACAGCACCAGGAGCTCCTTGGGGTCAGCCACCAGGAGGAAGGCCTCGAGGCGCCTGAGGTACCGATCGGTCCGCCACTTCTTGGCCAGCTCCACCGCGGCCCGGGCGAGCTGGCCCTGGTACTTCTCCAGCTGCCCCTCGAACAGCTCGAACAGCGAGAAGGCATCGGCCGTGGACCCGGCGAAGCCCGCCAGCACCTGATCGTGGAACAGCTTCCGGACCTTGCTGGCCGTGGCCTTCATGACCACGGCGCCGTGGGTGACCTGGCCGTCCGATCCGATCGCCACCCGGCCCTGCTCGTCTCGCACCGCCACGACCGTGGTGCCGCGCCACGACGATCCGCGGCAGCCGTCGGCACCGGTTCCACAGGCGGTTTCACGCATGGGGGTGAGTCCTGGCGTAGACCTGGCGTAGCTTCTCCAGGCTGGTGTGGGTGTAGACCTGGGTCGTCGCCACGGTGGCGTGTCCCAGAAGCTCCTGGACCGTTCTCAGGTCGCAACCGGCGTTCAAGAGGTGGGTGGCGAACGAGTGACGCAGGGCGTGGGGGGAGAAGCGCCGGGCCAGCCCGAGCCGCAGCAGATGGCGGTCCAGAACCCAGCGAACCCCCCGGACCGTCAGCCGGCCACCCCGGAGATTCAGAAAGAGCGCCGGCGACCGGGCCACCAGACCGTGCCGGACCGCCAGGTAGTCCTCGAGGTGCCGCTTGGCCGTGGCGCCGATCGGGCAGAGGCGCTCCTTGCCGCCCTTCCCGGTGACCTTGGCGTGGCCCGCGGCGAGGTCGACGTCGGTCACGTCGAGGCCGGTGATCTCGCTGACGCGCATCCCGGAGGCGTACAGCAGCTCGAAGAACGCCCGGTCCCTCCTGCCCGCGAGCCCGGTGGCGGCCATGCCGTCGAGGAACCGGGCCATCTCCTTCTCGGAGAGCACCCTGGGGAGGCGGCGGCCGAGCTTCGGCCCCGGGAGGGTCACGGCCGGGTCCCGCGCGATGGCCTTCCCCTGGACCAGGAACCGGAAGAACGATCGGATGGCCGCCACCTTCCGGGCCTGGGAGCGCCTGTCGTAGCCCCTGCGAGAGAGGTCCAGCAAGAAAGCCCTGAGGTCGGCCGAGGAGGCCTGCTGGAGCGTCACGCCCCTGGACTCGAGATGGTTCAGCAGCTGGTCGAGATCGTACCGGTACGCCCGGAGGGTGTGGGGCGACGAGCCCTCCACCGCACCCATCAGCACCAGGAATCTCTCCAGGTGCTCGCCCATCGCTCCTGAAGCCATACCCGACCGGTTCCCTACTGCGGTGCTCGCTCTCTCGAGCCGTCGCGGCCGCGCCCGTCGAGATCCCGGGCCCGCCGTCGGCTCGTTCGCTCCAGCCAGCCCCTCGATACCACGGGCCAGGGCACCCGGAGCTCTCGCGACAGAAGGCGTGAAGGCCTGCTTCGAACCTCGCCACGCGCCAGGGACTCCGAACGGGTCGCGACAAGGCGACGACTGTGCGGTGACTTCCTACTGGGTTCGCAATCCCTCGCATGGCCGGGCCGGAGACGGCCAGACCCCGCGAGCGGTCGAGGGGTGGTTGCGCGGCGGAACGATAACACGCCCGGACACTCAAGGCAAACAAAAATTGCGACATTGCGGATCTTTCTGTACGCATAATGCCGTTCATGGCCGGTCCGGAGCGGCTCGACGACCGGTCATGCCCGTTCCGCGGGAGATGATCGGGCTTCTTCGCGGTCATGAGCGATTCCGAGGTGCTGTTCGCCGACCCGGCTCGCCGCCGGCCGTCGCGCCGCGGGCCAGGATGTATAATGGTCTACCTCCGACGGAGAGGGTCTACGGTCATGGGGAGAACGTTCGGATCGGTCAGGGGGCGCATCGTCGTTCCCGGAGGCGAGCTCGACGGCGCCGTGGTCCATCTGGCGGGCGGGCGCATCGAGCGGATCGAACGGCCCGGCGCGCCGGTCCCGCCGGCCCCCGGGCGACTCGACCTGCCGGGCTGCCGGGTGTACCCGGGGTGGATCAACCTCCACGTCCACGGGGCCATGGGCCGTGACTTCATCGACCCCGAGGCCGGAGCCGCCGAGGCGATCGCCCGCTACCTGGCCACGCAGGGCTTCAGCGGGTTCTTGGCGACCTACATGACCTGCTCGAAGGAGGCCCTGGGGCGAGCGCTGGGCCACCTCGCGACCCTGGTCGCGGCACGCCGGCCCGACGTGAGCGCTCCGCTGGGGGTCCACCTGGAGGGGCCGTTCCTGGACCCGGCCAAGAAGGGCTCCCAGCCGGAGGAGCACCTGGCCCCGCCGTCGGTGGAGCTCCTGGACGCCCTCCTGGCCAACGTCCCCGACGGTCTCAAGGTGCTGATGACGCTGGCGCCCGAGCTTCCGGGGGCGGACCGGGTCGTGGACGCGCTGCTGGCCCGGGGGGCCGTTCCGGCGATCGGCCACACCCAGGCCACCTACGCCCGGACCATGGAGGCGATCCGCCGCGGTGCGCGCCACGCCGTCCATCTGCTGAACGCCATGAGGCCGCTGCACCACCGGGAGCCCGGCGTGGTCGGGGCGTTTCTCACCACGCCCGGGACCACGGTGGAGATCATCCCGGACCTGGTGCATCTGCACCCGGCGATCGTCCGGCTCGTCATGGCTCTCAGGGGTCCCGACGGGGTGGTCCTGGCGACCGACTCCATCGCTCCGACCGGCCTCGGCGAGGGCGAACGACTCTGGGCCGGCCGCACCGTCCGGGTCAGAGGGGGCCGGGCGACGCTCCGGGACGGGACCATGGCCGGCAGCGTCCTGGAGACCGCCCGGATGCTCGCAAACCTGAGGGAGCTGGGCGTGAAGGCGCCCGACGTGGCCCGGATGCTCTCGACGAACCCGGCGAGGGTGCTCGGGCTGGGAGCGGAGCGCGGCGAGATCGCCGAGGGGAAGCGAACCGATCTGACCGTGGTCGACGGCGACGACAGGGTCACGCTCGTGGTGAGCGATGGCCACGCGGTCTGGGCCGCTCCGGAGCTGGGGCTCG
>JACQZM010000432.1 GCA_016213885.1 Candidatus Rifleibacteriota bacterium | reverse complement strand
GGCATCGTTCGACGAGGTCGTCCGGCCCTTCCTGGCCGCGGCGGCGGTCAGAAGGCGGAGCTTCTCCAGGCTCGCGCCCCGGTCGCGATCCCCGTTCGTCCGATCGATGCTGTCCCGGGAGGCAGAGGGCCGGCCCGGGTCTCCGGCGTCGGCGGGGCGGACCGCGGACTCACCGACCTGCTCCCTCAGCTTGGCGACGAGCTGGGAGTGCCGCTTCTTCGCCCCGATGCCGGCGGTGCCGCCGGAGCCGGCCCCCGGGGCGCCTGGATTCACGTCCATGGCGGGCGCGGGCTCACGGGACGCCGGAGCCGTCCCGGCCGGTGAGGACCCGTCTGTCTCGGATGGCTCATCGCCGTCCGGCGGCTTCGCGGCCACGGCCGTCCGGGCAGGCCTGTTCGCCGTGGCTGCGACGATCCGGTCGATCGCTCCACGGTCGGCCCGCTCTCGTTGCAGCATCGCGGCCAGCCTCTTCGCGGCGCTGTCCCCGGCCGAGACCGGTGCGGCATCGGACCGGGGCTCCGGATCCTCCCGGGCCTCTCCGGCCTCGGCGGTGGCGGCGGAGCGCCCGGTCGCACCGGGGCGCGCAGCGGCCGCGACCCGGGCCGCCCTGTCCCCCTCCTTCAGGAGCCTGTGGATGCGGGTTCTGAGCGCCTTCTGCTCGTCGTCCTGGCCACGAGCGGCTGCAGCTGTCCGACGACCCGGGTCGCCGGCCAGAGCGGTCTCCATCGATGCCTCGGCGCGCCTGCGGGCGACCTCGAGGCCCGCCCGCGACGCGGTCGCGGCCGCCTCGGTTCCCGACGGCTCCGCATGCTGACCGGCCTTCGGGGACCGTCTGTTCGCCTGGGCCATGGAGGCCCGCGCCCGCAGCTTGCTCACGAGGGTGTGGGCCGTCAGACGATCGGCGGGTTGCTTCAGGTTTCCGCTGTTCGAGAAGAGATCGTTGTCGGACTCGCTGGTCCGGGTGGTCGAGGCCTCGTGGGCAGCCGGTCGAACCCGGCGCGTTGCCTGCCGCGAGTCCGCGAGGTCGGTCGCACCGTCGGAGCCGATCGTCTCCGGCACGCCCCGATCTTCCTCACGGTCGCCGGTTTCGGCGAGCCCCGGCTGTGCGGCGCCGACGTTGGCCCTGAGCTTGGCTATCGCTTCCCGCAGAGCCTTGGCCCGACCGGGCGCCTCGGACACCGCGATCGGTTCCTGGCCGCCGCGCTCCACGGCCTGTGCTCGAGCCACCTTCGCGGCTCTCCCGGCCGCAGCCGGAACATGAAGTCGCGGACTCCTCCCGGCCGCGGTCCCGGGATCGACCGGATCGGCCCCGGCGGCGCCGGGGTGGGCGACCATGCGGTGCAGCCGGGCCCTGAGATCCCGGTCCTTGGACTCCGGGCCGGCACCGGGGCCCGTGGCCGACGTGGACGAGCCGGGTCGCTCCAGGTCCACCGCCGGGTTCGATGGCCCGGTGGAGCTCTCCGGGAGTCTCCGCATGGCCGCGTCGACCGGAGGCTGCGCGGGGGTCTTCGTCGCCCCTGCCTCCGATCGGGCTGGTCGTGAGCCGACGGCGAGGGTCGCGGGCGCCGCTCCGGCGAGCGCTCTCGCCCTCTCGGAAAGGGTCGGCCGGTTCGTCCGGGCCCGGCTCGACGGCACCTGCCCGGGGCCCCGTTCAGGCTCACGGCCCGGGCCGGACACCTCGGGTGGTTCCTTCGACGCCGCCGGCGCAGGGCGCCGACCCATCGCCGCCCTGACCGTCGCCGAGGCGGAGCCGCTCATGGCGCCGGGATTCGGCCACCCATCCAGCGTCACCTCCGACGCTTCGTCGGTCTTCGGTTCCGGGACCTCCCGGCCGGTCGCCTCGGGCGGCCTGAACTCGTGCCGCGACCAGGTCTCTGTCCCCATCGGCACGGGGCGCTCGACCGGCGACGGGTGCGGGATCGAGGCTGGGTTCAGGGAGAGCGATCCGGAAGGCCCGGCGGCCCTGGCCAGCCGTGCTGCGAGGCCCGCCGGCGACGCCGGGTTACCGGGCCTCACCAGCAGCAGCCGCTCGCCGCGGCCCGGATCGTGCCTGCCGCCGTCCCCGGGCGCCCGGTCCGACGATCCGGCATCGGTCCGCGCGCCGGCCGCGGGTCTCGTGGCTTCCACCGCGGCACCCTGGCCCTGGGCCGGGCCGGTCAGGGAAGCGGTCAGAGGCATCGGCGCCGGGCCCCGGCGCACGGCCCCCCTCATCTTCTGGCGCTCCGCCGAGCTCGGCCTGGCCGGCGGTTCCTTGGGTCGCCGGGCCTCGCCGTGGATCGCCGTGGTGGCGCTCTCGAGCCGCCCCACGAGCTCCCTGGCCGACTCGGCCTCCGACGAGTCCTCCGCCGCGACCGGCGGGGCGTCGCCGGCTCCTGGAGATGGGCTGCCGTTCCCTGCGCCGGCCTTTTCGACCAGCTTCCGCCTCGTGTCGGAGACCTCTTGTCCCCACGATTTCATGTCCGCCACCTGCTGACCGTAGCGGGACATGAGACCGTACTCCTTCATCCGGTCGGGGGCGCCCTCTTTTCGAGCGTCCACGACGCCCTGCTTCCACTCCGTGGTGTCCTTGACGGCCCGACCGAACGACTCGAGAACGGCGGGAGACGGAGCCGGGGCCGTCTTCAGACCGGTCGGGACCGACCGACCCACGTTCGAGAACTCCGCCGTCTTCGGAACGTTGCCCCCGGAGATCCGGTCGCCGGTCTCCATGGACTTTCTGAGCCAGCTGGCAGTGCTTTCGACCGCCTTCTCGTAGCGGTCCAGAGTCACGCCGGCGGCGCCCGCACCGGCTGCGGTCCTGGCGGTCGCCTCCCTGGCGCCCGCGAGCTCCTTGGCTGCGGGTCCGGGCGGGTCCTGGGCCGGGGTCGATCCGGCAGGGGCACCGACGGTGGCCGCCCCGGTGCCGCCGATCTGGGGGGCGGGCCGGAACGTCGCGATCGGGGCTCCCCGGTCGGAGCCTCCGGGGGCGCCGTTCGCCGAGAGCGGCTTCAGGTCGGACAGCGGGCCGGTCGGGTCAGGCCCCGGTGCTGCCGCAGAGGCCACCTGCTGAGCGGTCCCGCCAGTCGACGCCGGGGGCGAGGATTCGGCTCCCGGGGCGTGGCGGAGGATGATCCGACCCTTCGTGTCGTAGATGTTCCTCACCAGCGGCTGCCCGGAGGGGCTCCTGAGCGCCAGCTTCTCCTCCCTGGGCGGTTCGACCGGCGCCCTGGCCTGCTGCTGGGGCGGCTCCGTCGGCTTGAGCTCCTCGTCGCTCTTCCCCGGTGGACGGGGGATCTCGGCCTCACCGGTGTCGCGGTTGGTCAGGTACTCGAGGAGGTAAGGCGTCAACAGGATCACGAGCTCCGTGGCCTGCTTCTTCTTCGAATTGACGTTGAAGATCGAACGCAGGATCGGGACCTCGCCTATGAACGGCACCGGCGACTTGTCCCAGTCGTCGGTCTTCTTGATGAACCCGCCCAGGATCACCGTCTCGCTGTCCCGGACCCTGAGCTTCGAGGTGGAGTTGGTGGTGTTCCGATCCACCCCGTAGTCCTTGATCTGCGTGGGCGTGTCGTTGGACACGGTCAGCTCCAGGGTCACCGTCTTGTCGTGATGGATCGTGGGCTTCACGGAGAGCTGGACGCCGGTCTGAACCTCCTGGGGCGTCACGTTCTGGCTGACCGCCGACTGGCCGGTGATCGCCTGCTGCTGGGTCTGCGACACGATCCGGACCACGATGATGTCGCCGATGGTGATCGAGGCCCTCTCGTTGTCGAGAGTTCTGATCTTCGGGTTGGCCAGGGTCTGGCCACCGTTCTTGGTGATCAGGTAGGTGATCTGCGCCTGGCTGGTCAGCTGGTTCGTCGAGGTCAGGTACGCGTTCAGTCGATTCTGGTTCAGCAGTCGGTCGAGAGAGTCCACGGTGAAACCGGTGGACGTCATCCTCACGCCGAGCTGCCGGGCGAACTCCGACTTGACCGTCATGATCGACGTGTCGATCAGCACCTGCTTGGCCGACAGGTCGATCTTCTTGACCAGCGCCTTGATGAACTCCACGTTGTCCGGCGTGTCGTAGACGACCAGCGCCCGACCCTTCTCCGAGTAGTACATGGCCTTCGTGTTGATCCGCTGCTGCACGTCCGTGCCCATCTGGCCGATCGCCGTGGTGAACTCGGTGCCGGTGAGGAACGACAGCTTGATGACCGCCTCGATCTTGTTGGGCTTCTGGTCGAGCAGGGCGACCACGGAGTCGATCAGGGCGATGTTCTGCTCCGTGTCGATCACCAGGAGCGAGAGCCCGTCGTCGTTCTGGATGATGTTCTTGGTCTGGATGATCGCGCTCAGCGCCGCGTTCTGCGAGATGAACTCCTTGACCTTCTTCGGGAGCACGTGGGTGAGCCGGTAGATCTTCCGGGTCTTGAGGCCGAACTCCTTCTTGTCGGTGGTGGGCACGATGATCACGGTCCGCTCGTTGAACTGGACCGCCTTGAGCTCGTTCAGCTGCAGCACCAGGGAGAACGCCTCGCCCTTGGTCACGTTGCGGATCCGTACGCCCAGCTTCTTCTTCATCACGGCGTCCGCGACCATCGGGACGAACGTGAGATCGAGCATCTCCGGCTTGGCCATGATGTCGAGGAAGATGCGGAGCTCCATGGTCGCGACCTGGTCGCCCAGCCCGATCGGGAACGGCTCGTTGGCCTTTTCGGGGAGGATCGGCAGCCCGGACAGGACCGTGTCGAACTCCTTCTGACCGGCCAGGGCCAGACACGGGTGGAGAAGCTGCCCGACGAGCGCAACGATGAGGAAGACAGCGGTGCGGCGTACTGCGACCTTCTGCATGTCTGCTCCTGCGGTCTGACGGACGCGAGGAGAGCCCCAGGCCGGTCTACGGACTGGAGGCTCGCTCCGGGCAACCGCACGAAACGGGGTGCGACTTCAACTCTTGTGAAAGACAGGACTTAGCCTGTTCATCGGCAGATTTGGCAGCCGTGGTGAGACTGGCCTCGCGACGAAGGGGATTCGTTCACAGGCTCTCATCGCTGGTTCAGCAGCTTCAGCTGCTCTTGCAGACGGGCCCGTATCGTCTCCAGGTCGAGCGTCGAAAGGCCCTGGAGCTGCTGCTCGAGCGCCCGCTGGAGCTCGCCGGGCCGCTGGACGGCCCCAGCGCCGGACCGGCTCCGGGTCGGCGCCGTCCGGGCACCGGGCCGGGCCGCGCCCTGACGCCGGAGCCTCTCCTTGAGCTGTTGCTGTCGGGCGGCCATCTCCTGCGGGCTCAGCCACTTGTCGTTCACCTTGACGTAGCCCTTCCGGCGCATGTCCTCCGCCACGGTGATCCAGCAGCCGTTGACGAAGACGTGGCCGAGCTTCCTCCTGGCTTCGGTGTGGTCTTTCTGCAGGGCGACGACCTCGCGGAACTCCGTTGCAGCCTGAGCAACGAGGCCCATCCGCTCGCAGTAGAGCCCGAGGGTGTAGTGACCCGACACGTCTTGCGGCGTCAGGGCGGCCCGGGCCTTCTCGTACTCCTCCAGCGGGGTGGACCCGCGCCGGATCGCCGCGACCAGGTCCCGGCGGTACTCGATGGTCCCCTCGGGGACTCTGACCGTCACGGTGTCTCCCCTCTCGGTGACGATCCCCTGGATGTGGCCGCCGTTCTTGAAGACCAGCGTGTCGGCGCAGGCCGGACCGATCCGGATCGCGACGACGAGCAGCAGCGCCACCCGGCAGATCCGGTCCCCCGAGGGGCCCCAGAGCCGTGCCTTGATGGTGAGCTTCCCGCCGGGCCGGAACCGGGTCGCGATCAAAGCAAGAAGGTCCCCTCGTCCCCCTCACCGGTGAAGAGCACGGCGGCCGACTTTCCGGCCAGAGCCTGCTTGGTCCTGGAGACGTACTGGTCAGGGCATCTGCTGGTGATCTCGTCCCAGGTCAACTTCTCGGCCATCTCGGCCCTCCTGATGCCCCGGCGGGGCTGAAGGAAGCATAGCACCCCGGGAGCAGTCTCGGCCCGGTCCTATCGACCGCCGCCACCAGCACGCCACCGTCGGCTCCGGAGCGCCCTTCGATGATGCCCTGCAGCCTCCGAAGTGAGATCGTGCCTGCGTTCGGATGATACCGAAGAACGGCGCGAGCTCAAGCTTCTCGGGTCGAGAGATGATCGAGGTCGAGTGCGTCGCTCTCCACGTAGTCCTGCGCTGTCATATCCTGGAGCGTGACGACGAGCCCACCTACGCCCTTGAAGCGCACGGCCCGGCAGCTGAGGAGAGAGATCGATCGGCAGCAGGCCCAGCTGCTCTCTTGATCTGGTCGCGAACGCTCTCGGAATGGAGGAGGCCAAAGGGCACACGCCGGCCCGGTCCACGGGGCGGCGGGGCGGTTGGCATCGAACCTGCAGTTCCGACAACCGATCTCGACGCCGTCTTCACGCGGGAGTCGAAGGAGGTGCAAGGGTGACCGTCGATGCGTTCTCGGACATCTACCCTGCTCTCGGTCGCATCGCTTCCGGCCGGCTGCGCTCCGCAGCGCTGGCAGCGAGCCTGGCGCTGGTGCTGGTGCTGGCCCTGTCTCCCCGGCCTGCCTGCGCCGACGATGCGTTCGCCTCGCTGGAGAGCGCCGCCGCCGTGGCGGCGAGCCCCCCGGCAGGGCGACCCGCCGACGCCGACCGGGCTCGAGCTGGAGGAGCCGAGCCACCGATCTCGCTGGCCGAGGCGATCGACGCGGCGACGAGGGACAACCCGGGGCTGTCGATCGACCGGAGAGCGATCGTCATCGACAAGAGCGCCCGGACGCTGACGCTGGAGATCGATGGATCGGCGGTGAAGAGGTACCCCTGCGTGTTCGGTGGAGTCCCCGGCGACAAGCAGAGGGAGGGCGACCACCGGACGCCCGAGGGTCTCTTCTTCGTGGCCCGGAAACGGGCTCCGCACCGCTTCCACTGCTTCCTGGACATCTCCTATCCGGGCGCCGCGCACGCCAGACGAGCCCTCGACCGGGGGCTCGTCTCTCCCGTGGTCTACCGGAGGATCCTGGACGCGGAGCAGCGAAAAGACGGCTCGCTGTGGGCCGATCCGGCGAACGTGTCGCTGTGGGCCCCGCTCGGGGGGCTGATCGGGATCCACGGTCTGGGGCTCAGGCTCTCCGGAGCGCCGCTGACCGACGAGAACCTGGGCCACGACATCCGCAAGGCGGGGGACTGGACCGAGGGCTGCGTGGCGCTCTTGAATGGACATGTGGACGAGGTGTTCGCCTTCGCGCGTCCGGGCACCCCGGTCCGCATCGTCGCCGGTCCGGGCCGGTGAGGCGACACGCGGTCGAGTCTCAGAACGCGGACCCATCGGGTCTCCGGATGGAGACACTCGGCCCCTGGCGGGGCCTGCCCGCCGACCCCGGCCCGCCGGCGAGCATCAGGTTCATCTGTCCGGGGCGGCTCTCCCGCGGGGGAAACTCGCCACGTCCCCTTTCTCCCAAGGTCACGATGGAAGTGGAAGGAGGAACAGGAAGAGCAAGGGATCCGGTTGGATTCGCGCTCGGGAGGCAGAAAGAGGAGAGGATCAGGTTGAAGGTCGCGCTCGGGGGCGCGACTCGGACCCGGCGAGGCGCCGGGTCTTGCGACTCGGATCCGGCGAGGCGCCGGATCATGGGTCCCGTGGACGCTTGCGATGACACGGGGCCTGGCATATGCCATTTGGACTGTGGCGCGTGCAAAACTGTTCCTCAACGGACGGTCTCAGTCGGTGCGTCTGCCGAAGGCCTTTCGATTCGAAGGAACCGAGGTCTCCATCCGCAAGGAGGGGGAGGCCGTGGTCCTCGAGCCGGTCAAGTCCCGAAGCTGGCCGGAAGGGTTCTTCGAGTCCATTCGCATCAGAGACGGCAAGTTCGAGCGCCCCCCCCAAGGAGGGCTTCCGGACGCCCCGGGCTGGTGAGCCAAGCTTGCGGTACCTTCTCGACACGGACACCTGTGCGGATGTGCTACGCGGCCGCCCAGACGTCGTTGCGCGGCTCCGGAAGGTCTTGCCGGATGACGTCGCCGTTTCCACGATCAGCGTCTACGAACTGTTCACGGGCGTGGGCAAGTGTGCTCGCCCGGAGCGAGAGAGAAGCAAGGTGAGGCTTCTCCTGGAGACGATTCACGAGCTCCCGTTTCTTGCGGAGACGGCGCGACAGGCCACACGTGTTCGGGTCGACCTGGAAGCGCGCGGCTGTACGATCGGGCCCTACGACACCTTGCTGGCCGGGCACGCTCTGGCAGCCGGACTCATTCTGATCACGCCCAACCTGGACGAGTTCTCACGGGTCGGCGGTCTGCGCTTTGAAAGCTGGCGCAAGCCCTGACGCTGCTCCTGGTCGAGGGGCGTCGCATGAACCTGTCGATGAAGTCCTTCCCGATCGAGTCTCGCCCTCGCCGACGTCGAACGAACCCCCTCTTGATCCTCGCAAGGACCTGGCCACCCCAGGGTCCCGCCGGTCGGCCAGGTTCGCGATGAACACAGAGATCTTCCGGCTCGGGTACGGTGCACCCTCGAAGGGGCGGAGGAGCATCCGGTCGGCCCGGATCTTCCGGATCTGCTTGGCCAGCGGGGTCACCACCCAGAAGTACGGGCACGCGTCGCCCGCCTGCCTGGCCCGCGCCCGGGCCCTGCTCGACGCAGCAGAAGCGGGCCATGGAAACGGGCACAGGTCCCGCTCCGAAGGTCCTGCAAACGAACAGCCGCGAGTCTTGCAACCCGCGGCTGGTCAGTATCTGGAAGCTGGTGGACGTGGGGGGAGTTGAACCCCCGACCTCTTGAATGCCATTCAAGCGCGCTCCCAACTGC
>JACQZM010000417.1 GCA_016213885.1 Candidatus Rifleibacteriota bacterium | reverse complement strand
GCACATCGAAGGAGCCGTTTCGGCAAGACCATGACAGCAGCAAGTCACCCCCGGCACTTGGCCACGCCAGCACGACTCCGGATTTGGAGCGATGGTCCTGGGGTTCACCGCGGTTGATCCCGCGTTGACCGACTGGTATGCTGTTGACGCCGCATCCTGCCTCGATCGACGAACGTCCCTTACCAGTTTCATCTCTACCGTCGCACTCCCATGGAGCAACAGGCCCGACTGTACATCCTGGCGACCGGCCTGGGGTTGTCGCTTACGATCTGCCTGGTCATGTTCGGCCTCTGGTCGCGCCAGACCGATCTGATTCGATGGCAGGCCGACCAGGCTGCCGACTCGATCTTCAGGCAGCTCGTGCTCACCAGGCAATGGAGCTCCGAGCACGGTGGGGTCTACACGCTCAAGAAACCGGGGGAGCTCTCCAATCCGTTCCTGGCGGATCCCGACATTACCGACGTCAACGGAAGGGTCTACACCCTCAGGACCCCGGCGGCCATGGTCCGGGAGATCTCCCAGTATGCCGAGGCCGGCTCCGCGGTCCGGTTCGGCATCCGGAGCCTCAAGCCCAAGAACCCGCAGAACGCTCCGGATCCCTGGGAGCGCCAGGCGTTGCTATCGTTCGAGCGCGGAAGCCCCGCGGCGATCGAGGTCGTCCGCCGCAAGGAGGGCGCGGTCCACCGATTCATGAAGCCGCTCCATACCGAGGCCTCCTGTCTGGCGTGCCACACCGCCCAGGGCTACAGGGTCGGCGACGTGCGCGGCGGCATCAGCATCACCACGGCGTACGACCCGGTGCAGACGGCTCTCGACAAGACGCTCCTGGGGATGGCGCTGGTCACGGCGGCGCTGGTCCTGTTCGTGCTGGCGTTGCTGTACTTCCTCGTCTGGAGATTGGTGACCCGTCTGGCCCGGCAGACGAGAGAGCTCGAGGCGGCGAGCGAGACCAAGGACAGGTTCCTCGGGATGGTGGCTCACGATCTGAGGAGCCCCCTGGCCGTCATCTACGGTTTCACCAACCTCCTGCTGGAGGCCGAACCGGGGCTGCGGGAGAGAGAGACCCTGGAGCGAATCTCCAGGACCGCGGACCGGATGCTGCGCCTCGTGGACAATCTTCTCGACGTCGCCGCGATCCGCAAAGGCCGGCTGGATCTGAAGCCGACCGACGTGGATGTATCGGAGTTTCTGAGAGAGAGCGCGACCCTGAACGAGATCACCGGCCGGGCCAAGGGCATCGCCCTCGAGGTGTCCTGCCCCCCCGACCTGGATCGGGTGCCGTTCGACAAGGAGCGACTGCAGCATGTGTTCGACAACCTCCTGAGCAACGCCTTCAAGTTCTCGAACCGCGGCACCACCGTCACCTTGGGAGCCTCCCGTTCGGCCGACTCCCTTCACCTGTGGGTCCAGGACCAGGGGTGCGGCGTTCGCGAGGGCGAGGCTGCCGGGATCTTCCAGGAGTTCAACCAGGGGAGCTCCCGGCCCACGGCGGGTGAGAAGAGCCACGGGCTGGGCCTGGCGATCGCGAGGCGCGTCGTGGAGGCTCATGGTGGTACGATCGCCGTGACCAGCCGGTCAGGAGAAGGCACCCGGTTCACGGTGACGCTGCCGCTGTCCGGCTCCGGCCCGTCGACCGGCGGCGGGCGCCGGGTCAACGGAGCAGATCCGACAGGTCGATGATGTTGGGGTCGTCCCGGCTCGGGATCACGGACCTCCGCAAGCTCGACCGCCGACCGGCCTCGGGTCGCGGCAGATGCTCTCGCACCTTCCGGCGGACCGCGCCGGCATCGTGACCGTCGACCCAGGCGGCCCCGCAATCGTGGCAGACGTCGACCTGGGCCCGGTCGATGGCCACCACGTCGAACGTGTCCATCTCGTGAGAGCACAGGGGACATCGCAGCGGCGGCACCCTGTCCTTCGATGAAGGGGTCAGGTCCACCAGCTCCGGGATCGACTGCGCCTCCGGGGGGTCTTCGCCCTCGATCCGGATGAGGTCCGCCGTCGAGTAGAGCTCACCGCCGCAGTCCGCGCACGCCTCGACGTCCAGGCCCTGGCCCGGCACCGAGAACAGCTTGCGGTGGCAGCGGGGGCAGCACCGTTCGGGCGACGACGACTCCGGGGCTGTCCGGGCCTCCAGAGAGGCGCCGCAGTAGAAGCAGCGGGAGAGCTTGCCCGCGAGAATTCGCTTGCAGGCAGGACAGCTGGTCGTTCGATACGGTTTCGCGTCCACGGTGCCTCCCGGGCTCCTCGATAGGTTCTTACCTCAGGAGCGGTGGGTCGCGCCAGCAGCGTCTGTCCGGGGCGGGCTCTCGGCGGTGGTCACCGCCCCTGGCCGAGCGGGCCGGGAGGAACGCTCGCTGGCGATCGGCAAACATGGAGCCGGTACCGGCACGGCTCGTCAGTGGGTCCGCTGCGCCCCGGGCCCGACAGGTGATAGAGTGTTCAGCGTCGATCCATGGGCGCAAGCACCGGGGAGGTCGAGATGTCGCTCGATGCCGTGCTGGAGATGAAGCGCGGCTGGGCCGCCCGTGGCGACCATCGAGGGACCGGCACCGGTCCTCGCCAAGGAGGTCGCATGAACCGTGGTCAAGGCAACTCACCGGCTCTGTCGCTGGTCGTGCTGCTGGTTCTCGCAGGCGTCGCGGCCGCGGCGCCTTCGACGTCCACCGACACCGTCGAACCGGTCGGGGCGCCGTACGCCACCGTCTCCCTGAGCTCGCTCAAGGCGGTCGGGAGGTGGGCGACCGACTGGGGGGTGCCGCTGCCGCCGTTCCTCGGCCAGCAAGCGATCGACCGGGCGTTCCCTTTCCTCGGCGGCGTCGACACCTCGATGCCGCTGGGCGTCCAGGTGCTGCTGGGCCGCGCGCTGGGCAAGAACCACCAGGCCATCTTCTTCCTCCCCACCCAGAACGGGTCCACCTTCCAGGACAAGCTCCTCAAGGATGGCTCGAGCCCCGTCACTCCGGGGAAGGAGACCTACCTGGTGCGTGGCCTCCTGGTGCACTTCGCGCCCGGGTACATCATCTTCGGGGGCACCCGTTCGACCATCGAGAGAGCGGTCCAGGTCGAGCAGACCCGCGTTCTCGCCGCCGATCGCGGACGGCTCCTCCACTTCGAGTACACCCCGGCGGCGGTGCGCGAGCAGTTCCCGGAGGCGCTCGACAGGCTGTTCCAGCCGCCCGGCGGTGCCGGAGCCCCCGCTCTCAACGAGGCGCAGAAGATGGGGCGCGACTACACGCTGGCGCTCCTCCGGACGATCGACCGGCTCGATGTGGACCTCGATCTCGTCGGCCACGAGCTACGGCTGCTCGGCTCGTCGCGACCTCCCGGGACCGTGGGCGACCTGCTCGCGTCCAGGGTCCGCTTTCCGTCCACCGTGCCGATCCAGATCCACGGCACGTACCCCTCGGCCCTGTCGAGGGAGTGGCCACAGAAGCTCGCCGACGCCATGGGCCAGGGCATCGTGACCCAGGCCGCCAGGGGCGCGGCCGGACCGGTCAAGCGGCCCGGCAGCCCGACGCTGTCCAAGGCCCAGGAAGCTCTCGTCACCCGGGCGACCAGGGAGGTCGTTGCGGCGCTGTTCGACGCCGATGCGGTCTCCCTCGGAATCGAGGCGAAGGCGGGGCACTGGACGATCTTCCTGGGCCGCTTCCACCGGGGCAGCTTCGACTTCGCCGGGAAGCTGGACGACGCCCTCGCCTCCCTGGCCGGGGCGATCCCGCTCCTCGGCGAGAAGGAGATGCCGTTCCGGCTCGACAGGCGGACCGGTCGCGACAGGACGACGATCCATCGCCTGACCGCCATCGACAAGGGGAGGTCCCTGGCGTACATCGACACGGTGCAGAGGGGGCCCCACCTCTTCACGACCATCTCGACCAGCAGCATCAGCCAGATCGAGTCGTTCGCTTCGCTTCCGGTCCAGGCGGCAGCTCCCCGTTCGGTGCTCGAGATCACGGTGGTGCCTGGTCGTCTTCTCGCCGCGCTCTCGACCCTGGATCCGGCGGGGTCCAGAGGCCTGCCCGCCCAGAAGCTGGGCGCTGTCGTCTCCTCGCTCGGCGATCGATCGGTGAGCGTCAGGAGCACGGCCACGGCGACGGCCGTCACCTTCGAGGCGACGGTGCCCAGGGCGGTCGTGACCGGGATCAGGGAGCTTCTGAGTCGTTGACCGTCCCGGGGGCGGCCTCCCCCGGTGGCCGCTCCCGGCGCGCCCGTCCGATCCACTTCTCTATCGTGGCTGCCAGGCTGGCCTGCTGGACCGGCTTGGCCAGGTAGTCGTCCATCCCGGCGGCCAGGCACCGCTCCCGGTCACCGGACATGGCATGGGCGGTCATCGCGACGATGGGAACCCGAAGGTCCAGCGCACCGGAGCGGCCGGACCGGATCGCCGCCGTGGCCTCGAAGCCGTCCATCTCGGGCATCTGGCAGTCCATGAGCACGAGATCGTAGCGCTTTCGCGCCAGCGCTTCCACGGCCTCCTTGCCGTTGATGGCCACGTCGACCTCGTGACCGAGCTTCTTGAGATGGGCCAGAGCCACGAACTGGTTGACCGCGTTGTCTTCCACCAGGAGGATGAAGGTCGGCGCCGCCGGCGGGTCGGCTCCGGCCGGGACCAGGGGGAGTCGGGACTCGCTCGACGCTGCCGGCCGCGGCGGTGGCTGCTGCGGATCGTGTCGGGGAGCCGGTGAGGTCGCCGCGAGGAAGGCGGCGGTGAACCGGAATGTCGACCCCTGTCCCTCGACGCTTTCGAAGGCGATCCTGCCGCCCATGAGCTCCACCAGCTGCCTGGAGATGGCGAGACCGAGGCCGGTTCCACTGAACCGGCGGGTGGACGAGCCGTCCGCCTGGGTGAACGGCTCGAACAGCCCGGCCTGGCGGTCTTCCGGGATTCCGACCCCGGTGTCCGACACCGAGACCCCGAGAACGGTGCCCAGTTCGTGCTGGCGCTCCTGCGTCACCGACACGGCCACCCGGCCGCGAAGGGTGAACTTGATCGCGTTTCCCACCAGGTTCAGCAACACCTGGCGGAACCGGTAGGGGTCTCCGCACAGCCGTTCCGGCAGAGCCGGGTCCAGGGTGAACTCCAGCTCGAGCCCCCTTGCCCGGGCTCGCGGGGCGAACAGCTCCGACACGTCCTTGAAGATCGTTCGCGGAGCGAAGTCGACCGTGGCGAGCTCCAGTCTCCTCGCCTCGATCTTGGAGAAATCGAGGATGTCGTCGAGGATCGCCAGGAGCGCCCGGCTCGAACTGGTGATGGTCTCGGCGTACCGCTGGTGATCCTCGGAGAGCCCGGACGAGAGGAGCAGCTCCGCCGTCCCGATGATCCCGTTCATGGGGGTACGGATCTCGTGGCTCATGTTGGCCAAGAAAGCGCTCTTCGCCAGGCTGGCGGCCTGCGCTTTCACGGCGGTCTGCTTGAGCTCCGCGGTGCGCTGCTCCACCAGCGCCTCGGCCCGGCGCCTCTGCGTCAACAGGGTGTACAGGTTGAGCACCGCCAATAGCGACAGCAGCGGCCCGAGAAACGCCACGATGACGTAGGATCGGTCGGAGTTGTTCTCGACGAAAGTGGCGTCCGGACGGGCCTCGATCTGCCAGATCCGTCCGGCGAAAGGCAGGATCTGCCGATCCACCAGGGGAGGATCGTCGACCGGACGGTCCATCCCGGTCCGGGGGACGTGCCGGTGGACCAGCCCCTCCCCGGCCCGGTCGGAGAGGTCGATCACCCGCGTGGGGATGCTGACGGGCCGCGCCCGATCCAGGGCGCCCTGGATCGCCTCGCCGGCCTCGAAGCCACCCAGGACGAAGCCCTTGAGGCCCCGGGATCGCTGGGCAGCGGGCAGGGTCTCCGGGAACTGCCGGTACACCGGGATCGCGAGCATGATCTCCCGGCTGCCGGGTCGGTCGAGAAGGAACGGGAGCGGATCGGTGGCGCACGGCTGTCCCGTGTCGCCGGCCCGCTGGAGCGCCGTCCGTTGCGGGGACAGCGCGGCGAGGTCCAGGCCGACCACCTTCTCCCCTCGAGCGCTGGGCTCCACGTAGGTCACCGGAAAGTAGGTGGGCCTCTGGCGGGCCTCCACGGTGGCTCCCTTGCCGTCCGGCTCGCGTATGACGAAGCCCGAAAGATCGTCGGTCCGGGCGGCCAGCTCGAAGCTGCCACGCTCTTCGTGAGCGACCCAGGGCGCCCAGGCGATCGAGTGGAAGATGCGACCGTTGAGGATCGGCGTGACGAAACGACGGAACTCCTCCCGGGACACGTTCTCGGAGCAGTCGTAGAGCCTGCGGATCCCGTCGAGCTCCAGCAGGCTCTCCGAGAGCCTGGCGCGGATCAGGCCCGCGCGCTCCGCCGTGACCGCCCGGAACCGCTCCTCCAGAGTCGCCCGGGAGGATCGTCGCATCTCGAAGTAGACGCCGGCCGTGAGCAGCAGCCCCAGAACCGCCACGAGCCCGGTGGTGACCAGGGTGACCCTGCCGAACGTCCCGGCCTCGCCCCAGCGGGGGACCGTCGCGGAGGCCGCCGCCACGGCGATCAGCAGGAGGGCCGCCAGGCCGAGCACCATCAGGAGGGTGTGGCCCACGCGGTGGCCGGCCCTGGAGACGTCGCCGCCGATCGAGATCCGGAGCAGGCCGATCGGTCGCCCCGCCAGGTCCGCCAGGGTCTCGTAGACGAACGATGTTCCCCTGGGCCCCGGCCGGCGTTGCGGCGAGGCCAGCGGAAGGCTCGTCAACAGAGCGCTCTCCTCCGGCGAGAGCCGCTCGTCCTGGCTGGTGAACAGCTCCAGCGCCACCCGCACCTGGCTGGCCAGGGCTCTCAGGAGGCGGGAGTCCAGGAACCGCCCGAAGATCAGGACTCCGCGGGCCGGCCCTCTTCCGTGGGTCGTCATGATCGGGCGGATCGTCAGGAGGAGGATGCCCCGCTCCACCAGCACCAGCCCTTCCCGGGAGAGCTCGCTGTCCAGGACCTTCTTGGCAGTCGCCCAGATCGGCGGGGGCTCGGCCGCGTCGCGGGCGTCGCGGCCGCGCCGGGCGGGATCGTTCGATCGGGTTCGCCCTCCGGGCTCGCCCGCAAAGGCGGCGAGCCTCACCGGCAGGCCGGTCTCCGGGTGGTGGGCATGCTCGTAGAGCACCTGTCCAAAGCGATCGAAGATCGTGCACAGGTGCAGCCTGGAGTTCTTCTCCAGCGCCCGCCAGTCCGAGAGGTTCGACCGGACGAAGGCCGGGTCCCGGGTCTCGGCGAAGCTGTAGGCATCGTCCCAGTCGGACCAGTTCCCGGCGATGTTCCCCAGGTGTTCCGCCTCCTGCCGGATGGCCGAGCTCGCCCGGCCGGCGTCCCGGAGCGCCAGCTCGACCTCGATCGCGTCGAAGGCCGGCAGGACGATCAGCTGGTTCGTGACCCAGACGACCAGTAGCGTCGCTGCCAGGGCGGCGGTGGCGATCGGCACCAGCTTCGTTCTGTCGTCCACGTCCTCACCAGGGGGGCAGCGGCCCGATTCTAGCACCGATCGGCTCCTGCCCGATACCTCGTTGATCCGGGCTCCGGGAGGAGGCGCCCCGGGGCCGGGCCCGTCGACACCCCTTGACTCCGGGCGGAAGCGGGGAGTACCGGAGAGGTTGCACCCCGGGCGGTGGCAGGGCCGGGAGCGCTCCCGTCCGTACCGCTCGATCCGGATCCGGAGGGCCTGACCATGCCGTTCAGATCACGCTCGAGGCACGGTGAACGCGCCGGGTCGGCGCGCCTCCGGAGCTTCCTCGTCCTTCTCGTCCTTCCGGTCCTCGGCGTCGCCGCGTCCGCGGCCCGTGCCGACCAGCTCGAGCTGGTGCGGAGAACCGGGATCCTCCGGTGGGGCGCCGACGCCGAGGGAGGCGCCCCCTACGTCTGCCTCGACCCCCGGGACAAGACCCGGCTCGTCGGCTTCGAGGTGGAGGTGGCGGCCGCTCTCGCCGCCAAACTCGGCGTGCAGGCCCGGATGGTCCAGAACGACTGGAAGTCGTTGCTTCCCGGTCTCGACACCAACAACTACGACGTGGCGCTGAACGGGATCGAGATCACGCCGGACCGGGCTCACACCGTGGAGTTCACACAGCCCTACTACCTGTCGACCCTGCAGCTCTCGGTACGCAGGGAAGACCCGGACCTTCCCGACCTGCGGGCGCTCCGGGGCAAGAAGGTCGGCACCCTCGAGGGGTCGCTGGCGGAGAGGCTCCTGCAGGCCATGGATGACGTGCAGGTCCTCTCGTTCCCGGGACAGCACACGCCGTACATGGATCTGGCCAACGGCCGCTGCGACGCGGTTCTGCAGGACTACCCCATCGCCCTCTACTACGGCAAGCCGAACCCGAGGCTCAAGTTCACCGGAGATGCCGGAGGCGAGGTCCGGTACGGCGTCGCGTGCAAGAAGGGAGAGGTGCAGCTGGCCCGGGCGCTGAACGTGGCTCTCGACGACCTGGCGCGGCGGGGGGTGCTGCGGTCGATCTACGAGCGGTGGGGGCTCTGGAACGAGGCCACCGGCAAGTATTTCGGCGACAGGCGGCCGAGCGGCAAGCTGGCCCCGGCCTACGAGGAGTTCCTCCGCCAGACCGGTCAGCTGCGGACGCTGAGCGACCGGTTCGCGGACTACGTGAGCTCGATGCCGATCTTGCTCCGGGGCGCGCTCACCACCCTCGGCATCTCCTCGGCCTCGATGGCGCTGGCCATCGTCGTCGGGATCGCGCTGGCGCTTCTCAGGCTCTACGGCCCCCGGCCGCTCTCCGTGTTCGCCCTGCTGTACGTGGAGCTGGTCCGCGGCACGCCGCTTCTCATCCAGCTCTACCTGCTCTACTACGGGCTTCCCAACCTGGGCATCCAGCTCTCCCCGCTGGCGGCGGCCTGGCTCGGCCTCGGCCTGAACTACGCGGCCTCCGAATCGGAGAACTACCGCGCCGGGATCCTCTCCGTCCCGCACGGACAGATGGAGGCGGCTCTGGCGCTGGGCATGACGCCAGGCCAGGCGATCCGGCACATCATCATGCCCCAGGCGGTCCGCATCGCCCTGCCACCGGTGACGAACGACTTCCTGGCGCTCCTCAAGGACTCGTCTCTGGTCTCGGTCATCACCATGGTGGAGCTGACCAAGGTCTACGGCCAGCTCGCCGCCACCTACAACGACTACATCGTCTACGGTCTCATCACGGCAGCCATCTACTTCGTCATGGGCCTCCCCTTCGTCCGCCTCGCGCGGGTCCTCGAACAGAGGCTCGCCGTGGCCTACCGCCATGCCTGACCCCACAGCATCTCCATCCCGAACGTCCGCGACGCCCGGCACGCCGGCCCCGCCCCCCGCGGTGGTCGTCGAAGGTCTCAAGAAGTCGTTCGGCTCGACCCTGATCCTCAAGAACGTGTCGCTCACCGTGGAGCAGTCGGAGCTCACGGTCATCGTCGGCCCCTCGGGGTGCGGAAAGACCACGTTTCTGCGGTGTCTGAACGGGCTGGAGACGTTCGACGAAGGGCGGATCGACGTGGCGGGCATCACCCTGGACTTGCGGGGCCCCGGCGGTTCTCGAGACGCCGAGGTCCAGGCCCGGATCCGCGCTCTGAGGCTGCGTGCCGGAATGGTGTTCCAGAGCTTCAACCTGTTCCCGCACCTCACGGTCATCGAGAACGTGATGAAGGCGCCACAGGTGGTGAGCGGGATGCCCGGGGAGCAGGCCCGTTCCCTGGCCCGGGGGCTGCTCGACAAGGTCGGTCTGGGAGAGAAGGCGGACCTCTACCCGGTGCAGCTTTCGGGAGGCCAGCAGCAGCGGGTCGCCATCGCCCGGAGTCTCGCCATGCAGCCTGCCGTGATGCTCTACGACGAGCCCACGTCGGCGCTGGATCCGGCGCTGGTCGACGAGGTGCTGGCGGTGATGCGGGCGCTGGACGACGAGGGGATGACGCAGATCGTCGTGACCCACGAGATGCGGTTCGCCCGGCAGGTCGCGGATCGGATCGTGGTCTTCCACGGCGGCGAGATCGTCGAGAGTGGCCCTCCCGACGTCATCTTCACCATGCCCCGGGACGAGCGGACCCGCCAGTTCCTGAAGTCGTATCTCTGACCGCCGGGCTCGCAGCGCCTCCGCTGTTCCACCGCACGATCGTTCCCTGCTGCGGACCTCCCTTTCGAGCGATCGTGTCGGGCCGGCGGATGGCGGAGCCGCATCGCGGAAGTGGAACGGATCGATCGAAATCGCGCTCGGGGAGTCCCGGACGGGCTGCGCCGGGCGCCCTCGTGCTAGCATCGGGTGATCGGCAGTGAACGACCAGCGACCGGACTCCACATTGTTCCCCCCCGGATGCTCCCGTCGGTTCAGCCCGGTGGAACCGATCGCATCCGGGGGCTTCGGTTCCATCTGGCTCGCGCGGCAGGTGGACCTCGACAGGCTCGTGGTGGTGAAGATCCTCCACCGGGCCATCCTGAGCGACCGGGGGCAGGTCGAGCGGTTCCTGACCGAGGCACGGATCACCGCCTCGCTCTCGCATCCGCACATCGTCGTCCTCATCGACCACGGGTTCGAAGCCGGGATTCCGTGGATCGTCTACGAGTACCTGACCGGCAAGAGCCTCCGCCATCTCATCGACGCGGGGCCGGTCCCCTGGCCGACCGCCTTCGGCATCGCGTCCCAGATCGCCTCGGCGCTCGAGGCCGCCCACGCCAACGGCATCTTGCACCGGGACATCAAGCCGGAGAACGTGCTGGAGGCATCGCCGGGGCAGTACAAGGTCGTCGACTTCGGCATCGCCAAGTGGAAGCATGGGCCGCGGAACCAGACGGCGGACGGGGTGGTCCTGGGAACGCCGGAGTACGTGGCTCCCGAGCAGCTCCTGAGACGGGACGTGTCACCCGCCGCGGACCTCTACAGCCTGGGCATCCTCACCTACGAGCTCGTGACCGGCACGGTTCCGTTCCGTGAGGCGAATCTCGGCACGCTGTTCCGGCGTCACCTGGAGGATGCACCGCCGCCTGCCGGCGACCGGGTCCCGGATCTGCCCAGGAAGGCCGAGGCGATCATCCAGCGGGCTCTGGCCAAGAGTCCTGACGAGAGGTTCGCGTCCGCGGCCGAGCTGTGCTCGGCGCTCTCGAGCGCCGTCGCCCAGCCGGGCGGTCGCGGCGGCAGGGCGGCGCGATCCCGGGACCCGGAGCGGACGATCACGACGGCGCCGCTCAGGCCTCACTCGACGGTTCTGCTGCGCCCGAGCGGGCCCTTGGCCCGCTGGGTGGCCCTCGGCGTGCTGACCGCTCTGGGGCTGGTCGCGATCCTGGCCGCCACGCTCCGCCTCCCGGGACCACGGCCCGCCGCCCCGCCCGGGAACGTCTCGGCGTCGCAAGCGTCGGCTGATCTCCCCGGGCTGACCGCGGAGTGCGAGAGAGTGCTGGAGGCGGAGGATAGTCTCTTCAAGGAGGCTTTCGCGATCGGGCGGGCCGCGGTCTACGGGCAAGACCAGAAGTACCTGGTCGATCTCGAGCGGTTCGTCCGGCAGTTCGAGACGTTCCATGACACGATGCGTCGTCTGCTCCACGCGCTCGAGATCGCCAGTCCGGGAGGTCCGTCGGCCTCGATCGACGCCTGCTTCCTCGAGGCCCGGATCCGCGCCCGCCTGTTCACGACCTGGGGGGAGCGGCTTCGCACCAGGCACGGGTACGACTGGCTCCGGTCTCGCGACAAGAGCGAGCAGGTGGGGCCGAAGGCCGACGTGCTCGGACTCCAGGACTGGCGGGAGCCGGAGTACGACCGTGGCGGCATCGACTTCCTCGCCGCATACTTCGTCGCGGTCGCCCGGGCCCTCGACGCGCTGCTCCGTGACGAGCGGACCGCCTGCCGGCGCCTGGCAGCGCTCCTGGCCGATGCGACGACCGTCGCCTCGGCGTTCAGGCACGGCCGCCCGACGCCGGGCACCGAGCGACTCTATCGACTCAAGATCGAGCGCTTCCTCGGATCCACCTCTCGGTTCCAGTCTCCGACCGGCCGGCTGGCAGCGCGGTACCTGTCGGAGCTGTGGTGGTGGCTGGCGCTCGACAGGAGCGCGGCGGCCGCCACGAGGCGTCGAAACGCGGCCTTCCAGAGCCTCTGCGCGGTGGTCGAGTCGTGCCCCGGGGCCCGCGAAGCGCTCGCTGGCGTGGTCGGGCACCACTTCGGCCAGCGCCTTCCCTCGTCGGCCGGGCCCGGCACGACGGGCAGTGGCCCGCGCCGGTGATCGGCCGGTGCGGTGGCTGGCCCTCCCCTTGCTCCCGGGAAATTCGCCAGGTCTCCTTTTCCAGGCGCCGGGTCCGACCGGTGGTACAATCGACGCCGGAGTGGAATTCGCCATGTCCCCTTTTTCAGGCTTGTCCCCTTCTTCTTCTCGACGACACGACTTTCGCAGCGATACGGGCACCAGGCCCACCCGGCGCATGCGCGACGCCATGCGCGACGCCGAGGTGGGAGACGACGTGTGCGAGGAGGACCCGACGGTCAACCGGTTGCAGGAGCTGGCCGCCCGGATGATCGGCAAGGACGCCTCCCTGTTCGTCCCCAGCGGCACCTTCGCCAACCAGTGCGCCATCGGCGTCTTGATCAGGCCCGGGGACGAGGTGATCGTGTCGGAGACCGCCCACCTGGTGGAGCACGAGGCCGGAGCCGCGGCGGCGCTCTCGGGAGCCCACGTGCGGGCCGTGACCCCGACTCGCCGCTCCTACCTCACCGCCGAGGACGTGGCGCCGCGACTGCGCATCTTCGAGGACGTGCACTGTCCGCGCACCGGGCTGGTGGTGCTGGAGAACGCTCTCTCCGACGGGACGGTCATGCCGGTGGAGGAGATGAGCCGGGTCCGGGCGCTGGCTGCGGCCCACCGGGTGCCGGTGCACCTCGACGGAGCCCGGCTGTTCAACGCAGCGCTGGCGCTCGGGGTCGACGTCCGGGAGATCTGCGCCCAGGCGGACACCGTCGCCTTCTGCCTGTCCAAGGGTCTCGGAGCGCCGGTGGGGAGCCTCCTCTCGGGCACGGCGGAGTTCGTCCGGCAGGCCAGGCGGAGAAGGAAGATCATGGGAGGGGGCATGCGCCAGGCCGGCGTGCTGGCCGCTCCGGGGATCGTCGCCCTCACCGACGGCCTGGCCAGGCTGGAGGAGGATCACAGGCTCGCCCGGCTGCTGGCCCGGCGCCTCGCCGGGATCCCCGGGGTGGTGCTCGACCTGGCGAGCGTCCAGACCAACATGGTCTACTGTCACCTCCGTGGACAGGGCAAGAGCGAGGAGGAGCTCGTCAGGTTCCTGGAGCAGAGGCACATCCTGGTCTACCCGCCCTCGACGTGGGGCATCCGCTTCGTCACCAGCCTCGAGGTCGACGAGGAGGGAGTCGAGGCAGCGGTCGGCGCCGTGGCCGACTACCTGACGTCCTGACGGCGTCGAGATTCGTTCCGTACTTCGGTGTCGAGGCGGTCCTCTCGCCCGGCCGGTCTCCCCCTGGCCCACCGGTCCCGGCCCGGCCCAGGCGGTCTCCCCGGGGGCTCGCCCGGGTCCGGCCAGGATCCTGCGCCCGTTTGGCGGAGTCGGGCCTGTGATCAGGCCTCGGCCTGGCGGCGGAGTCACCATGGAAGTGGAGGGGGGGGTGAGTCGCGCTCGGGGGAAGGGAAGAGGAGGGGATCCGGATTGAGGTCGCGCTCGGGGGCGCGACTCGGACCCGGCGAGGCGCCGGGTCTTGCTCCGATCGCAGGGCTGGGCGCGGCAGCGTGATCCATGCTATCGTGGCCGCCCTGACCCGGCGAGCGGCGACCCGGTCGCCCCCACCCGCTCCCGTCCCGAAGGAAGGCGCTGTCATCGTGGAACCCCGAGCATCCTGGCGCACCTACGCCGGCCTCTTCGTGGTCACCCTGGCCACGCTGATGTACGAGATCCTCCTCACCCGCATCTTCAGCGTCACCATGTGGTACCACTACGGCTTCGTCGCCATCTCCGTCGCCATGTTCGGGATGACCGTCTGGGCTCTCCTGCTGTTCCTCTT
>JACQZM010000054.1:7460-13012 GCA_016213885.1 Candidatus Rifleibacteriota bacterium | reverse complement strand
ACCCAGTGGGTGAAGCTGTCCGTCATGCGAGAGCCCCCCATCTTCCGCGGCCGGGTCATGGTTTCCGGCGGTTGGCACGCTCGAGCGCTGGACGATATGGGTCCCCCGGTCCTCCTCCCATCTACCCTTCCGTGCGGTCCCGATCTCAGGCTCCTTTTGAGGGCCCTCGTCAAGATGACTCGGCTCGTCAGATACTGATTTTTGGCGGGGCGAGGGCGGGATGGCTCATGCGCCAACGTGATCCGGACCGCGATTATAGACGCCACTATAATACGATCTGCTATAATTCGACCATCATGAAGTTCCTGGGACGAATGGAGGAGCTTGGACGACTGAGGCGCCTGACGGAGAGCAAGGGTGGTGGTCTTGCTGTCGTTCACGGTCGCCGGCGCGTTGGAAAGACCCGACTCCTCCTCGAGTGGCTTGACAGGGTCGGAGGCTTGTACTTCGTTGCCGACACGTCTGCTCCGCCCCTCCAGCGTCGATACCTTGCCGAGACCCTCGCCCGGAAGTTCCCTGGCTTCGCCGATGTCTCGTACCCTGACTGGCGAAGTCTGTTCGCACGCCTCGCTGGTGACGCTGAACGGGACGGTTGGCGCGGACCGCTGGTTCTCGACGAGATCCCGTGCCTCGCTGCGGCGTCTCCTGAACTCCCCAGCGTGCTGCAGGGATGGCTCGATGGCGCCGCCCGGAAGGCCGGACTCATCATCGCCATCGCCGGTTCAAGCCAACGCATGATGCAGGGGATCGTCCTTGGCCGGGAGTCACCCCTGTATCAACGTGCCCGCGAAATCCTGAAGCTCGACCCTCTCCCCGCTGAGTGTCTTCGTGCCGCATTTGGCGTAGACGACCCGACCGCACTGGTCGACCTCTACACGGCTTGGGGAGGCATTCCGAAGTACTGGGAGCTGTCCAGAGACCTTGGAATGGTCCCGCGGGATCAAGTGGAGCACTTGGTCCTGGACCCACTGGGTGCCCTTCACGATGAGCCGAATACCCTGATCATCGAGGAGGATCCAGCCATCGCTCAGATTCGACCGTTGCTCGATGTCATCGGGGCTGGTGCCCATCGTGCCTCCGAGATTGCCGGTCGCATCGGTCGCCCGGCCACAGCTCTTTCGGAGCCCCTCCGGCGTCTGCAGGAGGTCGGGCTTGTGATCCGTGAGGTTCCATTCGGCAAGTCGGCCAAGACGAGCAAGCAGAGCCTCTACAAGCTCTTGGATCCATTCTGTCGCCTGTGGTTCCGACTCGTTGCACCCCACCGTGCGGCTCTCGTCGCCGGCACGCGACGGAGTCGCCTTCATCTCCTCGGCCAGGGTTGGCCGGGTCTCGCATCGGCCGCCTGGGAGGAGCTTACCCGCCTGGCCGTTCCGAGGCTTTCTCCGGATGCCCCCATCGGTCGCACAGGACCGTGGGGCCCTGCCTTGCGTTGGTGGGCCGGCCGGGGGAAGGATCCGCAGAGGGAGTTCGCCTGCGAATGGGACTTCGTGGCCGAGTCTCTTGACGGGGCGAGACTGCTTCTTGGCGAGACGAAGTGGTCAGCGGAGGCGCTCTCCGCGGAGGCCGTCGAAGGAGAAGCCAGGCGTCTCCTCGCCAGACCCCGTCCGCAGCTTCCCGGCGCGGAAGAGGATCGTGAGCTCGTGTTCGCCTTGGCCGTGATCGCGGTCAATGGTCGCCCGGACCTTCCCCCGGGCGTTGTCCTGCTCACGGGTTCCAACATCTTCGACCCTACCCATTGACCACCACCGAGCCTGTCATCTGCCGACCCGAGGATCAAGGCCCGATCGCCTCGTGATCGCGCACCTCGCAGTCAGGGACGACCCCAGGGATCTCGCCCGAAGACGGGCGCACCTCCATGCTTTATCGACATATCGGAAGCACCGACGCTGCCATGTGCGAATCGACCGGATGCACACGTCAGCGTGTGGGATTCGATGGCCCGGATGGCGTATCATGTCTTGACCCGATGGCGATCGCTCAGGTCGCCGCCCGCGCCGGGGCACAGGCAGGCAAGCTTCCATGAGCATGAGGAGCAGCAGGGGCCGATGAGCAGGATGGCTCTCGATCGACGGTACCTCGTCGCGCTGGCCGTGTGCGTGACCGCCGCCTGGGCCCAGCCGGCCTCGAGAGCCCCTCACCTCGGTTATCTCTACCCCTCCGGCGGCCGGCAGGGCTCCACCATCCAGGTCAGCGCGGGTGGCCAGTTTCTCGAGGACACCCGCAGAGCGTACGTCTCCGGCGACGGGGTGCGGGCCGCGGTCGTCCGGTACGTTCCCACGCCCCGGCTCGGAGACGAGCGACTGATCGCAGCCCTGAAGCGACGGCTCGAGAAGAACCTCGCCGCGACCCCCGCGACCCAGGGCGACGACGGCGGCTCTTCCGCCGTGTTCGGCAGCGCGGGCCCGGACATGCATGGCCCGTCCCCGGGCGCCGGAGAGATGCCGCCGGGGGCGGTTCCGATAGGGGGGGTGCGCGGCGTCCTCCGCCGGCCGCTCGTCTTTGCGTACGACTTGATCTTCCCCCCGGATCCGGAGATCCTGGCGCAGCTCGAGCACCCTCTGCTGAAGAGCCTGGAGAGGATGAACCGCGCGGAGCTCGTGTACGTCGTCGGGGAGCTGCGCAAGCCCAACCGGTTGCTCTCCAACGCCCAGCTCGCGGAGGCGGTGATCCTCGACGTGACCATCGACGCCTCGGCGGTTCCCGGGGATCGAGAGCTGCGCCTGCTCACCCCGCGAGGCTTGACGAATCCGATAGTGCTCCAGGTCGATCGGAAGCCGGAGGTTCTCGAACGTGAGCCCAACAACCCCGACTGGTCCGACACGCCGAAGGTCGAGCTTCCGGCCGTGCTGAACGGGCAGATCCTGGCCGGAGACGTCGACGCCTTCGGGTTCCGGGCGGCACGGGGCCAGAGGGTGGTGGCCAAGGTGCAGGCCCGCCGCCTCGATCCGTTCCTGGCCGACGCCGTTCCGGGCTGCTTCCAGGCCGTGCTATCCCTGCACGACTCCGCCGGAGACGAGCTGGCCTGCGCCGACGACAGCGGCTTCGACCCGGACCCGGTGCTCCAGTACGTGGTTCCGAAGGACGGGGAGTACAAGCTGGAGATTCGCGACGCGCTCCATCGCGGGCGCCTCGACTTCGTCTATCGAATCTCCGTGGCGCTGGAGCCGCCCGACGCGCCCGCGACCAGATCCGCCGTCACGACGCCGGTCGCGGCCGACGACGTCGAGGCCGCTTCGACGGTCAACTTGCTGCCTCGAATCCAGGAGGTCGAGCCGGACGACCAACCAGGCAACGCCCAGGCGATCACGCTGCCGGTGGTCGTTTCCGGAACGATCGGGCAGCCCGGCGACGTCGACCTGTTCAGGTTCCACGGCCGCTCCGGCGATCAGGTGGTGGCAGAGGTCATCGCCCGCAGAAAGGGGTCTTCTCTGGACTCCCTGCTGAGGCTGCTCGACGCCTCCGGGCGCGTCCTCGCCTGGAACGATGATCACAAGGAGCTGGATGCGGGGCTGCTGACGCACCACGCGGACTCCCACGTGTCTGCAACCTTGCCCGCGGACGGGGAGTACTTCGTGCGCCTCACCGATGCGCAGCACCACGGGGGCGCCGGGCTCAGGTACGACCTTCGCGTCTCCTCGCCAAGGCCCGACTTCTCCGTGTTCGTCTCGCCCTCCAGCGTGAACGTGCCGCCCACCCCCTCGGTGGTGCTCGGCGTCCGCGCGCTCAGGAGGGACGGATTCGAGGGCGAGATCGAGCTCGCGCTCGAGGCCGCTCCCGCGGGATTCAGCCTCGATGGCGGGCTCGTCCCCCGCGGTCGAGACTCTGTCCGGGTCACCGTGACGGTTCCCCCCGGACCGATCGATCCACCGGTGGCGCTCGGTCTGGAAGCGCGGGCGAGGATCGGTGACCGGTGGGTCACCAGGCGCGTCGTTCCCGCCGAGGAGGTGACGCAGGCTTTCATGCTCAAGCACCTCTTGCCGTGCACGGACCTTCTCGTGGCGAGCCCGGCCAGCAGACGGGGTGCAGCGACCGTCCGCCGGGTCGAGCCCGGCCTCTTGAAGATCCCTCGGGGCGGCATGGCCCGCGTCGTCTTCGATGTCCCCAGGGTGCCGGTGCTCCGGGAGATCCGATTCGAGCTTTCCGACCCTCCGAAGGGAGTGACGCTCCAGTCAGCGGCCGTCGGGCCGGAGGGCCTTTCTCTGGTACTGAAGGCGGACGATCGAGAGCCAGCGGTGGGCTACCAGGACAACCTGATCGTGCAGGTCCTCTGGGAGAGGAAGACCGACCTCGAGGCCGACGAGGAGCCCTCCGGTCCGGGCACGGTCAAGCCTCGCGTGCCCGTGGGATCGCTGCCGGCCATACCCTTCCAGATCGTGGCGCAGTAGCCTGGACCCTCGCAGCCTCTCGGGGCTGCTCGGCGAGATCAAGTCCAGGACCCAGGCTGGACCGGGGTCCGCGTCCTCCAAGGGCGCCGCTCACTCCCAGATCAACACGTCCTTCTTCCGCTCTCCGCCGTCGTTCTGCCCGTCGGAGCCGAGGCCGTACAGGATGGTCCTGGATCCCCGCTTTCCCAGGCGGTACGGCGCCTTGGTGGTCGGGTCCAGGACCGTCTCCGGCACCGTGTCGGGATAGGAACCGCGGGCCTGGAACGTTCGCTCCAGCACCGTGGCGGCCCCGAGCCCCTGACGCTGGCTCAGCGAGTCCATGTACCGCTGGTTCGCCAGCCGGCAGTTCGGGACGCAGATGGAGAGCATGATGTGGTAGCGGCTGATCTCCTCCGACGGTGGCTGGCCCTTCTGCTCCCGCCACACCCTCCGGAGGTTCGCCAGCTGCGCGCGGCCGTCGCCCCAGTAGAGTCGCAGCGGATACCTCAGGAGGCCGATCCGCCGATCGAAGGCGTGGAAGGCGCGCTCCGCCATGTCGTACTCGGCGGTCACCGACGGGTCCAGATCGACCTCTCGGCTGGCCATCCGCTCCAGCATCCTGTCGATGGCATCCAGATCCTCGGGACCGAAGAAGTGACGGCGGATCGACTCGGCCGTGGCCCTGGTGTACTGACCGCGACAGGCGATGCAGATCATCTTCGAGATCAGCGAGGACCAGCCGGAGATCCCGCGTCCCACGATCCGGGCGACACGATCGCCCGCCTCGACCACGTCGAGCGCCTCCCGGGTCTGCCTGAGGAAGGCCAGTGACATGACGTCCTCCGCCAGGCGGTTGGCCATGGCCCGGAGGTCCCGCAACGAGTGGTTCTCGTTGAGCAGACAGGTGGTTCCCTCGGGCTCGAGATCCGCCGGCGCCAGCTCCACGACCTTGCGACGGAGCGAGACCGAGGCCTCGAGCGCCCGGGTGGCGTCCTCCAGAGAGGGACTCTCCTTGATGTCGGGGCCCTGCCCGAAGCCCCACAGGTTCTTGCCGGCCGGAAGCGACCGGAAGACCGCGAGGAGCTCCCCCACCACCTTGTCGGCCCTCATGGGCGGTCCGGGCTGAGGAATGACCTCCTTCTCCATCTCCTTGGAGAGGTCCTTGGCCCGGAGGAGGCGATAGGCGGT
>JACQZM010000054.1:6700-7375 GCA_016213885.1 Candidatus Rifleibacteriota bacterium | reverse complement strand
TCGGCGACGACGAGCAGCACGACGCCGCCGAACACCGCCAGAACGACCCGGATCCACGTCTTGCGGCTCGCCGCCATCGCGGTCCTCCAGTCCATCGAGGTGTCCCCGTCTTCAGGGACGGATCCATGGTATCCGGCGGGGCGTGCGCCCGCAAGCGATGGCGGCCGGAGCGCCCCCCTGTTTCTGCCGCCCGCCGCCGTGCAGGAGATGGCCCATCGCTGCAACCACCACTGCCGGCTCCGCTCGTGTCCGTGAAACAGGGACGGCTGTGCGCTCATGCGCGGGCCGAAGACGCCGCCCGACGGTGGGCCCCCATCGACACGCGCGGTACCACGGGCGAGTGCAGCCTGTGCTACCCTCTGTCGGGGAGCTTGCGCCCTGACCCTGCCTTCACTGTCGGTCACGGCGATCCACCCGTGGGAGGGAGCCGTGGCGTCGAGAGAGTACCGGTTTCCTGGAGAGCACCGCCACTCCTGCGAGGGCTGCGGTCGCTGCTGCCACCACATGCGGATTCCGGTGACGCCGGAACTGGCAGCATCGATCCGGGCCGCCGTGGGGAAGCCCCACGGGCGGGACGATCCGTTCGAGGTCGACCGCCGGACAGGAGGAATGCTCATCCGTCAGGTCGGCACCGCCTGTGTCTTCCTGGAGAAGGGTAACGTGTGCGTGCTCGAC
>JACQZM010000054.1:0-6615 GCA_016213885.1 Candidatus Rifleibacteriota bacterium | reverse complement strand
CTCGCGGGGTCGCCGCCGCCCTGCCGCTGGTGTCCGTTCACCACGTATCAGGCTCCAACGGGCCCGGCCACCGTGCGGTTGAGCTACCTCTGCCCCGCGGTGCTGGCCAACCGGGGAGCGGGGCACGAGGAGCACATCCGGCAGCTCGACGAGGATGCGGCGCCGTTGCCGCTGCCCGGCACGTACAGGCTCGGGACCCACGATCTGGACGGGCGTTCGTACGAACAGCTGGAGGCGCATCTCGCGGGGATCCTGGGAGACTCTCCGGACCTCGGTCGCGGGCTGGCCCTCGGGGCCAGGGTCAACGCTTGCGTGAGCTCGCGGCTGGCGGACGGGGGCACCGTGGAGGACGCACTGGCCTCGTTGAGCGGGCCGGCGGCGCAGGAGGAGCTGGAGCGAACGATCCGTCCGTTCCGGAACGCCCGGGACGCTCGTCTGCTCTGCGCGCCGTTCGTGCTCGTGGGGCTGCCCACCTCGCAGGGCTGGTCTTCGATCCTCCGGAACGCGGTCAGCCTCATCAGCGGCCGCGGGACGATCCGGACGGCGCTCTCCTCGGGGCCGATCGACCTGGAGGTGCTCCGATCGGTCCAGTGGGACCCCGGGACCCCGACGACGGTGCTGCGTCGCTACCTGCTGAACCTCCATCTGAGCCGGGCCATGCTGGCCGACTACGGCGTCGAGCAGGGATTCCTCATGATCGGCGCGGCCTACGCGCTGGTGAGATGGTATGCCCGGGCCGCAGCCGCCTCCGACGGAAGGAGCGCCGCCACCGAGGGAGACGCGGTCGAGGCGATCCGGCTCGTGGAGCTCTTCTACATCCACCACAACCGGACGCTCCATCACGCGTTCACCCGGACTCCGGTGGGCTCGGTGCTCGGTTCCATACTGCTCACGCCCGGGAGGCTGGCCGGACTGGTCCTGGAGAATCGCTCCCCGAGCGCGACTTCAAGTGAACCCCCTCCACTTCCATCGTGACCTTGGATCCGGGCCGCCGCTTCGTCACGAGCCATGCTCTCCGGAACAGGTGGGGGATCCCGCACCACCCCACGGGCCCCCCGACAGCGAAGTCGGGCGGCGTGCACCGGATCAGAATCATGGAGCGAAGCCGGGATCCGGCCTGGCTCTGGCCGGCCATCGAGGGCGCCGGCCGGTCGCGCGATCGCCGGGCGGTGGACGCGCCGGGACCGGCGGAGCAGCCGGAGCCTCGTGCCTGTTGCGAGTCTGGCGAACAGGCTCAAGCTCGAACGTCGATCCGGTGCTACAATCTCATCGCAGAAGCTCGATCGTATGTCCACTCAGAGGTGCCCCTCCTGCGGACAGGATGTCATCGCCGCTCCCGATGGCTCGGAGCTGCTCTCTTGCCAGGCGTGCGGCGCTCTGCTCGTTCCCGAGGACCTGACCCGGATTCCGCTGTTGACCAGGGATCGCAGCGGGATCCACCAGACCCAGACGCACATCTCCCTCTCCGGCGAGTTCCTCAAGAAGTACAGGCTGGAGCAGGTGCTGGGCGTGGGCGGCTTCGGAGTCGTCTTCAGGGCGCTGGAGCTCACCCGGGACCGCCCGGTGGCGGTCAAGTTCCTGAGGCGGCTGGATAGCGAGGAGCACCTGACGAGGTTCCGCCGCGAGGGGAGGTTTCTGCTCGAGATCCACCACAGGAACGTCGTGCGGGTCATCGACGTGGGCGAGATCGGCCGCCACCCCTACCTCGCGATCGAGCTGCTGGAGGCGGGAACGCTGCGGGAGTACCTCGGAAGGCATGCCCGCCTCGACCCCATCGAGGGCTCGCGGCTCGCCCTGGACTGCCTGGCCGGTCTGCGCGCGTGCCACCGGATCGGGGTCGTGCACAGGGATCTGAAGCCCGAGAACATCCTCCTCTCCGGTTCCGGCGAGGCGAAGATCGGCGACCTGGGGGTCGCCAAGTCGTGGGGAGACGCCACCGGTTTGACCGACAGCGGGGCGGTGGTCGGCTCGTACAAGTACATGTCGCCCGAGCAGATCCGGGGAGAGCCCACCGGAATGGCGTCCGACCTGTTCTCGATGGGGCTGATCCTGTACGAGATGCTGGCCGGGCAGCACCCGCTCGCCAACCCCCACGGGGAGGTTCCGCCGGGAGCCGCGCTCGCGGTGGCCCCGCCTCCGATCCAGCAGCTGGTGCCCGGCGTGACGGAACCGCTCGCGAAGGTGGTCCAGACGGCGCTGGCCAGGAGGATCTCGGACCGGTACCTGTCCGCCCACGACTTCGTGCTGAGCCTCCGGCGTGCCGTCCCCGAGGCGGCGACGAGCGATCAGCCTCGAAACTCCGCGGGCCCCCCGCGACGGCCGGCCGGGAGACCCGAGCAGCAGCCGCAGAGTCCGGGGCCCACGGAGGGCCAGGAGTCTCCCGGGCAGCGAGAGCCGGCCCGGCCGGTCGAACAGGTGTCGGGCCAGCCTGGGCCCCCGGTCGAGGGCGCCAGCGCGGACCAGACCCAGCACACCTCCCGACCTCCGAGCGAAGCGCACCAGGTGGTCGAGCAAACGGCGTCCCGCCCGTCATCCCACGACGCCGCCGCGAGCTCGCCCTCCCCGTTGCCGGACTGGCTGGGCGACCGGTTCGTGGAGGGACGGCTGATCCACGAGGGGGCCCGAGGCAACCTTTTCTGCGCTCTCACCAGGGTCTTCCGGCGACAGGTCGCGGTCAAGCTGCCCCGCGCCGAATCCGGGTCCGGCCCGACGTCGACGGGCCGGCTGCTCCACGAGGGCCACATTCTCGAAGATCTCCACCATCCCAACCTCGTGAACCTGGTCGACCTGAGGGCGGATCGTGGGCAGCCGTGCCTGGTGTTCGAATGGCTGAACGGCCGCACGCTCAGAGCTCTCACCCTTCCGCTGACGATCGACCGGGCGCTCATGGTCGCGCTCCACGTGGCACGCGCGCTCGAGCATGCCCACGCTCGGGGGATCGTCCATGGCGACGTGAGCCCAGCCAACATCTTCGAGTGCGAGAACGGGCGATGCGTGCTGATCGGCTTCGGTCTGGCCCGCACCGACCGCGATCCCTGGGAGGCAGGGGTGATCGAGGGCACACCGGTTTCGATGGCCCCGGAGCGCTGGCGGGGCGAAAGGCCGTCGGCGGCGGGCGATCTCTACTCGCTCGGCTCGACGCTCTACGAGCTCCTCACCGGCACCCCGCCGTTTCAGAGCGCCAGCCTGGGCGACCTTGCGCACGCCCACCAGTTCGTGCTGCCTGCCCCGCCCAGCTCGATCAGGCCCGAGCTGACGGCCAGGATCGACCAGCTCGTGCTGAAGGCGCTGGCCAAGCCGGGGGCCGAGCGCCACTCCTCGGCCTCCGAGATGGCTGCCGCGCTGGAGGGGGCTCGAGAGCTCGCGGCTGGCGCACCATCGGCGGTCGCCCCCGTGGGCGGTCAGCCCGTCGTCGCCGACGAGAGAGTCACTCTGCCGGATCTGGTCCGGGCGCTCCTCCCACCGTTCCTGGGCATCGTCTGCGACACCGTGGATCCGTTGATGACGCTGAAGCGACGGGCGTTCGAGCAGGAGCTCCGCAGACGTCCGCTCGTGCTGGAGCTGTGGAGCTCGATCGCGAGGCTGCTGGCGAGGCTGATGGAGGCGGAGACCGGCCCGATCGAAGCCGAGCTCGCGGGCCGGATCGGCGACGCGGCGAGCGCTGGCGCACCCGCCGCCTGGAGAAGGCTGCTGTCGGGGGTCGACGACCCGGTCGCCCTGGCGATCGAGATCGGCCAGGCGTGGCACGAGGGCGGCGAGATCGCGCCCGCCGACGCGGGCGTTCTCGACGCGTCGCTCGACTCGGCGCTGGGGACGCTCGTGGGCAGACGGTTCAAGACTCGGGAGTGGTCGTCGCGCTGGCGATCTCGCGTGGCGGCAGCCGTGGCGGCGTGGGTGCGACCCGGCTACAGAGACCGGTTCCAGGGTCGTCACACCATCTTCGCGATCATCCACGCGGTGTCGGCTTCCCAGACCCTGCGCAACGCCGAGATCGCCTGGGCAGCGGGTTGCGACGGCGTCTTCCTGGTCGCCCCCGGGCCGAATCCCAGGGAGCTGCTGGACACGCACGGCCGGGTCGTCGCCGAATTCCCCAACTGGTGGATCGGGATCAGCTGCCCGGACATGGCCCCGCTCGAAGTACTGCGAGACCTTCCCGACGAGGTTGCGGGGGTCTGGGTCGATTCCCCCGTGATGACCGAGGGCGCAACCGACGGCGCGGTCGCCGAGCAGGTGACGAGCGCGCTCATCGGAGGCCGCTGGCGGGGGTTCTATTTCGGAGGCCTTGCGGTGACGCACGCGACCTCCGACCAGCACGTGCAGCGAGTGACCGATCTGGCCGCCCGGTGCGTGGACGTGCTGACAGCGGCCGGACCCGGCGCCGGCCAGCCGCCGCCGAAGGACCGGGTCGAGGCCGCGCGGGCGGTGCCGGTCCCGGTGGCTCTGGCGATCACGACCGGCATCTCGCCGGAGACCGTCTTCGGGTTCGTCGACCTGGCGGACAGCTTCGTCGTCGGCTCAGGCATCAGCTCGTGCTTCGGCCAGCTCGATCCGCGGAGGGTGAGAGCGCTCGTGAGCATCGTGCGCTCCTGGGAAGGCGGGTGCTCGTGACCCGCCGGAGGTCAGCCGCGCCCGCGGGCGAGCAGGGCGTCCGGCGAGAGAACCGGGGCACGCGGGCGGAGGATCTCGAGACACTCTGCAGCAACCGATCGTCCGCCACCGCGGCTACTTCGCTTCCGGGAAGTCCGGTCGCCGGCGGATCATCGAAGAAAAATGTCCATGGGGTGCATCCTGTAGGGGGTCGACCTCGTAGTCGGGAGGGGATGCTTGTCCCCTGGAGCATCGACGTCCGGTGTGTCCGGGGGAGGCGACCCGTTCCGGGCGGGTGATCGGTCCGCATGAATTCGAAGTCGAAGCGGTTCCTCGTGGCCGTCGGTCTGGCCTTGGTGCTGGCCGAAGCGGCGTTCTCCATGGCCGCTCCACGGCTGATCAGAGCGTGGCTGGGCCCGAAGCGGCCCGGCAGCGAGGAGGGGCTGGAGACCCGTTTCATCGCCTTCGTCGGCCAGGCCAAGAAGACCCTGGACTGCGCCTTCTACGAGCTCCGGCTCGACAGCCTCGCCGAGGCCCTGGTGGCGGCCAAGAAGCGAGGGGTGAAGGTCCGGTTCCTGGTGGACGACGCGAACTACTACGGGACCGACGAGGTCGGGAAGATCAACAGGCGCAGGCGGAACAGGTTCATCCGGATGCTGACCACCGCCGGCGTCCCGGTGAAGCACGATGCGGGCCGACGGTCCCTGATGCACAACAAGTTCGCCGTGGCCGACCGGGCCCGGGTCTGGACCGGCTCCTACAACCTGACCGACACGTGCTCCTTCAAGAACGCCAACAACGCCGTCTGGCTCGACAGCCCGGAGCTCGCGGAGATCTACGCCCGCAAGTTCGAGGAGATGTTCACCAAGCAGCTGTTCGGCGACGGCCGGAGCTCGAACCAGGCCAAGCAGGCGGTGATGGTGGGACAGAGCCGGGTGGAGGCCCTGTTCGCGCCGGAGGACAGGCCCCAGAAGAGGCTCGTGGAGCTGCTCAAGCGGGCCAAGAAGTCGATCTACTTCATGCAGTTCGCGTTCACCAGCGAGGCGGTCAGCGACGTTCTGATCCAGAAGGCGACCCGCGAGGGCGTCGAGGTCAAGGGGATCCTGGATCACCGGCTCTACCGGTCGACCGGCCCCTACGGGGTGTTCACCAGTCTCACCAGCGCCGGAGTCCCGACCGTGGTCTGGTACCATCCGGACGCCAAGTTCCACCACAAGATGTTCATCATCGATGCCGGGACCGAAGACGCCGCCGTGGTCACCGGGTCGGAGAACACCTCGGAGAACGGCGACACGGCCAACGACGAGAACCTGGTGGTGCTGTGGGACCGGGAGCTGGCCGCCTGGTTCGGCGACGAGTTCCAGCGGCTCTACGGCAAGACGTCGAAGACCAGCGCCATCGTCGTGGTCAGCGAGTTGCCGCTCCCCGGGGGCAACATCGGCGAGATGGAGCTGTTCATCTACGCGAACGGTCAGCCCGTGAGCGACATCACCGTGGAGTTCCCGGCCCGGTGGCCCATCTCGGCCAAGACGGTCCGCTCCATGCAGGTGTTCGTCGGCGACAAGCCGCTCGACCAGGCGTTCATCACGATCAAGAAGAACGGGGCGCTGATCTCCGCCGCCAACCTCGAGCCGAGCGGTCCCAGAGGGCTGCTCAGGATCAAGCTCTCCGACGTCGCCGTGCCGGCGATCCCGGGTGGCTACAGCCCGCTGATCTCGGTGGCCCACACCGTCACCGGAAGCGCGGCGCCTCTCTCGGTGCAGCCCGTGATCAACGTGGTCGATCCGGACTCGCCGAAGTTCATGGTCGACATGTGCGAGCACGTCCGGTTGACCTACAGCTATCTCGTGGGCGTGCAGAACATGCCGGGCTCCAACGTGGAGAGGTACAAGCAGGCGCTCCGTCGCGACTTCGACCGGCTCTGGCAGACGATCATCTCGGCGGCAGACAAGGAGGCGTGGGCGGCGCTGGACGTCTTCGTCGCCTATATCGAGGGTCTGGGGCCTGCCGAGTTCAAGATCTTCGCCG
>JACQZM010000416.1 GCA_016213885.1 Candidatus Rifleibacteriota bacterium | reverse complement strand
GAGACGACATGCTGGTTCCTCGTCCGATGGTCTGTGCAGGAACCCCCGCCTGTTTCACGGAGTCGGGCCTGTGATCAGGCCTCGGCCTGGCTGCAGAGTCACCAAGGAAGTGGAGGGGATTCATTTGAAGTCGCGCTCGGGAGAGAGAACAAAGAGGAGGGGATCCGGATCGAGGTCGCGCTCGGGGGCGCGACTCGGACCCGGCGAGGCGCCGGGTCTTGGACTACTTGACGACGGCGGCCTGGGTCGTGGTCGGGGCCTGGGGAGCGGTCGAGGCGACGGTCACCGGCGCGGTGTTGATGATGTTGATGATCACCGGCGGGCGGCGGTGGCGATGGCGGTGGTGGAACGGGAACGGGAACGGGTAGGGTTGCACGACCACCGGCGGCATCGGCTGGACGATGACGGTGCTGGGCGGCGGGGGCAGAAACACGATCTGGCCGCTGTTGAGCGGCTGGGTCGCCACGCCGGTCGTCACCGTGGTGGTCGGCGCCGAGGGGGTCACGGCGGGGTTCACGATCGTGACCGGCGGCGGCGGCGGCGCCGAGACGTACGTCACGACCCTGGACCGACAGCCGACGAGCGTCATCGTGCACAGGGCTATGGCTAGCAGCAAAGGCTTGCCGTTCCTCACTGCGGGTGCCTCCTCTTGATCGGACGATTCGGGTCGGTCGCTCCCACGCAACCGGAATGCCAGACCGGGACGGCGCGGAAGAGGATCGTCGGCGAGGAGACGCGGACCCGGTGGAATCGCCTCATGGGGCGCTCTCCGATCGGACCCCACGACCGGGTCGAGCGTCGGGGTCGGGCGCCGGGCCGGCCCGGCGCCAGCTCGAATCACCCCGGCAGTGGCTCAGATCGAGCCGCTCCCTGCAAAGGACCGCTCGACGGTGCCGGCGGGGTCGCTTGACGCGCGTTCCTGGCCCGTTGCCACAGGAACACCGGGATTCCCAGCAGGACCATGCCGACGCCGCAGAGCGACTCCACCGGCTTCTCGATCACGGCGTTCACGAAGAACGCCGCGGTGAACGCCGCGTAGGCCAGAGGCAGCCAGGGGTAGAGCGGCACCCTGAACGGGCGCTCCAGCTCCGGCCTCCGGTACCGCAGGACGATCAGCGCCACGGCGGAGAGGCCGTAGAAGAAGAACGAGATGGAGACCACGTAGGTGAACAGCTGATCGTAGCGTCCGGTCCAGACCAGCGCCAGGGCGAGAACGAGCTGGACGATCAGGGCGGTGCTCGGGACCCGGTAGGTCGGCTCCACCCGGCCCAGCTCAGGCGGCAGCGCCCGGTCCGCGGCCATGGCGTAGGTGACCCGGGCGCCCGACAGGATGAGCCCGTTCACGCACCCCAGGGTCGACAGGAGCACCGACACGATCACCACGTTGACGGCCCAGCCGCCGGCCATCGCCCGCGCCGCGTCCGCGGCCGGGAACCTGGAGGCCGCGATGGCCGCCACCGGAACGAACCTGTAGTAGGCGAGGTTGGCCATGACGTAGAGGAGGCCCACCAGCGCGATGCCCGACAGGAGCGACAGCGGCACGTTGCGCTGCGGGTTCTCGACCTCGCCGGCGACGTACGAGATGTTGTTCCAGCCGTCGTAGGCCCAGAACGCCGCGATCAGGGCGACGCCGAAGCCGGGCAGGGTGGACCCAGCCCAGTCCACCAGGGCCACGGGGTGGCGGGCCGGCAGCCAGAGGCCCGCCGCGCCGATCCCCACCAGCGCCAGCACCTTCAGCACCGTGAGCAGGTCCAGGACCCCGGCGCCCTTCTTCAGCCCCAGGAGGTTGATGACCGTGAAGGCGACGATGGTCGTCGATGCCAGCCACTTGATGTAGAACGGGGAGAGCGGGAGGAGGTAGCCGGCGAACTGCGCGAACCCGATCGCCACGGCGGCGATGGAGCCCGGCTGCACGATGAGCACCGTGGTCCAGCCGTACAGGAAGCCCAGGAGCTGGTTGAAAGCCTCCCTCAGATAGATGTAGGGGCCGCCCGAGCCGGGGAGCATGGCCCCCAGCTCGGCGAACGCCAGACCGCCCACGAGGCTGATGAACCCGCCGACGACCCAGACCAGGACCGCCGCACCCGGAGACGGCACGGCGTTGCTGATGTCGGCGGCCACCAGGAAGACGCCGGAGCCGATCACCGACCCGGCCACCACGGCGGTGGCCGAGCGCAGGCCCAGGCCGCGAACGAGCTGCGGCTCGTGAGCCCCGGTCTCCAGGGGCTTCTCCGTCATGGTGATTCCCTTCGCCCCTCGATGTCAGTTCAGAGCGACGGACCGACGATCGGCCCCGAATTCCCGGCTCAGCTTATCATTCCCCTCAGGGGCTCACAAGCGCGGTCAGGACCCCGGGATCCCCCACCTGCTTCGCGGAGCTTGGCTTGTGACGAAGCGGCGGCCCGGATCCGAGGTCACGATGGAAGTGGAGGGGGTTCATTTGAAGTCGCGCTCGGGAGAGAGAAGAAAAGAGAAGAAAGAGGAGGGGATCTGGATCGAGGTCGCGCTCGGGGGCGCGACTCGGACCCGGCGAGGCGCCGGGTCTTGGGGGTACTGGTGCCGGGCCCGGTTCCCTGCTACTCTGTCGCTGCTCCGAGCGCCTGTTCGCACGGCCTTCAGGCAGGTTCTTCATGGATCGACCGTACTACGTCACCTGGGCCACCCAGTCGTCCGCCGACACGCTGCCCCTGGAGCGGTCCGAGGGGGTGGAGCTCGTCCTGGCCGATGGCCGGCGGGTCTACGACATGGTCTCCACGACGTTCCACGCCGCGTTCGGTCACTCCGACCGGCCGATCGCCGACGCCATCACGAGGCAGCTCTCCACCTTGCCGATCGCCAGCCCCAAGGCGATCATCGCCCTCAAGGACCGGACGACCCGACGCCTGTGCCGCCTGCTGAGGCTCGAGGGGGGCAAGGTGTTCTACACCGTCTCCGGTGCCGAGGCGATCGAGAACGCGCTCAAGATGGCCCGGCAGATGACCGGCCGCAAGCTGGTGCTGGCCCGCAGAAGGAGCTACCACGGCGCCACCCTGGGCGCCCTCTCGGTCACCGGCGACTGGCGCTCCGCGGACCACTTCTCCGTGGGCGACTGGACGGTCCGGATCCCGGAGCCGCAGGAGGACCCGACCCTGGAGCAGACCCGGTCCATCATCGAACGGACCGGCCCGGGGCGGATCGCCGCCTTCGTGCTGGAGACGATCACCGGGATGAACGGGGTCATCGTGCCCGACCCGACGTGGTGGACCGGCATCCAGGGCCTGGCCAGGCAGTTCGACCTTCTCCTGATCGTGGACGAGGTGTCGTGCGGATTCGGTCGCACCGGCCTGCCGTTCGCGTTCCACCACTACGACATCGCCCCGGATTTCGTCTGCCTGGCCAAGGCGATCACCGGAGGGTACGTGCCGTTCGGCGCCCTCTGGACCCACCGGAAGGTGGCGGAGTACTACGAGAACCGGGTGCTCAGCTGCGGCCTCACCGGTTACGCTCATCCGCTGGGGCTGGCCGCCCTGGGCGCCGTCCTGGACCGGTTCGAGGATCGCTCCTTCCTGGACGGCCTGAAGACGCTCCAGGACAGCTTCGCCTCCGAGCTCGAGTCGATCGGCAGGCTCCGGTCGGTCCGTGAGATCCGCGCGAAGGGACTTCTGGCCGCCATCGAGCTCACCCCCGGGACCACCCTGACCTGGCGGGCCGGCATCGACGCCGGGCTGCACCTGGCGGTCAAGGAGCAGATGGTCATCCTGGCGCCGCCCCTGGTGATGACCCCGGAGCAGCTCTCGGAGGCGATGGGACGGTTGAGGACGGTGATCGGATGAACCGGAGCGACACCTCGAAGGTCCATGCCGACGCCCGGTCGGCTCTCGCCGACGTGCGGTCCGGCGTGACCATCATGAGCGGCGGCTTCGGCCTGTGTGGCATCGCCGAGAACTGCATCGACGCCCTGGCCCAGATGGACGTGAACGACCTCACGGTCATCTCCAACAACGTGGGCAACTCCGGCCGGGGGCTGGTCAAGCTGCTCAGACGCCGCCAGATCTCCCGGGCGATCTGCACCTACGTCGGCGGCAACCCTGATCTGGAGCAGCAGATGCTGGCCGGCCAGATCGAGGTCACCTTGATCCCGCAGGGCACGTTCTCCGAGCGGATCCGCGCCGCCGGCCTGGGCATCCGTGGTTTCTACACCCCCACCGGCTTCGGAACCGTGGTCGCCGAGGGCAAGGAGGTCCGGATGTTCGACAAGCCGTGCCTGCTGGAGCTGCCTCTGGGGGCCGATTTCGCCATCATCAAGGCGCAGCGCGGCGACACCTACGGCAACCTCTGGTTCAAGGAGGCGGCCCGCAACTTCTCGCCGCTGATGGCCATGGCCGCCAGGACCACGGTCGTGGAGGTGGAGGAGCTGGTCGAGCCGGGGGGCATCCGGCCCGAGGACGTCCACCTGCCGGGGATCTTCGTCCAGCGGATCTTCCAGGGCAAGGACTACAAGAACGAGATCGAGATCCTCAAGGTCGTGGATTGAATGAGCACGCCGAAACGGGTGGAGGGCTGGTCGAGGGAAGAGATGATCGGCCGGGTCATCGGCTTCTTCCATCGCGGCTGCAGCGTGAACCTGGGGATCGGCCTGCCGACCCTGGTGGCGGAGATGGTCCCGGCGGAGCTCGACCTGGTCATCCAGTCGGAGAACGGGGTGCTGGGCATGTCCGGGAGGCCCCGGCGGGGCCAGGAGTCACCGACGCTGATCAACGCCGGCAAGGAGACGATCAGCGTCCGGCCCGGGGCGAGCTTCTTCGACAGCAGCCTGAGCTTCGGGATGATCCGGGGGGGGCACATCGACTTCTGCGTGCTGGGCGGCATGGAGGTGGACGTCGAGGGCAGCCTGGCCAACTGGATGGTGCCGGGCCAGAAGATCACCGGCATGGGCGGAGCCATGGACCTGGTCCACGGCGCCAAGCACGTGATCGTCGTGATGACGCACTTCGCCAAGAACGGCCAGGCCAAGCTGGTGGAGCGCTGCGTCCTCCCGCTCACCGGCGTGGCGGTGGTCCACACGGTCGTGACCGACCTGGGGGTGTTCTTCCCGCGGGACCGGAGGTTCCAGGTCCACGCACTGGCCAGCGGCGTGGGGCTCGAAGACCTCGAGATCCCTCGCGATCTGCTCCGGGCCCCGGAGCAGCTACAAGGAGGGTCCTGATGCCGGAGATCACCCCGATCTTCACGGCGGGTCTGCGCACCCCGTTCGCCACGGCTCACCGGGGTGCGTACCGCGAGATCCGGCCCGACGACTTGCTCGTGTCGCTGTTCAAGGCCCACCGGGAGCGATTCCCGCTCTTCTGGAGCGCCGGGCTCGACGACGTGGTGGTGGGGTGCGCCTACCCCGAGGGGGAGCAGGGGTACAACGTGGCGCGCATGGCCGGACTCGGGGCCGGAATCACGGCTCCCGGACTGACGGTGAACCGGCTCTGCGGGTCGTCGCTCGAGGCGGCGCTCATCGCCGCGGCGTTCGTGAGGAGCGGCAGGGGGACCCGGTTCCTCGTGGGCGGCGTCGAGTCGATGAGCCGGGTCCCGCGGCGCGGCGGAGCGTTCTCCGAGTCGCCGCTGGTGGCGGCCGCGTCGCCCAGGGCGTACGTCACCATGGGCGAGACCGCGGAGGAGCTGGCGTCCCTCCACCCGGACCTGACGCGCGCGGCCCAGGAGGAGTGCGCCGCGCTGAGTCACGAGCGGGCCCACGCCGCGTACGCCGCGGGCTGGTACCACGAGCAGATCGTGCCCACGGGCTCGTCCTCCGGGCTCGACCGCGTCGCGAGCTCCGCGGCCGAGCCGGGCGGGATCGTTCCACATGGGGGGCCCTTCGCTTCGCTCATTCCGCCACCCAAGCCCCCCTCGGGCTCGCCCTCCGGGCTCACCCGCGACGAGGGGATCAGGCACCCTGCCAACCGGGAGAAGATGGCGTCGCTGGCCCCGTCCTTCAGGGAGGGCGGCGTCGTCACGGCGGCCACCAGTTCGCCGCTCAGCGACGGCGCCGCCTGCGGTGTGGTCCTGGCCGAATCCGAAGCGGTCTCCAGCGGCTTGACCGAGGGCCTCAGGGTGATCGACGCCGTGGCCAGCCACGTGGCGCCGGAGGTGATGGGGCTGGGCCCGGTGCCGGCGGTCCGGCAGCTCATGGCTCGCAACGGCCTGAGCTGGCGAGACGTGGCGGCCGTGGAGATGAACGAGGCGTTCGCCGTCCAGGTCCTGGCGTGCCGGAAGGAGCTGGAGCTCGACCCGACGATCGTGAACCTGTGGGGCGGGGCGCTGGCCGTGGGTCACCCCCTGGGCGCCAGCGGCCTCAGGCTGATGATGACGCTCCAGGGGCGACTGAAGCAGCGGGGCAAGCGGGGCGCCCTCGGCATCGCCACCCTCTGCGTCGGCGGGGGGCAGGGCGTCGCCGTGCTCTGCGAGTACGTGCAGCCGGGGCGCTGAGAGCCTCCGCTCCCCGCGGGGTCGCGGCATCGGCTCCCGGTGTGCGTCGTCCCCGGCGGGAGCGCAAGCGGGCTTCTCCACGGTTGATCCGGGCGTGGCGGCCGGCCATACTGTCCCCGGCACGTCACGGGCAGGCGGGCCTCCGTGGCGGGGCCCGGTTCTTCGATCCGGAGTCGGCCGGCGTGGCCGCCCCGCCGCAGCCGGACCGATCCGGCGCCCACCGTCATGCTAGAGTGCATCCTCCGCCGGCCACGCCATGAGAACCGAAACCCGGAACGTCGTCCTGTGCTGCCTGTACTTCTTCCTCGCCATGGCCGGCTACTACGTGCTGAAGCCGATCCGGGAGTCGTTCTTCCTGCACTCCCAGGGGGCGCAGAACTTCCCGAGCGTCCACATCCTGGTGGGGCTGGCGACGCTGGTGGCGCTCCAGCTCTACGACGTGCTGGTGCGGCTGTACACCGGGGGCGTCCTCGTCGTGGCGTCGAACGTCGTCTTCGTGGTCGGCACCTGCGGGATGTGGGCCGCGATGGTCTCGGTGGCGCCCCAGGGCGCTCTCCACCAGGCGCTGGCCTGGGTGTTCTACGTGTGGGTCTCGATCCTCGCGGTCTTCGTGGTGGCGCTGTTCTGGGCGCTGACCCACAACGTGTTCACGCCGGAGCAGGGGCAGCGGCTCTACGGTTTCATCGGAGCGGGGGGCATCCTGGGCGGCGCCTACGGAGGGTTCGTCACGGAGCGCCTGTCGCTGGTGATCGGCACCGACCACCTGCTCCTCCTGGCGGCTCTGCTGCTGGCGCCGTGCATCCGGCTGGGGTGGGTGCTGCAGCGGGAGGCCTCGACCCGTGAGGCGGCCCAGCAGCTCGCCACCCGGGAGGGCGGCTCCTCCTGGGCACTGGTCGCGGGCGATCGCTACCTGCTCAGCATCGCCCTGCTGGTGTTCTTGACCATGGTCATCGCCGAGCTGGGAGACCACCAGACGCAGCGGGTCCTGGAGAAGGCGTTCGACCGGAAGGACCAGCTCACGTCGTTCTACGGATCTCTCTACCGGAACGTGAACGTGGTCGGGCTCATCGTGAACGTGGTCGTCACCTGCCCGGTCCAGGTCCGGTGGGGGCCGTGGCCCGGTCTCGTGCTGCTCCAGCTCGTGGCCGCTGGCAAGGCGCTGGCTCTGGTGTGGTTTCCCCAGGCTTCCTTGCTCCGGTACGGCCTCACCCTGGACCTGGCGATCCACTACTCGATCTACCAGGCGTCCAAGGAGCTGCTCTACACCCCCACGAGCCCGGCCGTGAAGTACCGTGCCAAGGCCGTGATCGACACGCTGGTCTTCCGCCTGGGGCTCTCGACCGGCGCCCTGTGGGTGCTGTTCTCGCTCCGGGGCGCCACCCTCCCGGCGATCTCGATCTACGTGTGCATCCTGGCCGTGGCCGCCATCGTCACCAGCGTCAGGCTGGACAGGCAGTACCGGACGCTCGTGGGCGCCTCGTCTAGCACCCCGCGGCCCGGAACGCCCGGCCGATGATCTCCTGGGCCTCCCGCTGGATCAGGGAGAGGTGCTCGGCGCCCTTGAAGCTCTCCGCGTAGATCTTGTACACGTCCTCGGTGCCCGACGGTCGGGCCGCGAACCACCCGTTCCGGGTGATCACCTTCAGACCGCCGATGGCGGCTCCGTTCCCGGGCGCCTCCGTGAGCTTGGCCTCGATCGGCTCGCCGGCCAGCGTCGACGCCGTCACCTGGTCCGGCGACAGCTTCTTCAAGACCGTCTTCTGCAAGGCAGTGGCGACCGCGTCGATCCTCTCGTAGGTCGGGTTGCCGAACCGCTCCACCAGCTCGTCGAAGTGCTGCCCGGGATCTCGCCCGGTGCGGGCCGTGATCTCCGCGGCCAGGAGATCCAGGATGATGCCGTCCTTGTCTGTGGTCCAGACCGTGCCGTCCTTTCTCAGGAAGGACGCGCCGGCGCTCTCCTCGCCGCCGAAGCCGTAGGAGCCGTCGATGAGACCGTCCACGAACCACTTGAACCCGACCGGCACCTCGGCCAGCCGGCGCCCCAGGTGCCCGGCGACCCGATCGATCAGGCCCGAAGAGACCAGGGTCTTCCCGACGGCCGCGTCCTTTCTCCAGCCGGGCCTGTTCTGGAACAGATACCAGATCGCCACGGCCAGGTAGTGGTTCGGGTTCATCAGGCCGGCGCTGCGGGTGACGATGCCGTGACGGTCCGAGTCGGGGTCGTTGCCGAAGGCGACGTCGTACCTGTCCTTGAGGCCGATCAGGCTGGCCATGGCGTGGGGAGACGAGCAGTCCATCCGGATCTTCCCGTCCCTGTCCACGGTCATGAAGCCGAACGTCGGGTCGACCACCGGGTTGACCAGGTCGATGGCCAGACCGTACTTGCGAGCGATCGGCTCCCAGTAGGCCACGGAGGAGCCGCCCAGCGGATCCACGCCGATCCGGGTCCCGGCGGTCCGGATCGCCTCCATGTCGATGACGCTGGCCAGGTCGTCCACGTAGGGGGCGATGTAGTCGTGTTCGTGGACCGTGCCCGATCGGAGCCCTCTCTCGTACGGCATCCGGTTCACGCCGGCCAGGTCGGCATGGAGCAGCCCGTTGGCCCGGTTCTCGATCCAGGTGGTCACCGCCGTGTCGGCCGGACCGCCGTGGGGCGGGTTGTACTTGAAGCCGCCGTCGTCCGGCGGGTTGTGCGACGGAGTGATCACGACGCCGTCGGCGGTCCGCGGCTTGTGGGACCTGTTGAACGTCAGGATGGCATGGGAGATGACCGGAGTGGGGGTGTAGCCTCCCCCCTTCTGGATCATCACGTCCACCCCGTTGGCGGCCAGCACCTCCAGGGCGGTGACGAAGCTGGGCTCCGAGAGGGCGTGGGTGTCCATGCCGAGGTAGAGCGGGCCTTCGATACCCTGGGACCTGCGGTAATCGCAGATCGCCTGGGTGGTGGCGAGGATGTGGGCCTCGTTGAAGCTGTGCCTGAGCGACGAGCCCCTGTGACCCGAGGTGCCGAACTCCACCCGCTGCGCCCGATCGGCCACGTCGGGCCTCAGGGCGTAGTACGCCGTGACGAGGCGCGGGACGTTCACGAGCATGGACCTCGGTGCCTGCTTGCCAGCGAGTTCGTGGACCGCCATTCGGATGACCTCCTTTGCCACCCGCACGGAGAGCGGCGCGTGGCGTGGGCTCGAGCGCACATTCTATCACTGACGGACCGGCGGATGGGGCGTCAGGGGCCTGGCCTCTCCCGGGGGCTGCCCCTGTTCCGGAGACCGTGGGCGCAGGTCTCCAGGATCGTTGCGAGCTCGTCCTCCAAGACGGTGCCCGCGGCCCGTTCGAGCAGCACCAGCGCCTCCTCCGGCGTGCTCCAGTGGTAGCAGCCGTTATGCTGTCTCAGCTCATCCACGGCCAGCTTGAGAAGCGATCGCAACAGCTCCACCTCGCTCATGGTTCACCTGCCCTCCGCGTGCCACGCGAGTCTGGAACCAGCCCAGGGCGGTGTCACGGGCCGGGCTCCGTGGAACAGGCCAAGGATCCGGGGTGGCCGACCACCAGGACCGTCCCGACACCACATCCACCATATCCCGACATCCGGAGCAAAGCCAGGGTGGAGGCCCGACCCGGCGCCTCGCCGGGTCCGAGTCGCGCCCCCGAGCGCGACCTCAATCCGGATCCCCTCCTCTTCCCTTCCCCCGTGCGCGAATCCGATCCGGAGCCCCCCCCCCTTTCCTGTTCTTCAGGTTCTCTTGTCTTTCCGAAGCGCCGCTCGGCGTAGCCGCCTCTGGACTCTCCGTGCGTGCCCCCCGACTCCTCCCCGCGGCCCGATCGGTGGTGTTTGTCAAGCCGGGTCCCGGAGAGTAGAATGCCCCAGGCTCCGAGGGTGCCCTTGCCGAGGCGAGGAGGTCGGGCGTGGGACTGACGTTGAAGAGAAGGATCATCGGACTGGCGCTGGTGGCCGCCTTGCTGCCGATCCTGGTGACCTTCTTCCTGCTGTCCAGACAGAGCGAGACCCTGTGCGGCCGGGTGATCGATGAGATGAACGCGATCTCCCGGGCCGAGTCGGATCAGGTCACCAAGCTCGTCTACGACATGTGCGACATCGCCAACCGTCGTCTCGAGATCCGCCTGCGCGACCACCTGACCGGCGCCCAGTCGCTGCTCGACCACAGGGGCAGAGTGACCATGGGATCGACCCGGGTGCCCTGGAAGGCCAGGAACCAGAGCACCGGCGAGACGATCACCGTGTCCATGCCGGTCATGCACCTGGGCGGCGAACCGCTGAAGGTGACCTCGGACTTCGACGTGGAAGTGCCGGTCGTGGACATGGTCAAGAAGCTCACCCGGGACCACTGCACCATCTTCCAGAGGATGAACGCCCAGGGCGACATGTTGCGGGTCGCCACCACCCTCCCGGCCGAGGACAAGAGACGGGCCGTGGGCACGTTCATTCCGCGGCGCCAGCCGGACGGCAGCGAGACGCCCATCGTGGCCACCGTGCTCAGGGGCGAGACCTACGTGGGACATCTGCAGATGTTCGGCGGTTGGTACGTCGGGGCGTACTGCCCGATGCGTGACTCCGAGGGGCATGGCGACGTCATCGGAGCTCTCTTCGTCGGAGTGAACCTCACCGAAGCGAGCCATGAGCTCCGCGAGGCGATCATGCGGATCACCGTCGGCAAGACCGGCTATGTCTACGTTCTCGGCACGAAGGGAGATCGGCGGGGACGCTACATCATCTCCAAGGGTGGTCGGACCGACGGGCTCGACATCTGGAACTCCCAGGACGACGAGGGCCGCTTCTTCATCCAGTCCATCATCAAGAAGGCGCTGGAAACCCCCCCGGGAGCCCTGGCCCGCGAGCGTTACCCCTGGAAGAACCCCGAAGACCCTGCCCCGCGGATGAAGTCCGCCGTCTTCACCTACGCTCCGGTCTGGGACTGGGTCATCGCCACGAGCCTGTACGAGGACGATTACCTCACTCTCCTCGCCGAGGTCAGGGCGACGGTCCGAGGGGTGCTCGCCACGGGCACGGCGGGCGGATCGCTCGTCATGCTGGTGGTGCTGGCGATGGCCATCTGGCTGGGCGGCGAGATCGCCCGGCCGATCACCCAGATCGCCGGAGTGGCCAAGGTCGTCGCCGAGGGGAACCTGGCCGGCGCCGGAGAGCGGATCGACCAGATCCGACAGTCCCTGGCCGGGAGTGCGCAACTCACGCTCGACAGGGCCGGCACGTCCGGAGCCACCGACGAGACCGGCCAGCTCCTCGATGCGGTGCACACCATGACCGGCAACCTGACCGCTCTGGTGGGGCAGGTGCAGCGCTCGTCGGTCCAGCTGGTCTCCACGGCCACGGAGATCTCCGCCACCTCCCGGGAGCAGGAGAACACGGTCACCGACTTCGGCACGTCCACGACCCAGATCGCCGCCGCTGTCCGGGAGATCTCCGCCACCTCCCAGGAGCTGGCTCGGACCATGCAGAACGTCCAGACCGCCGTTTCCGAGACGGCGGCGCTGGCCGACGCGGGGCGGGCCGGCCTGAGCCAGATGGAGTCCTCGATGGGGCAGCTGGCCGATGCGACGGCGTCGATCTCCGGGCGGCTGGCGGTCATCAACGACAAGGCCGGCAACATCAACAACGTGATGACCACGATCCTGAAAGTCGCGGACCAGACCAATCTGCTGTCGTTGAACGCCGCCATCGAAGCGGAGAAGGCCGGAGAGTACGGTCTCGGATTCTCCGTGGTGGCCCGGGAGATACGCCGGCTCGCCGACCAGACCGCCGTGGCGTCGCAGGAGATCGAGCAGACCGTCAAAGAGATGCAGAGCTCCGTCACGGCCGGCGTGATGGAGATGGACAAGTTCACCTCCGAGGTGGCCCAGAGCGTGCGCTCCGCCAACGCGATCAGCGCCCAGATGGGAGGGATCATCCATCAGGTGAAGGAGCTGATGCCGCGGTTCGAGGCGGTGGCCGACGGGATGCGAGCCCAGTCCGCGGGCGCCCAGCAGATCAACGAGGCCATGGTCCAGCTCAGCGAAGGGGCCCGGAGAACCTCCGATTCTCTGCAGTACTTCAACCAGGCCACGGATCAGCTCAAGGAGGCGGCCAGGGGTCTGCAGAAGGAGGCCGCCCGCTTCCGGGTGTGAACCGGGCGTGGCGGAAGCCGCAGCCCACCAGACCGCTTGCCGTCGGAGTCGCGAGGAGTGAGAGCCGTGTTGCTGGTGCTGTTCCAGGTCGGCCCGGACACCTATGCCGTCGATGCCCGGCGCGTCACGGAGGTCGTTCCGGCCGTCGCTCTTCGATCGGTTCCGGCGGCGCCGCCATGGGTGGCCGGCCTGCTGGGCTACCGGGGCGCGGTCGTTCCCGTGGTGGACCTGTCGCGGATACTCGGCGGGGTCGATTCGGTCCCCAGGCTCTCCACCAGGATCCTGATCACCACCGTGTCCGACGACCGCGGCAAGGAGCGGTTGCTGGGCCTCATGGCCGAGTCGGTGCTGGAGACGCTCTCCCGGGATGTCACGGAGTTCCGGCAGGAGGGCGTGGTTCCCCGGGACGCGGCGTTCCTCGGCCGGATATCCTGCGACGACCGTGGCATGGTGCAGCTCGTCGAGATCGAGAAGCTGGTGCCGGCGGCGCTGGCGCCCATGCTGTTCCCGGAGGCATCCTGATCGTGGACCCGACCGTGATCGAGAGCTGCCGGCCGGAGCGAGAAGGCGCGAGGACACCATGAGACCGGTGGAAGAGTGGCTCGCCAGGGAGATCGGGCTGGACGTGCTCAGCGTCGGCCGGCAGGCCCTGGCCGCCGCCATCGCCAGACGGATGGACCACTGCAGCCTCAGGGACCCGTCGGCCTACGTCCGCCTGCTCACCGGGAGTCGCGAGGAGCGGGTGGCTCTCATCGACGCGGTCGTCGTCCCGGAGACCTGGTTCTTCCGCGATCGGGGGCCGTTCGAGCATCTCGTCCGCCACGTCACCCAGGTGTGGCTTCCCGCCCATCGGTCGGGGTCGCTGCTGATCCTGAGCGTCCCGTGCTCCACAGGCGAGGAGCCCTACTCCATAGCGATGGCGCTGCTGGACGCCGGCCTCCGGCCGGGCTCGTTCCGGATCGAGGCCAGCGACATCAGCGTCGCCAGCCTGCAGCGCGCCGAGGCGGCGATCTACGGCCCCACCTCGTTTCGCGGGTCCGACATCTCGTTTCGCGACAGGCACTTCGTGGCCCGCGACGGCTCCTTCGAGCTCAAGCCCGCGGTGAGGTCGCAGGTCCGGTTCCGTCCGGGCAACCTCCTCGATCCGGGGTTCGCGGCGGGCTCCGGGCCCTACGACATCGTCTTCTGCAGGAACCTCATCATCTACCAGACCGACGACGCCAGGAAGTCGATCCTCAGGACGCTGTACGGGCTGACGGCTCCGCGGGGGCTGCTGTTCGTGGGCCACGCGGAGCTGACCTCGATCATGACCGAGCGCTGGACCGCCGTGCGGCAGCCCTGTGCCTTCGCCCTGATG
>JACQZM010000415.1 GCA_016213885.1 Candidatus Rifleibacteriota bacterium | reverse complement strand
GCGCTGCTGTGGTTAGCCGCGACCCATCATGTGGCCCGCACGGGCGAAGGCCTCCGGCTGCTGCCCAAGGCCCGGGTCACGTTCGAAGAGATCTACGTCGACACCACCGACTGGAGCACCCTCGACTACCTGAGCGCCAGGAACCGCGACCTGGTCAAGGCGCTGGGCAAGGAGACCGTCGACGCCGCTCGGGAGTCCGCCACCCGGAAGCTCCAGGAGCTCAAGGAGGGGCTGAAGGACGATCTCTCCAAGCAGGCGGAGAACTTCCGCAAGGGGCTCGAGCACATCACCACCCCTCCCTCGCCGGACCGGTGAGACCGGGAGGCTGCCTTGGGCATCCGCTCCGAGGGCTTCAACGGCTCCAGGAGCGCGGGGGAAATGGTAGAGTGCCGGGGAAGGACCGTCGACGACCGGTCACGAAAGGAGCGATCGTGGAGCTGCTCGACGTCTCTCGCAGTCTGGTCACCGTGATCGACCTCCAGGGCAAGCTGATGGAGATGATCCATCGGCCGAAGCTGGTCATCGGTGCGACCGGCCGGCTGATGAGGCTGGCCGACCTCTTCGGCGTCCCGGTCGTGCTGACCGAGCAGTACCCGCGCGGTCTCGGCCTCACCCATCCGGAGGTGCGCGGGGTCTACGATGGGCTGAAGACCCCGAAGCTCTTCCTCGAGAAGACGAGCTTCGGCTGCTGCGGCGACGACCGGTTCGAACGGGTGCTCGACGAGCTGAGGCCCGCCGACACGGCAGGCCCCCGCCAGGTCGTGGTCGCTGGCATCGAGGCGCACGTCTGCGTGATGGCCACGGTGGTCGAGCTGATCCGGAGAGGTCACGTGGTCCACGTGTGCTGGGAGTGCGTCAGCTCCCGCGGCGAGGAGTATCGCCGCCACGCCCTGGAGCGCATGCAGCAGGCCGGAGCGATCCTGACGAACCACGAGTCCGTGGCGTTCGAGTGGGCTCGACACAAGGACCACCCGCAGTTCAAGGCGGTCAACGCCATCCTCAGGGAGGGGCAGCTGGCCGAGTAGCCGCGGGACCCCGGACGGCCCCGCGGACGCCAGCTGCCCGGCGAGGGGGTGCTTCACGCTCGCCCGCATCGAAGGCGTGGAGCCCACGAACGCCTGAACCGCAACCGGCTCAACTCTCCCCACGGCCCACAACAGAACAAACGAGAGAGTTCATGTCTCGAACGAACTTGTCGAACGACGGGCTGTGCGTACGTGCCTCTTCCAGGTCGAACGCAGCTGCAAGCGCAGGCTGATCCTCGACTTCGACGTATCGGTTCGGCATGTGCCGTGACACCTGCGCCTTGGCGCTTCTGATCGCCTCCGGATCATCCGGCCGGGCTGCAGAGGCATCGATTCCTCGGCAGCCCCTGAGCGACTGCATGCTGGCAAGGAACCACGCCTCGAACTCTGCCTTCGCGATCACCGCACGACACGGGTCATCACCATGGGCGGCCTGCATTCGACGCAACAACGCCGGCCCCAACGTCGCCGGACAATCATCGTCCGCGTCCAACAGAAGCAACACTCCCGCACATCCCGGCTGTCTGCATGCCAGCTGGAGTGTTCTCTCCAGCTCACCTGGCTTCACGATCAGGTTCCGCTTTGCACGAATCGGTCGACGAACCGCCACGGTCCCAGACTGCGCCGGGCCAAGAAGCCTGCGAATGAGAACAGGAACCGACTCCACTTCGCTCTGGCCCTCAACTATTGGGACAATCAGCTTCATCGTCGCGGAAAAGTCTGAGCTGCTTGTCCAAGGCTGCCGTTTCTTCGACTCCAGGAACGAGTTCGCCGGCCCTGAGGAGCTCACCCGGAGAGTAGAGACGATCGCGAATGACCGACCTGGTGGTACTATTGACCGGGCCAATCGATGTTTGACCTCTCACCGCTGACACGGCGCGAATCTCACTGTCCGTGATGGATTTGCTGTCAAGCATCTCGGGGCTGTGGGTGGTTGCCAGGATCTGCGTTCGGAAGACTCCATCTCGAAATGCGTCCAGCAAGACCTCCACTGCTGCCGGATGGATCGTGGACTCGGGCTCCTCAATCGCGATCAACGGAGGTGACGGCACCTGGAAGATGGCGATCAGAATGGCCACCACCCGCAACGTTCCGTCAGACATGTTGAGGGCCTCGAACGTCCACGGGGCCTTGTCCCCGACGTCCTGAAAGAACCTCAGGCTTTCCTTGGGTCCCAGCGACCACGGCTCCACGCGCTGCGTCCCCATGACCACTTTCGAGAGCAAGCCATTGATTCGCGCAAACGCAGCCTCATCCACCCTTCGGATTTCCCGGAGAACCGCAGCCGCGTTGCCACCATCTCGCTTCAGGTAGTTCCCAGGATCAGCATCCTGAAGCTCCCTCACCTTGTCCGGTACCAGGTTGTACGTGCGAATCCCCGTCAACAGGTCGTAGACAGGTCTGAAGTCAGGATGTCCAGATATGGCAGTGAGCGCGAGCCGGTCCTTGGCCAACCTGGGCTGAATTCCCGCTACGGGGACGAAGAAACTGCCATCTCTGACCTCGTAGCGAACCGGGTCGCCCAGCAGACCTCCTGTCAGCTCGCACGCCTCACGTCTTACGGAGAAGCCGCCCTGCTTCTCCGCAGCGATCTCGAACGAGAAGGAGCCATCCCTTGCGTCAGGAAGGCGAAATTCCAGTCGGATGCTGAAGTGGTTCGGATGGCCGCGACTCCGCCGACGAACTGCATTGATGCCTCCACGCTCACGCAGGGCGGATTCCAGCGTAGTGTTGAGACTATCGCTGACGAATCGGAGTACGTCCACGGTATTCGATTTCCCTGAGCCGTTTGCTCCCACGAGAAACGTGAGGGGTCCCAAGTCGACAACTGCCCTGGAAATGCTACGAAAGCTCCTCACGTGCATTCGCCGGACTCGGACGACAGGTGTGACGTCGGCCGACGAGCCCGTGGGGGGGGGGTTCGGCATGTCTCCTTCTGTTCCTTGGGACCAGGCCCTTCAGCGGGTACCCGCCCAGATTACCTCACGAGGAGCCTCAAGTCCAGCCAGCAAGCCCACTGGGTAGCGCCCCTGTCTGCTCTCAGGCAGGCGATTCCGCAATCGTACACCCCGTCCCGAAGAGGGGTGCACATGAACCATCGTCCTCCGGTCCCGGCCACGGGATGGGGGGAGCCCCGATCGATCGTCGTGGGTCCCATCTATCCGCCCGACCCGCCCGGGCGTCCAAGTCTGTAGTGCACGACGTCTCAGGAGAATGCGAGCATGCCGAATCCGAACGAGCACGCTGCTGACGTGGTGATCCTCTATCGTCCGGTGGGCCAGGCTGAACTCGACCTGATCATGGCCTCCGGGCAGCGGGCCTTTCCTCCCCGGCTTCCGCATCAGCCCATCTTCTACCCGGCAGTTTCCGAGGAGTACGCAGTCCAGATAGCCCGGGACCGGAACACGAAGGACCAGGCCTCCGGCTTCGTCGGGTACGTGACTCGATTCCGCGTTCGCCGGGTCTTTGTCGACTGCTACGAGGTCCACCAGGTCGGCGGGGCGAATCACCTGGAATACTGGATTCCGGCTGCGGACCTGGCGGACCTCAACACGAACATCGTCGGGGAGATCGAGGTCGTCGCCAGGTTCGAAGGGAAACCGGCCGGCGATCACCCGTGACCTGGTGGCCCGGCCCGCGCCATCCCAGGGTCGAGCGTGGTTGCCCCTTTCGATCCGGGCCTCGATCCCACTCGTCCGAGAGATCGGCGGAGACGATTCTCGAACCCGGAAAGGCGCAGGGCGTCGGCGGCAGGAAGTACGCCAAGAAGACACCCCCCGGGCGCGGGCCGGATGGCCGATCGCGGTCAACTCCTCGACGGAGGTCGGACAGCGCCGTCCTCGGGACCGGCCGCGACCGCGTCCATCTCACGCAGCAGCTGGACGATCTTCACCTCCAGGTCGGCAGGGGTGCCGTCGTTCACGACCGTGCGGTCGGCCATCGCGATCGTCGCGGCGAGCTGCTGGCCGTTCGGGTCGCTCGAGTCCTCGCGAGCTTCGAGCGCCAGGAACTCCTCGAACGAGGGCGCCGGTGCTTCGCGACGCCGTGCCAGTTCCCGGTGATGGGTCCGGATCAACCGCTTCATGCGATTGGCCAGCACCGCGGGCCCCTCGCTCTCCCGGAGCTCGCGGCCGATCTCGATCAGCGCGGACCTCGTGATCGTGGCGCCGCGCTCCCCGAGCTCCATACGGAGCGCGTCGGACAGGCTGTGCCGTTCGTAGCCTCGCCTTTCGAGCACGTCTGCCACGGAGTCTTTGCCGGCGCAGTTCCTGCCGGTGATGCCGAAGATTGTCATCGATCGCTCGTGTGGGTCCAGCCCGGCCGCCCTCGCCCGGTCTGCCATCATCATGCCCGACGGACGTTCGAAGAGCCAGGGTCTCGGCGGAAAACGGGCGCACCCGGGACCTGAACCTGGTCCAGGTGATTGCCGGACGGAAAGACCAGATAGTTGGAACCAGGACCGGCCCGAGCTGGGTCTGTAGTCTTCGGTGTATCTCGACGGCGACCTGCCGCATCGGCAGCCGACCTCGGGCACCCGGGGAGCAGGGTCGACGACGGCGGTGGCCAGGGTCCAGGTCCGGGGTGTGTCAAAGGAGGTCTTCGTGAATCGGACCGTTCTGCCCGGGGTCCTCGTCCTTGCATTCGGCCTCACAGCTCTGTCGTTGCCACCATCCGTGCTCGGAAGCGCCGACCAGACGGTCGCCGACATGGAGAGTTCGATGGAGGAGGTACGACACTTCCTCCGGCTGGGTCGGCTTCTCGAAGCTGAAGCTCTCAGCGCCAGGTTCGTGGGTCCGCTCCCCGGCCTCCCGGTGGAGACGCGGGCCTTGCTCGCACTCAAGCACCTTCCACTCCTGGTAGCGGTGGGTAACTCCGGTGGAGCCGCCGCGGTCAGGTCCATGCTCGAGACAGACGGCCGCTCGATCTTCGAGCTGGCGGAGAAAGGCCGGCTCCAGGGCGGCGGGAACTCCCGGCTCTTCAGGGTAGCTCTCGACTGCCTGAAGCAGTCGGCTCCGGACAGGGCCACTCTCCGGCGCCTTCTGGTCTGTCGAGTCGTGCTGGGCGAGCACGACGCGGCGCTGAAAGATCTCGAGGCCGCTGTGTCGCGCGATCCGGCCTGCTTCGACGAGTACATCACCCTGGTGCGGGAGATGTGGAACTCCGGCGACCAGGACAGGGCGCGACAGGTACTCTCCCGGGCGCTCGAGACTCGCGTCACACGGCCCACCCTGGGCCTTCTGATGAACATGCTCCGCGGGCTGGAGCACCAGGGTCGGCACGAGGAGGTCGCGGCCGTGTGCCGCGGCTGGCTGGCCAGGGCACCCTCCCTGCCTGCCGAGGTGGCTTCTCCTCTGTGGACGATGATCTGCGAGGTTCGCATCCAGAGGAGGGACGTGGTCGGAGCGCTGGGCGCCTATGGCCACCTGTCACCGGAGGACCGTCCGTGGGTGACCGGCGGGATCGTGCGGCTCGCTCGGGCTCTCGTGGCGGCCGGAACCGACAAGGGCCGGTCGGTACTGGACGCTCTGTCCGGTGTTCGACTGACCGACCCGACCACGCCCGCCCCCCTGCTGCGGCTCGCGGGCGAGCTCCACATCTCGTGCGGCGATCGAGCGACCGGGCTCAGGTACGTGGCCGCCTCCATACGAAGCGGCGAGCTGGAAGGGGTCGACGTGGCCGGCCGTCTTCACAGCGGGCCGCTGCTCGACCTTGCCCCGGGGGAGATGACCGGTCTGGTGGCGGGTCGCTCCCTGCCCGCGTCCGGACCGGCGAGCAACGATGCGATGACCCTCCGTCTCGCCCGGCAGGTCGTGGAGACCGCCCGTCAGGCCGACGTCGGTTTCGAGCAGAAGGTCCAGCTGGCCATGGGAGCCGCGGTGAAGCCGTTCCTCTCTTCCGATGCCGATCCGCTTGAAAACCCGCTCTTCACCCGGCTGGCGAACGAGCCGGCTCCCCCACAGCCGAGCCTGGAGGCTCTTGGTTTGCGCATGCGGGGCCAGTTCCTCGCGCCCCAGAGACAGCTCCTGGAATCGGCTGTCAGGGGCGACTCCCGTGGAGTCCTGGCGCGGCTGGACGGGTTATCGCTGGCGGCCTGGCAGCTGAGACACCGGATCACGGATCGCCAGGCGACCTGGAGCGTTGCCTCCAGGGAACCTCCTCCCGGCTTCACCCGGCCGATCGACCCGGCGGAGCCACCTCCGGCGGAGCTGGCCGCTCTGGTGAAGACCCGGGAGGCGTTCACCGACCCCCAGACCTCTCCGGAGGTGAAGATGCAGCGGGCGCTCGAGGTGGCCGTGCTCACCAGCGAGGCGATCCAGCTGCCGCTCGACCCGATCGTCATCGATCTGGACGGCAACGGGAAGGCCGACCTCTCCCCTGCCGGCAGCATCATGGGGGCCGCGACGTTCGACCTGGAGGGGCTCGGGGCTGCGAGGCTCGTCCAGTGGCTGGTGCAGAACCGGGACGGCTGGCTCTGCGAGGACGTGGACAAAGACGGCAAGATCAGGTCCGGGCGCGAGCTGTTCGGGTCCGCCGGCGGGTACGCCGACGGGTTCGAGAAGCTGGCGCTCCGGGATCGCGACGGCGACGGCGTGCTGCGTGGCGACGAGCTGGCCGGGCTGACGGTCTGGCGTGACGCTCTGCCGCTCGGCACGACGGATCCCACGGAGCTGGTCACCCTGGCGGAGCTGGGAATCACCCAGATCCAGGTTCCCCGCGTGGGAATGAGATCGTTCGTGATCATGAACGGGCGGTCCAGGCTCTGCGCGGAGGTCTGGCCCGTGGTGATGGGTCCTGTGCTGGGTTCTCTATCGCCCGATCTGGATATCGATTCCCTCTGACCCTTGCGAGCCGCCCCGTTCTACAGGAAATCCTGGTAGCCCCTGGGCGAGCCGGTCGGCGCGGCGCGGACCGGGCCGACTCCGGGCACGGGTCCGCTCGCGGGTGCGCTCGCGGGAGCGGCAACCGGCCGCGCGGAGTGCGTGGCGGAGGCTACGGCCAGGGCGCACGCTCCCCAGGCTTGCTCGGGTCGGGCTCCGAGGTCGCGGACCTCGGAGCCGGCACCGGGTTCGGCCAGGATGTACCGGCCTCGATCGACCCGGAGCCCGACAGCCCGGCCCGCCACGACCCTGGCGGCGCCGGTCAGGCTGGCCAGGGCCGCGGGAACGCCCGGGCCGCCACGCAGCACGTACTCGCCCGCGGTCAGCTGGAGAGCCATCTCGCCGGCGGCCGCCAGGGCGGTGCACCCGCTCCGCACCGACAGTCGCGCCACGCCTTCCCGCATCTCGATCCTGCCCGCGGTCACCGACGCCCGGGAGCCGGCGGCGAGCCAGGCCTCGAGACCACCGTGGAGCACCAGGTGGCTCTCCGATGCGATCGGCGCCACGATCTCCTGGCCGGTCACGACCGGCACCGAGGAGCCGCGCGGCTGCTCCAGGGTCCCGATCCGCTCCGGAGCCGGCTCGACCCTCCGGTCCCGAACGGGCGTCGACCCGAAGACCGGTGTCGATGCGGCGGTGTGGCCTGCGCGCAGCGGCACCCAGGCTGCTGCGACGAACCCCACCAGGCCGAGCACGGCGATGGCTCGGCGGACGAGACTCGTCGGTTCGACCAGGGAAGCCCGTTCCCGGGCGCCCGGAAACGGACGGGTGAACGGCGTGGCCCACTGGAACGAGCGGAGAGCGGGATGGGAAGCGTCGTCGGCCGAGCTCGAACGCCCGGCGAGCGCCCCGCCGCCGGCCAGCCTCGCCGGTTCGCGCCTGAGCGCGACCGCGCGCCTGGCCCGGGGAGACGCCATCTCGGGCAGTCGCTCGCCGGCCTGGCTGCCACAGGTCCAGGAGGCGGTCGCTGGCGCGCCCGGCTCGGCCCGGGCGTCTCCGGCGGCAACGCAGGGGGTGGCCACGGGGCGGGCCGCGACCGCCTCCTCCCTGACCTCGGAGACCGATCGCCCCGGCTCCAGCGGATCCACGCCAGGCGCCGGCAGGTCTCCCGCCACGTCCAGTTGCGGCACCGACGACGAGGCTTCCGCCAGCGCCTGGGCCAGCATCGCCAGCGTCGCCTGCCTTCCCAGGGCGCTCCGGAGGCGTCCGACGAATCCACCGAGGTGGCCCGGCGTCATCCGGAACAGCTTCTCGATCTCCGGAATGGCGACCCTCTCGATCACGAGGAGGCGGACGATCAGGCGTGCCGGGCACGGCAGCAGAGAGAGCACCACCCGCACCCGCTGCTGGGCGGGGATGTTGTCGGCTGCGGGCTCCAGGAGCGCTTCGGGGATCGCGCCCTGCGGCGCCGCCTCGTCTCCGGCCGCGAACGCCGTCTTGTGGTAGCTCTTCAGCGAGAGGTAGTCCTGGCAGATCTCACGGGCAAACCGGAACAACGCCAGGATCGACGGCTGCACCGCGTCCAGCTCGCCGGCCTCAGCCTCGAATCTCTGGATCGTGAAACGGGAGAACTTCTCCGCTGCGACAGGGTCGCCGAAGACCCCATCGAGGAAGTGGAACAGGCTCTCCCGATGACGGACGATGATCGCTCGCGCTCCGTGGATCGACATGGTCGCCTCTCCTCGGTTCCAGTTGCCCACCGTCCCCGCGGACAGCGCGGCGCCAGACCTGACCGGACCCGGTCAGATCTGCCAGAAACGCCCGGCGAGCTCATACAATTGCATCGGCTCCGGTGGTCGAAAATGTTAAACCGGATCGACGCCGCTCCGACGGCGAGCCACGGGCGCGTTGCGGGCGCCCGGTCCGGTCACTCGGTTTCGTCTTGGGCGGTGCCCTTCCGATCGCCATCCGGAGCCGGTCCGGCCGGGGCGCGAGCCGCAGCCCCCGCTCGTTCCAGTCCCCACCGGGTCACCTCGACGAGCAGGTTGTCCGCGCTGCGCAGGCGTTCGATGAAGGTCTGGATGAGACGATAGAAGAAGATCGCCGCCGTCGTGGGATCCTCGGCCAGGAGAAGCTCGCAGTCCTGCCGGGTGAGACAGTAGAGGGTCGTGTCGCTCTCGGCCTGCAGAGTGGCGGAGCGCGGCGCCCTGTTGAAGAGGCTCATCTCGCCGAAGAAGTTCCCCGCCCCGAGCCCCGCCAGTACCTGGTCCAGCTGGCCCGACACGGACTTGAACACGGTCATGGAGCCCCGGCGGATGACGAACATCTCCTGTCCCGGATCCCCCTCACAGAAGAGGGTCTCACCCTGGCGGAGCTCTTTCTCCCGGAGACGGCCCCGGAGCTTCTGCAACGCCTCCGGCTCCAGATCGCGAAAAACGTCGACGGTCTTCAGGAACTCGATGTCGTTCATGCTGCAGATGCTCCCTTCGAGCGCGAGT
>JACQZM010000414.1:1124-5037 GCA_016213885.1 Candidatus Rifleibacteriota bacterium | reverse complement strand
GTCTACTCGTGGCACCGTTCGGGCGGCTCGGGCCCGGCCCGGAGCGCCTGGATCAGCGAGTCCGACAGGCCGCGCACCGAGAGGCGCCAGGCCTCTTCGAGGGTGGAGGTGAACCGGGTGTAGTCGTGCCGCCTGGCGTGGTCGAGGACCTGGCGGATCAGCCAGTCTTCCCCCGAGCGGATGAGCTGCTCGAGAGGCTCGAGCCCAGCAGGGGCGCACGCATCGCCGGCCATCGGTTCCTCCAGCATCGCCGGGCCGGTCGACGGCCCGCCCCACCATGGTCGTTCGTCCGGCGCCGGCGGTCAAGTCCCCTGGCGCGGGCCGGTACGGGACGGCCCGGCGGTCCAGGGGCGCCGGATCTTCGCCAGAACATCCGTTGACTCCCCCCCTCCCCTGTTGGTACGATCGCCTCCGCCCCAGGGGAAGACTCCAGCCAGTCGCCGGACCGATCGGGGCCGCCCTCCGGGGACTCCAGGATCGACCAGACCGTGATAGCCCTCCTGAAGGGTACTCTCGTGGAGAAAGGGCCCGGCCACGTGCTCGTGGACACGGGCGGTGTCGGCTACGAGGTGTCGGTACCGACGTCTCTTTCCGAGCGACTTCCGGAGGCCGGGGCCCAGATCTGTCTGAGAACCCACATGGAGGCGAGCGAGGGCCTCCCGGAACTGTTCGGATTCGCGGATCGCGACGAGCTCGAGGTGTTCAGGGCGCTCATCCGGGTCTCCCGGGTCGGCCCGAGGCTGGCTCTGAAGGTGCTGTCCGGCCTGACCCCGGCCGAGGTGGTGGGGGCCGTGACGAGAAGGGACGCCGCGGCGTTTCGTTCGGTCCCGGGGGTGGGCGACGAGACCGCCCAGCGGCTGCTCGTGGAGATGGCGCGGCTCGTCAAGAAGCTCGTGCTGACCGTCCGGCCCGAGAACGCCACCCGCGCGGAGCCTGGAAGGCGAGCCGACGCTCGAGCTCCTGGTGAAGCGGGCGCTCGCCTACTTCCAGGAAGGGACCCGATGAAAGACTTCGACTGGAAGCTGCGCCACCTGGCGGCGTTCAGCTGCGTGGCCGGCGAGATCGTTCGCATCGGGGACCGTCCCAGGCGCGAGGTGGCCCACCTCCTGAGCCAGAAGAGCTTCGAGCAGGGCCAGGAGCTTCTGCTGGAGCTCTTGGACAACCTGCTCTCCAGCGCCTGGTCCAAGAAGGTGGACATCAACGACAGCTCGTCGTGCAGGGCGTTCCCGTTCGCCGACTCCGAGGGCGGCGAGCACGACAGGGAGCTCTTGGAGGAGCTTCTCACGGCTCCGGCCCTGAAGGACTTCGAGGCTCGATCGCTGGTGCTCTCCCAGCGGTACGCCGCGCTGCCCCGGAGCCGGTAGGGGCTCCTGGTGCACCTGGTGGCGACCATCGACAGCGGCCGTGCCAAGGGCATCCCGTTCTACGTCCTGTTCAAGTGCGACTTCGAGGACGCCCGGAGGCTCACCCCCCGGACCGGCCTCGAGAGGGTCGACGAGATCATCGAGAACCGGCTCAAGAAGATGGCCATGTTCCCCTATTTCAACGGCTTCGAGCAGGACGGCAGCCGGGTGAAGATCTTCCAGTCCAACCCGTCGGACTACTTCCACGAGCTGCTGGAGGTCCAGGTGCCGGCCACGGCCAAGCAGCTGTTCCAGAAGGAGCTCAAGGAGGCGGTGGGCGCCCGCCACCACGACCGCTACGACGACTACTTCGTCGGCTTGCCCCCGGAGAAGCGAGAGCTGTTCGGGGAGGAGCGGTTCATCCCCCTGTCTGACCTGCTCCCGCCGCCGGAGGTGAACTACGTCACCCAGCGGTCGTGCCAGGCGGTGCGCGAGAAGTACGACAAGAAGGTCAAGGCCACGATCAAGGTCGACGGCACCCTCAAGGTGGAGATGGAGCTCGACGCCCTCGGCAAGAGCTTCTTCTTCGCTCGCAAGGGGGACGTGAGGTACATGATCATCCGCGGAGAGAGCTTCGTGACCAGCGGCCAGCTCTCCGGGCTGGACTTCCTGAACGTCGAGGAGCTGGACGACATCCTGCCGCGGGTCACCGAGGAGATCTCGAAGGAGGGAGAAGATGCCTGATCCTGGGCGCCCGTCGAACACCGCTCTGATCACCAGCGCCTGCTTCGCCGGTTCGAACCTGGCCGTGCTCGCCGCCGGGGGCTTTCTGGGCTTCGTCCTGTTCTACTTCTCGTGGATGCTCCCGTTCCTCTGCTGGGGCGCCACCGGCGTGGTCTACGCGGGGCGGGTGCTGGCCCTCTCGCAGAGCCCCACGTTCATCGACCAGGTGGCCAGGGAAGACGCGAAACTCCTGCCGGGGTCGGCGCCTTCCGCCAAGGTGCTCGAGCACTTCGGCGGCGGCCTCACCGGCAAGTACCTGGCGAGCTTCAACCGGGTCAAGGAGCTGAAGTCCGGCCTGGCCGGCGAGATCAGGGCGCTTCCGGAGGGTCCGGGCAAGGACGCGTTTCTCGAGTTCGTCCCCTCGCTCGACGACATCACGACGGAGGTCCACAAGATCGCCTCCCAGCTTCAGAAGCTGGACAAGCAGCTGGCCGGCGGGGCCGTGACGAATCTGGAGCGGGAGATCGCCGATCTCGAGGCCAAGGTCGCGGCCTCCACGGACCCGGGGGCCCGCCAGCAGCTCGAGGCGGCGCTGAGCCGGAAGCGCGAGGCCGTTGGCCACTACCGGAAGGCGGGGGAGACGGCCCCGCGGCTGGAGGCCCAGATCGAGGCGCTGGCGGCAGCGCTCCAGGAAGCTCGAGCCAGGGTCGCCGCCACGAAGAGCGCCCTCCAGTCCGGGACGTCCATCGACCCGGCCCGGCAGAAGGTGGAAGACATCTCCCGCGACGTGAAGTACCTGTCCGAGACCGTCGAGGAGACGGTCAAGCTCTTGAAGTGATGGCCTGCCGGACCTACGGTCCGGCGGGCGACCGGTGTCGATCCGGCGACAGACGAAAAGGAGAGATCCATGGGCATCTGGCAGCGAATCAAGGCACTGTTCTCCTCCAACGTGAACGCCATTCTCGACGCGGCGGAAGACCCGAAGGCCGCGCTGGACCAGCTCACCCGAGACATGGAAGTGGAGCTGCGCAACACCAAGCAGTACCTGGCCGAGGCGATCGTCAACCTGAAGAAGCTGGAGCGCGACTACGAGAAGCACTCCCAGCTGGCCAAGGACTACGAGGAGAAGGCGAGGATCATCCTCTCCGACGACGACGAGTCCAACGACTACCTGGCCAAGGAGGCGCTGCTCAGGAAGAAGGAGAACGAGAACGTGGCCGCCCAGTTCAAGGCGGCGGCGGACAAGCAGCGCGAGTCCGTGGAGACGCTGAAGCGCAACCTCCAGAAGATGGAGCGGAAGATCGAGGACGCCAAGCGGAAGAAGGGGATCCTGCTCACCCAGAAGCAGATCGCCGAGACCCAGGCGAAGATCGTGTCCGCGACGTCGGGGGCCTCGGTCGGAAGCGGCGCCTTCGAGGAGTACAAGCGGCTGGAGGAGAAGATCGACGACCAGACCCAGCGGGCCATGGTGGACGTGGAGCTGAACAAGGTCGCCTCGGTCGACGACCAGCTGGAGGACGTGACGTTCGGCAGCGAGGTGGACAAGGAGATGGAGTCGCTGAAGCAGCAGCTCGCCCTCGAGGGCAAGGGGCCCGCCAAGCAGTTGCCGCCCGGCAAGTGATGCTGGCCTGATCTACCGAGAAGGGTCGCGGCCGTCCGGTCGCGACTCTTGTCGACTCGTCGCTGACGGGAGGAGTGGATGATGAGCGGATCGAACGTGGAGCCGGGGCCGGCAGCCGGTCGGCCGGATGGAGGCGACGCCGGTGCTCCGGAGTCGACATGGAATTTCGCCGTGGTCGCCCTCGTGACGCTCGTCGGCCTCGTCTTCTGGATCAGCCTCTCCAGAG
>JACQZM010000414.1:0-1114 GCA_016213885.1 Candidatus Rifleibacteriota bacterium | reverse complement strand
GCGGAGCCGACCAGGTCGGCAGCCTCCTGAGGCTCGGCCTGGCGCCCTGGTTCGTCGCCGTGGTGGTGATCCAGCTCATCGCGGCCAGCTCGGCGGGGATGTCCGACTGGATCACGTCGGGCCGCGAGAGCGATCGGCAGCGGGTGTTCCGGTGGCTCTGGACCGTGGCGGCGGTGGTGCTCGCCATGGGGCTCGTGAGCATCGTCGAGTGGGCCAACATCATGCGCAGCCCCCACGTGAGCCGGGCGCCGCTCCCGCTGCCGCCGAACTCGGAGATCGTGTCGGCGGTGATCTTCGGCAGCTTCGTGGCGGGGTTCATCGTCTGGCTGGTCCAGCGGCGGGGGGTCGGATCCGGGTTCACCACCGTGACCATCTTCGCCATCGGGCTGTCCATCGCCAGTCGCTGGAGGGAGCTGGGGCAGCTGGTCAGGGCCCACTGCGTCACGACGTGTCTCGCGCTGGTCGTGATCGGGTTCACCGCCTGGGTGGTGACCTGCGTGGCCCGCCTCACCTACGAGGTTCCCGGCGATCTGACCCCGACCGGGGAGAACGCCCCTCCGGTGACGGTGCCGATGCTCCTGGTGGGCGGTCTGCCGCTGATCCTCGCCGAGATCTCGATCCGGCTCCTCAGGGCGATGTGCCACGGCATCGGAACCGAGTTCGCCCTGTACGGCTGGTGGACCGACGTGATCTTCGATCTGCTGGCGCCGGGGCGTCTCGTGACTCTGGTGGTGACGCTGGCGTTGACCTGGCTCTTCACCGACGTGACCTTCTCGGTCCTCTACCCGGTCCACAGGCTGGAGCGTATCTTCGGAATCGACCGGGAGAAGATCCGCGACCAGCTCGAGACCTGGATCGGCGGGCTGCTCGTCCAGAACGCCGTCTTCCTGTGCGCCCTCCAGATCGTGTTCTGGCTCTGCTCCGTCACCTTCGCCACGCTCAAGCTGTCCCCCCAGGCTTTCCTGGTGCTTGCCGGCGGGCTGGCGATCCTCAGGGTGGAGATTCTGACCCGGGCCAGGGCCGAGGCCGAGACCGGACCGTACGTCCGGGTGCAGACCGTGCTGGGGCTCCTGGAGAGCGAGGTGTGCCGCGCTCGCCTGACGGCCGCGGGCGT
>JACQZM010000413.1 GCA_016213885.1 Candidatus Rifleibacteriota bacterium | reverse complement strand
TGGCCGGTCTGCTCTACTACCCCGAGCACGTCTGGCGACCCATGGCGACTCTCGAGTACGCGTTCGGCAGCGGAGACGCCCGTCGCGGGAGCGTGACCAACACGTTCGGCGGAAAGCAGACCATCACCACCGACGAGAACTTCCTGTACTTCGGCACCTACGACGGCGGGCTGGCGCTCTCTCCCCGGCTCTCGGACCTCCACGTCCTCCGGGCGGGGTACCAGGTGAGGCCGTTCCCGAAGAAGGGGCGGAGGCTGCCGGACCTGCTGCTGGGAACCAAGGTCGCCTGCTACCTCAAGGACTCGGTCGACGGGATCATCTCCGACCCGGCTGCCGCCATGGCTTCCCGGGACGTGGGCTGGGGCGCCGACACGTTTCTGGCGTATCGACCGCTCTCGGACGTGTCGATCTTCGTCCAGGGCGGGCAGTTCTGGCCCGGCGCCGCGTACCCGGTCGGGGTGAGAGACCGGACCGATCGCGTGCTGGCGTCGGCCAGCCTGTCCTTCTGAGCGAGGGGGAACTCCGATGACCCGGGTTCATCATCACGACTGCTGGGGGCTCGTGGCGGCTCTTCTCACCGGGCTTCTCCTCCTCGTGGCCGGAGGCGGATGCAGCGAGGAGGTGGGCCGGTCGGTGCCGCTCGCCGGGAGCGCGGCCCAGTCGGGACTGGCGCTGACGGTCCGGGTGCCCGCGGCGACCGTGCCGGGCGCCGGTTCCGGCAGGGCGGCCGCGACGCCGGTCTCGGCGCTGGCGACCCGGCTGGTCCTGGAGATCGGCGAGTCGTCGGCCCCTGACGTCGTGCGGCCTCCGCCGTTTCCGCTGACCGGCGGTGGGGGCCCGACCTACTCGTTCACCGTCGGCAACATCCCGCCCGGCCTGAAGAAGCGCGTCGCCTACAGGGCCGAGGACGCCGGAGGAGCCGCCGTGAGCTCCGGCCTGTTCTTCCTGGACTTCCTGCCCGGACAGCTCACGTCGAACGACTTCGACCTCGGCGTGCCCGGCAAGGGAACCGGCGGCCCGGCCCAGGGGCGACTGGTGGTCACCGAGTCCACGGGCAAGAGGCTCGTCGAGATCGACGTGGCGACCGGGACGCTGACTCCAATCTACACCTGGCCGCCCACCGGCAACGAGTTTCCCCATTCGGTCGCCGCCGAACCGTCCGGCAGCTTCGTCGTGACCGAGATCGGCCTGACGAGCGGCAACCTCGTGCGAATCTCCGCGGGTGGGACGTTGACCCCCATGTCCACCGGGATGCCGACGCCGCGGGGGCTGGTCGCCGACGGCTCCGGGAACTGGGTCGTGGCTCTCGAAACGGCTCTGGTGACCGTGCTCCCCGACGGGACCCGCACGTTGATCACGCCGTTCAGCCCCTCGGAGGGACACCCGGTGGCCGTGGTGGCCGATGGCGGTGGGTCGTACATCGTGACCATGCAGTTCCTGGGAAACGCCCTGCCGGACCGCATCTACCGGATCGACGCGGCCGGAACCAAGACCACGCTGGTGGACTACGCCGCCGACTTCGGGATCCCCGACGCCGATCCCATGGGCGTGGCCATCGATCCGAGCAACGGCGACCTGATCGTCGGCGAGGCGGCGCTGCGGCAGCTCAGCCGGATCCGGTGCGTGGCCGGCAATCCGCCGCAGCGCACGGTCATCGCCAACCTGGCCGGGAACAACGGAGAGATCCTGCGCGACCCCGATGGCAATTTCGTCGTGGTCGAGATGGGCACGGACAAGCTCGTCCGGATCACGTCGTCCGGCGGCCGTCAGGAGCTGTTCGCCTTCACGGCCGGAGCGAGCCCGCTGAGCGTGATCCGCGTCAACTGAGCCATGACCCGGCGCCTCGCCGGGTCCGAGTCGCGCCCCCGAGCGCGACCTCAATCCGGATCCCCTCCTCTTTCCTCTCTCCCGAGCGCGACCTCAATCCGGATCCCCTCCTCTTTCCTCTCTCCCGAGCGGTCTAAGGATGGGCGTGGGCCCCAGGGGTCGATCGCTGGACCCTGGCGGTCCGGCGGGTTGACCCGGGGGTCAGGATCCGCTTGAGGAACTGGCCGGTGTGGCTCGTGTCCACCCGGGCGATCTCCTCCGGCGACCCGGCCGCCACCACGCGGCCCCCGCCCTCGCCGCCCTCCGGCCCCAGGTCGATGCAGTGGTCGGCGTTCTTGATCACGTCCAGGTTGTGCTCGATGACCAGCACCGTGTTCCCCCCCTCGACCAGCCGGATCAGAACCTCGATGAGGCGGCGGATGTCGTCGAAGTGCAGGCCCGTGGTCGGCTCGTCCAGGATGTAGAACGTCCGCCCCGTCGAGGTCTTGGAGAGTTCCCGGGCGAGCTTGACGCGCTGCGCTTCCCCGCCGGACAGCGTGGGCGACTGCTGGCCCAGCTTCATGTACCCCAGGCCCACGTCCATCAGCGTCTTGAGGATCCGCTTGATCCTGGGGATGTTCTCGAACAGGTCGTGGGCCTCCTGGATCGACAGGTCCAGAACGTCCGCGATGGACCGGCCCTTGTACTTGACCCGGAGGGTCGCGTCGTTGAACCGCCGGCCCCGGCAGACCTCGCACGGCACGTACACGTCCGCCAGGAAGTGCATCTCGACGCGGACCACGCCATCCCCTTCGCAGGCCTCGCACCGGCCGCCCTTGAGGTTGAACGAGAACCGGGCCGCGGTGTAGCCGTGCATCTTCGACTCCTTGATCGAGGCGAACAGCTCGCGGATCGGGTCGTACGCCTTCGAGTACGTGGCCGGGTTCGACCGGGGCGTCCGGCCGATCGGTCCCTGGTCGATGTGGATGACCTTGTCGAGCGCCTCCATCCCCTTGATGCCGCCATGCTTGCCCGGGGTCTCCTGGGCACCGGCGAGCGCCCGGGCCAGCGCCGGGTACAGGATCCCGCGGATCAGGCTCGACTTGCCGGCCCCGGAGACCCCGGTCACCGCCACGAAGGCGCCCAGCGGGATGTGGACATCCACACCCTTCAGGTTGTTCTCCGCCGCCCCGAGGACCGACAGCCACCCGCTGGGGCAGCGCCTCGTCGCCGGGATCTCGATCTGTTCCACACCGGCCAGGTAGCGGCCGGTGAGGCTTGCGGGGTTGTCCTTCACCGCCGTGGGAGTGCCGCTCGCGACGATCTCGCCGCCATGGGCGCCGGCGCCGGGACCGAAGTCGATGATCCAGTCGGACTGCTCCATGGTCTCCTGGTCGTGCTCCACGACGATCACGGTGTTCCCGATATCCCTCAGATGCTGCAGACTCTTCAGAAGCTTCACGTTGTCCTTCTGGTGAAGCCCGATCGACGGCTCGTCCAGGATGTAGAGCACCCCGGTCAGCTCGCTGCCGATCTGGCTCGCCAGCCGGATGCGCTGCGCCTCGCCCCCCGACAGGCTGGGACCGGCGCGATCGAGAGTCAGGTACGAGAGGCCCACGTCGTGGAGAAAGGCGAGCCTGCTCCGGACCTCCTTGAGCACCTCGCCGGCGATGATCTTCTGGTTGCCCTCGAGCTTCAGCCCTGCGAAGAACTCGATCGTGTGGGCGATGGCCATCCGGCAGATCTCCACGATGGTCACGCCGCCGACCTTGACCGCCGCCGACTCGGCCCTCAGACGGGAGCCGCCGCACTCGGGGCAGGGCGCCTTCCTCAGGAACCGGCTGTAGTAGTCCCTCGCGTCCTCCGATCTGGTCTCCTTGAACCGCCTCAGAAGATTGTTGGCCACCCCCGCGTAGTTCATCACGAACTCCCCGGTTCCCCGGGATGATTCGTAGTGGACGGTGATCGACTTGCCCCTGGTGCCGTAGAGGATCAGCTTCCGGTGCTTCTCCGGCAGCTCCTGCCAGGCCAGGTCCAGATCGATGCCGTACTCCCGGGCCAGGTTCTCCAGGATCTGGCCGCTGTACGAGGCGGAGTCGTCCACCCGCTCGCCCCAGACGTTGATGGCGCCCTCGCGCACCGAGAGGGTCGAGTCCGGAACGATCAGCGCCGGGTCCATCTCCAGGGTGTTCCCGAGCCCGTTGCACCCCTTGCACATGCCCAGCGGGCTGTTGAACGAGAACGACTGATGGGACAGCTGGGGAAACGAGATCCCGCAGCCGGTGCAGGCCAGGTTCTCGGAGACCGTGACCTCCTTGCCGCCCTCGTGGGCGATGGTGAGGAGACCGTCGCCGAACTTGAGCGCCGTCTCCACCGATTCGGCCAGCCTGGCCGCTATGTCGGGCCGGAACACCAGCCGATCGACGATCAGCTCCACGGTGTGCTTCTTGTTCTTCTCGAGCTTGATCTCCTCGTCCAGGCGGACGGGGACACCGTCGATCCGGGCCCGGGTGAAGCCGGCCGCCCGGGCCTCCTCCAGCACCTCCCGGTGCTCCCCTTTCTTGTTGACCACCAGGGGTGCCAGCAGGGTGAACCGGGAGCCGTCGGGCAAGCGCATGATCTCCTGGACGATCTGGTCCGGGGTCTGGACCGTGACCGGCCGGCCGCACCGGTGGCAGTGCTGGACGCCGATCTTGGCGAACAGCACCCGGAGGTAGTCGTACACCTCCGTGATGGTCCCGACCGTCGATCTGGGGTTCTTGGAGGCCGCCTTCTGCTCGATGGCGATGGTGGGCGACAGCCCCTTGATCCAGTCGTACTTCGGCTTCTCCAGCTGTCCCAGAAACTGGCGGGCGTACGAGGAGAGGCTCTCGACGTAGCGGCGCTGGCCCTCGGCGTAGATCGTGTCGAACGCCATGGATGACTTGCCGGAGCCGGAAACCCCCGTGAACACCACGAGCTTCTTCTTCGGGACCTCCAGGTAGACGCTCTTCAAGTTGTGCTCAGAGGCCCCTTTGACGACCAGGCGATCGGGTTCCACGAAGTCCTCCTGCCCCCTCTGGAATGGCGAATTATCGCCCTCGATCCCGGACCTGTCAACGGGGCGCCACGCAAGATCCGGCGCCTCGC
>JACQZM010000412.1 GCA_016213885.1 Candidatus Rifleibacteriota bacterium | reverse complement strand
GGCCAGCCCCCGAGTCGCCACGATCGCCGCCAGCGTCCACACGACCAGCAGGAAGGTGCGGGAGGTTCGGTTCATGGCCACTCCTTTGTCCGGGGCGCCCCTCCATCATGAGGCTGGTTCTTCGAGGCATACCCTATGCCTATCATGCCGGCATCAAGGGTGTCGACACACCCCGGGGATCCTTCACGAACGAGCTGGCCGGAACTCAGTGGGGATCGTGGATCGACGGATCGATGCAGCCGTCCAGGAGCGTCTGGCTCGGCCGGGCGGTCGCGGTCGGATACCGGGGACTGGCGAGCACCGATGCCGGGAATCCTGTCGTGTGGACCAGTCGAACACCTGCACGGCCTCGTGGGGGGCCATGACCAGCCGGTCGATCTCCATCGAGTAGTACCATCGACCCTCCGACCGGCCGCTCTCGAACACCCGGACGATGACGGTCCTCCAAGGCGGCCGGCGGGTGCCGGTGTCAGGCGACCGCACCGTTCTCGATCGCAAAGGAGCAGATCATACCCATGCCCAGCAGGAGAGGAGGTCAAGTCGAACGATTTCGACGGGGTCCTGAAGGGCACGGAGGCGCTCGGAGTGCGGGATTCCAGTTGCTACCCACGAGACCGTTCTGGTATAGTCGTCCGGTGCCATCGACGGTCTGCCGGACCGATGGAAGCGGAGGCCCACGAGCGATGAGCGACGGAACGGATCCGATGGCGGCAGGCGACGGCGCCTTGGTCGTCCTGTCGACGGTCGGCTCCGCGGACGAGGCCCAGCGGCTCGCCACGGCCCTGGTCGAAGAGCGCCTCGTCGCCTGTGGAAACGCGGTGGGGCCCATCACGTCGACCTACCGGTGGAAGGGCAAGCTGTGCTGCGAGCCGGAGTTCCTCCTGATCCTCAAGACGAGGCGCGACCGCCTCGGCGAGCTCGTGGCCCGGCTGAAGTCACTGCATTCGTACGAGTGCCCCGAGATCCTGGCACTCCCGGTGGAGGCCGGGTTCAAGGGGTACCTTTCCTGGCTCGTCGAGAACACGACGCCCGGCGAGGGAACCGAGGAGGAAGGCGTTGGAGCCCGAGACTGAGATCCGCCTGACGGTTCTGACAGGACTGATCCTCGCGCTGATCGGGATCCTCATCATCTACACGGGGGTCCAGGCGATCAGCGTGGAGAGGACTTTCTTCCGGAACCTGACGTTCGAGGCGAACAAGGCCGTGGCCCAGCTCGTGGCCAGAGAGCTCGTCCAGGTCTTCGCCAACGCGACCGGGTGGGTGGAGAGCATGGCCAACTTTCCGGCGGTGCTGACGCGAGACGTCGACATGACCCGGAAGCTGTTCGACGTCATGCTCAGCAGCCATCCCACGCTGACGACGCTCTACCTTCTCGATCCGTCCGGCAAGATCGTGCTGCAGCGATTCGGCGCCTCGGCCCGGGGCGATCACAAGACGTTCCCGATCCCCGAGAAAGAGATCAAGCGCCTCACGAGCACCGGCGGCAACTACTGGCTGTCCGACACGTACTTCCAGGGCGAGAACCGCCGGAGCTCTCCCGGGCAGATCCTGGTCCTCTCCAGGCTCGCCGATGGCAAGCCCCAGGTGATCTTCTCGTCGCCCGGCGTCAACGAGGAAGACGTCCGCGACCTCCTGGGGAACTTCCCGACCGAGATCGCCTACCGGGAGGATCGGGCGGGCCATGAATACGAGGGCAAGAGGTCGAAGATGGCCTCGTTCGCCCGCCTCCACTCCGTGTCGGTGGAGCGTTCCCGGCCGGGCCTGCCGGTGGCCTCCGCCTTCCCCGTGGCCGTGTCGCCCTCGAGAAACCCCGACTGGCTCATCGTGGTCCAGCAGACGAGCCAGGAGGGCTACATGGTCGCTGACCGGATGAAATACAACGTGCTCGTCCTGGTGCTGGTGGGGCTCGCTGGCGTGGCCATCATAGCCAAGCTCTGGGTCGACAGCGTCACGGATTGACCGATCGATCCCCAGGCCGGGGCGTCGGACACCCTGTTCCCGGGCATCCTGTCCCCCCGGTCCGGTCCGGCTTCACGGTATGGGTTTCAGCATCGACCTCTACGGCAAGAGAAGTCTCGAGACCCGGTTCGTCTTCTACCTGACCGCCCTGGTTCTCATCATGATGATCTTCTCCGCGAGCATCGTGACGAGCGAGTCGTACCGCCAGTTCCAGGAGGAGGCGCAGTCCCTGGCGCGCCACACCGTGGAGCAGCTCGTCACCTCCGGGCGCGGCGGGCTGGTGCTGAACCGGCGCGTGGTCAGCGTGTCGGTTCTCGATCGGACCGGCCGATCCGGGGCTGCCCCCGTGGTCCTGTCCGGCGAGGATCCGGCGCGGTACGTTCTGCCCGACCCGGTGACGGCCACGACGTTCGACGCCCCGCCCCGGAACGCCTCCGACCGGAGCTGCTGGGGCTTCAAGGTCGTCGACGGGGGACGGCAGCACCTCGTGCTGATCGATGCGACGGAGCCGGCCCGACACCTCAGGCTCGAGATGCTGACGTTCGTCTGGTTGACCGGTCTGACGCTCTTGGTCCATTATCTTCTGGCGCGGGTGATGGCGAGAAACGTGCTCAGACCGATCCGGCAGTTCGTAGAGGCGCTCGGCAAGGTCACCCAGGGCAAGTTCGGCTTCGAACTCCCCGTGGCGGAGCAGGACGAGCTGGGCAACCTCAAGGCCACGTTCAACTACATGCTGAGCCAGCTCAAAGACAAGGAGTTCGTCGAGCGACAGCTCCTCTACAGCCAGCATCTGGCCACTGTCGGGCACCTGGCTGCCGGGGTGGCCCACGAGATCAGGAACCCGCTGGCCTCGATCAACAGCCTGACCCAGCTCATCGGTTCCGACGCCGCCGCCTCGCCGAAGGCGAGGGAGTACGCCGAGGTGATTCTCAGGGAGATCCGCCGGATGGACGCCTCGATCCAGCAGCTCCTCAACTTCGCCAAGCCGGTTCCCAGCCGGTTCGCCCCGGGGAAGCTCTCCGGGGTCGTGAGTCACGTGGTCGGCCTGATGGAGCACGAGGCGCGGTCCCGCAAGGTCGAGCTCGAAGGCACCAATCTCTGGTCGAAAGAGGTGCCGTGGCTGATGGACCAGTCCCGGCTCGAGCAGCTTCTCATCAACCTCGT
>JACQZM010000411.1 GCA_016213885.1 Candidatus Rifleibacteriota bacterium | reverse complement strand
TCCCTGGTGACTCTGCAGCCAGGCCGAGGCCTGATCACAGGCCCGACTCCGCGAAACAGGTTTGGGATCCTGGGGGGCCGGCCGAGCGACTTCGGGTCGATGGGCCGGCCCGATCCGTCCGTGGAACGGTCCTACCGCTTCCTGGGGCCGCCGAAGAGGCCCGAGCGGAAGCCGAGGTGCTGGCCGATCACTTCGGGGAGGGTCTCCGGAAGAGCTATGCCGATGGCGTCCCAGAGCCACTCCTGGAGCCCTATCGTGGCGATCAACCCATCACCGCGACGCTGGAGCAGGTCCCGATAGAGCGAGCGGAGGGCCTCCCGGTCGTTGCTCCGGGCCCTGTCCGGGCGACCCGGGGCGATGAGCCCCAGGTCGACCCGTCGGATCGCGAGCCTGAACCTGAGCACCGACACGAAGAACACCTCGGGGGGCAGATGGCCCCGGGTCATGCCTCGATGGACTCCGAAGCCGTGCCTCGGATGTCCGCCCCGGTGGTCGCTCCGGGCCCCGCCCCCGACGCCCCGGGTCTCGGCCGGCCTCGGCCCGGGTGGCCGACTCTCGAGGAGCCTGAGGCCGAGCTCGGCCATGGCGATCCCCAGGAGCGGCATCAAGGGGCTGTGAGGCGCGACCAGGACGGCCGGGTACTTGCGCGCGGCTTCCCGCATCTTCTCCGGCGACAGCTGGCCGAACACCGCATCGTGATCGAACGCCCTGCTGCCGGTATCCGTGGCAGGCAGCTTCACGGCCGCGAGCCCCTGCCGGTAGGACGTCACGACCTCGACGATCGAGTTGAGCGGATCGTCACCGGTCGGGTCCCCGTGGGCGGCCCTGGTCAGAGACGCCACCGCCCAGCCCAGGAGCACCCGGTCGCTGGGCGTTCCGACCTTCTCCCCCTGGCCCGCCAGGGCGAGCAGGTACCAGTAGTTGGGGTCGTCGATGCCCGACTCCTCGTGACGGGCCAGAAAGCCACGGATGATCGGCAGGACCGGGGGCATGGCGGCCCCTTCGTCGAGGCACAGCTTGTAGCTCTGACAGAATGTCCAGATCAGCGCAGCGAGAGAGGCCGGATCTCGCGGGTGGCCCCAGGTCCGGGCTTTGCCGGTGCCCGGCCGCACGCCGTCCAGAGCGGCGGCGCCCTCGACGAGGGCACGCTCGATCCTCGACCTGTCTGCACAGTCGTCGCCCGACGTCAGCGATTGACCTGCCAGGCCCAGCCTGTCCACGAAGGCGTCGGACCTGGCCGCGGCCGCGGAATCCGTCGGCTGGGCCGGCTGGAGCGGACTCGCCAGGGCCTCCCGGGCGATGCGGGTCTCGTCGGCCGAGAGCTGTCCGCGCTCCCCGAGCGCCCTCTCGTACCACTGCCGGGCCTGGCGCTTCTGACCGAGGATCGCATGGATCGAGGCGGTGCTGAAGGCGGCTCGCGCCCGGGCGACGGCAGACTCCCCGACGAGCCGGGACCGGGCGAGCCAGGCCTCCAGGAAGAGCATGTTCGAGACCACGAGAGCGGCCAGGCCGTCGAAGCGGGCCTCCGCGTCGGCAGGACCGGTGGCAGGAGCCGCCCTGACGATCTCCCCGAACGACTCCGTGAGCTCTGTGAGAAGCTTGAGACGCGCCTTGGACCCGGTGGGGCTCGGGTTCATGCGGAAGTCGAACGACGTGAGGGTCTCCAGGTCCCGGACGCGCCGGGACCGCAGCCCGGCGATCTCCCCTGGACCCGGCAGCGGCCGGGCGGTGGCCTGAGCGGTCGCCTCCGGAGGAGAGGGAGACCGGGACGGCCCGGCCGGGACCGTGGCCCGATCCACGTCGGTTCGGCGCCAGACGGCCCAGAACCCCAGGACGACCAGCACGGCTGCGGCGACGGCCAGGACGACCAATCTGGCGGCACCGGTCATCCCGCGGGTCGCGACCGCGGGCTGGGGACCGATGTCGCGGCCAAAGCGGACCGCCGTCGCTGGGATCCCCGACACCCGACCGCGGGCGAACGAACCGCTGGCGCGGGCCGGGCCCCTGACCGGCGGAGCGATCGGCCGGGCCTCGGCTACCAGCGCCGCGCTCAGAGCCTCGGCGAACCCGGCCGCCGTCGCCGGACGGTCTTTCGGGCGCTTGGCAAGAGCCTGCAGCACCAGCGCCGCCACCGGAGCGGGGAGGCGCGGCTTGAGCTGCAGCGGATCCAGCGGGGCCGCATCGAGGTGGGCCTTGAGCACCTTGGCCAGGGTGTCGCCTTCGAAGGGCAGCCTTCCCGTGAGCAAGTGGTAGAGGAGAACGCCGGTGGAGTAGATGTCGGCGGCCTTGGCGGCCTGCTCCCCGAGGACGATCTCCGGAGCCATGTACTCCGGGGTTCCCAGGACGACGCCGGTGCGAGTCCGGTGCTTCCCTCCGAGCAGGTCTCGAGCGATCCCGAAATCGAGGATCTTCGGCACGTTCCCGGCCATGACCATCACGTTGGCGGGCTTGATGTCGCGATGGAGGATCCCGGCCGTGTGGATCGCCTCGAGGCCGCTCAGGATCCCGCAGGCGCACTCCACCGCCTCGGTGGGCGGCAGCGCCCCCCGGCGATCGATGATCGTCTGAAGGCTGTCTCCCTCCACGAACTCGAAGATCGTGTAGAGGGTCCCGTCGCTGGAGTGCCCGCTCTCGAGGACCACGGCGACGTTCGGATGGCGGATCCGTGCGGCCAGGCGGCCTTCTTCGAGAAACCGGGCCTCGATGTCGATGTCCACGTCCACTTCGGACTCGAGCACCTTGATGGCGACGTGGCGGCCGAGCTTCCTCTGGGCGGCCCGGTACACGACCCCCATGCCCCCGCGGCCGAGCTCGCCGAGGCACGTGTACTCGATCTGCAGATCAGCGGGGAACGGCATCGTCGTGGCCACCGCCGGGTCTGGCCGGCGAGAAGGACGACGGCCAGCGAGGGCGCCGGCCAGCCTTCCGGGGTCCCCCGGTCCGAGTCACTATAGCACCGGTAAGCGGCACCCGCCCCTGGAAAACACCCTGGACCGCCTGGCGAGCCGGCCGCCGCGGGTGCAGGTCGCCCTACTGCGAGCCCCGGCACAACCCCCCGTCGACGAGCAGGGAGACCCCGGTGACGTAGCTCGCCCGCTCGGACGCGAGGAAGGCGACCGTGTCGCCCAGCTCCTTCGGGTCTCCCATCCGGCGCAGAGGGATGAGTGCCGCTGCCTCCGCGAAGTACTGCTCCAGGGTGATGCCCCGCTCGGCGACCCGGACGCCGGCGATCTGCCGCTGCCGGTCTGTCAGGTAATGGCCCATGAGGACCGCGTTGACCGTGACGTTGTCGGGCCCCACCTGGTTGGCCATGGTCCTGGTCAGTGCACAGATGCCGGCCCTGAGCGTGCTGGAGATGGTCAGGTCGTCCACGGGCTGCTTGGCCACGAATGACGTCAAGTGGACGATCCGGCCCCACCTCTTCCCCTGCATTCCCGGGATCACCAGCCGCGACAGGCGCACCACGTTCATCAGGGTCGAGTCGACGCCGGCGCGCCACTGACCGTCGGTGAGGTTCAGGAACCTGGCCACCGGCGGGCCGCCGGTGTTGGTCACCAGGATGTCCACCGGGCCGAACCGCTCGACGGTCTCCCGGTGCCACCGATCCAGATCGTCCTCCGAGGCGACGTCGGCCACCACGGCCAGCGCCTCGGAGCCCGTGGTCGAAAGTCCTTCGATCTCCCCGCGGGCTCTCTCGAGCTCCTCCCGGTTGCGGGCGCAGATCGACACCCGGCAGCCCTCCGCCGCCAGCGAGAGCGCGCAGGCCCTGCCCAGCCCCTTGCTGGCGGCGGCTACCATCGCAACACGCTTCGAGATCCCCAGATCCATAGCTCGCTCGTCTCCTCGATCGCTGTTGTCGTCGGAGCCGGCGCCGGTACCGCCACTCCCCCGGCACGGCCCGCCCGCGAATCCGGCAACGTTCCAGCTACCACACTATCACATGATGGAAGCGATCCGGGTCGCCGGATCGTGGGGACCAGCATCCCCCGCCTGTTTCGCGGAGTCGGGCCTGTGATCGGGCCGCGGCCTCCGTTGCCAGGTCCTGGCCACGGGGTGTACGGTGAACGCCGTTGGCAGACCCACCGGACCCGGCAGCATCCACGGACGACGGAGCCAGCAGGGTGCCGGAGCCGGAGCGCCGACCCGGTGCTCCGTGGCGTCCCCTTCAGGAGCGTGGCCGTATGCGGGTTGCTGGGACCAGGGCGCTCGTCGCCGCCGGGATCGTGGTGGCGCTCCTGTCACGGGGCCACGGCGCGTCAGGGGCCCAGAGCGCACTCCACGGCCAGGCGGTGCGTCTTCTCCAGGAGTACCTGGCGATCGACACGACCAACCCGCCGGGCAACGAGATGGCCGCGGCCCGGTTCCTCTACCGGGTCCTCGCCTCGGAAGGGATCGAGGCCAGGGTGTTCGACATGGGCCGGGGACGGGCCAACCTGTGGGCCGTGCTGCGAGGCGACGGCTCCCGGCGTCCGTTGATCCTCATGCACCACACCGACGTGGTCGCGGCCCAGCAGGCCGGCTGGAAGGCGCCGCCGTTCTCGGGCCGGATCGTGGACCAGGAGGTGTACGGCAGGGGCGCCATCGACATGAAGGCCAAGGGAATCATCGATCTGGCCACCATGATCGACTTCAAGCGAAGGAAGGTCCTGTTGAAACGCGACCTCATCCTGCTCGCCGTGGCCGACGAAGAGCAGGATTCGACCGGCGCGCTCTGGATGATCAAGAACCAGCCGGGCCTGGTCGAGCGCGCCGAGATCATGATCAACGAGGGGGCGTTCATCCGGAGGTCCAGGGTCGGCGAGCCGCCTCAGTACCTGGTCGGCATCAGCGAGAAGTACGCGCTGTGGCTCAGGCTCGTGTTCTCCGGTCCGGCAGGCCACGGCTCCGTGCCGTGCGAGAACTCGAGCGTCAACCGCGCGGTCAGGGCGGCGTACCGGCTGATCTCGACGGCTCCCGCCTGCCGGCTCCTCCCCTCCCAGCGGGCGCTGGTCGAGCGGCTGGCCGGGGAGAAGGACTGGCGGGCGCTGCCGGGCGCCAGGGCCACCCTGGGCGAGAGCCTCGGGGTGCCCCGGTTCCTCGAGGCGCTCGCCCGGGATCCGCTGGTGTCCCCGTGTCTTCGCGACGCCGTGGCGGTGACCGGGCTCAGGGGCAGCGACAAGACGAACGTGATCCCCGGTACCGCCACGGTGACCCTGGATTGCCGTCTGCTGCCCGGCACCGACGTGAGAGGGTTCCTCGACCGGCTTCGATCGACGATCGCTGACCCGACGGTCAAGATCGAGATGGAGCTCGGCGCCGAGGGTGACAAGGTGCTGGCGTCGCCTGTGGATTCGCCGTTCTTCGAGGCGCTCCGCGCCGCGGCGGCCCGGCGGCATCCCGGGGCCCCGGTGATCCCGGTGGTGCTCACCAGCACCACCGACAGCTTCTATTTCAGGCCGCTGGGCGTGGACTGCTACGGCTTCGAGCCGTACGTCCTGAGCGACCACGAGTACCATCTGAGCCACGGCACGAACGAGCGGATCCGGCTCTCCGAGGTGGGCTTCGGGATCGATCTGATGGTGGAGATCGTGGAGAGGCTGAATCGCTAGCACTGCAACGCAGGAGCACGCCCCCAGGCGACCCCCCATCAGCTGGTATACTCGGACCCGGACCCCGCACCTCGGACCGCAAGGTGGTTTCGCCCATGGCCGCTCGCTCCCGCCTGATCGCCCCCCGGGTCCTTTTGCCCCTGTGCCTACTGATGGTCGTCCCCCCTTCCGCGGCAGAGAGTCGGCCCCGTGCTCGAGATCTCGGAATCTCGATCGGTTCGTTCCGGCCGGGGCCCTTGAACGCCATCACGGACGTGGCCGGGGTCCGGGTGGGTCACTCGACGATCGTCCGGGGCCGCGGCCGGCTGGTACCGGGCACGGGCCCGATCCGGACCGGCGTCACCGCCGTGATCCCCCGGGACGACGTGTGGCACCGGAAGGTGGCCGCCGGAGCGGCCGTGCTGAACGGAGCCGGGGAGCTCACGGGGCTCCACTGGGTGATCGAATCCGGGTTCCTGGAAGTGCCGGTTCTCTACACCAACACCCACTCCGTCGGCTCGGTGATGGACGGGGTCGTGGCCTGGATGGTGCGGGAGAACCGGTCGGTGGGGATCCAGGAGAACGTGGTGGCTCCGGTCGTGGGAGAGTGCGACGACTCGAGCCTGAACGACATCCGGGGACTCCATGTCACCCGGGCGCACGTGGCTGCCGCGCTCGACTCGGCCAGGAACGGCCCCGTCGAGGAGGGGTCCGTAGGAGCCGGCACCGGGATGATGAGCTTCGGGTTCAAGGCGGGAATCGGGACCGCCTCGCGGGTCGTACCGGTGCTGGGCCGGTCGTACACGCTGGGCGCCCTGGTCGTGGCGAACTTCGGCCAGACGCCGGAACTGCTCATCGATGGCAGGGCGCTGGGGCCGGTGCTGATGAACCTGGTCAAGCAGCCGGCCGCGCCGAGGCTCAGGGACGGTTCGGTCCAGGTCCTCTTCGCCACCGACGCGCCGGTCGACGCCCGGCAGCTGGGCAGGATCGCCCGCCGTGCCGGCCTGGGCCTGGGCCGGGTCGGCCACCGGGGTCACGACGGGAGCGGCGACTTCGCCCTGGCCTTCTCCACGGCCCACACGATCCGGGCCGAGTCCAGAGGGTCCAGGGTCTCCATGACCGTTCTGCCCGAACCGCACCTGGACTCCCTGTTCGAGGCGGCGGAGGACTGCGTCGAGGAATCGGTGCTCAACGCGCTGTTCGCCGCCCCGACCATGGAGGGCCGGGACGGCGAGGTGGCGCCGGGCATCCCGGCGGCGGAGGTCGCCCGCCGGCTCAGGCTCCCCGGAGCCCGCTGATGGCCCGCCCGGAGCTTCTTCTCGTCACATGCCCACTCTTGAGCCAGCCGCCGGAGCAGGGCTCGGTGCTCCC
>JACQZM010000513.1 GCA_016213885.1 Candidatus Rifleibacteriota bacterium | reverse complement strand
CGACGATCGCCTCGACGGCGCCGCGGTCGCCGATCATCGAGAGGCCGCGGGCGTTCACGATCGAGGCCGGGGCGGCCCCGGTGGAGAACATCTCGTCGAAGATCTGCTTGGCCATCTTGCCGGAGACGGTCCGGTCGTCGATGAGCCCCACCAGCCGACCCACGTGGCCGGCGGCGATGGGGCATCGCTGGATCGGCAGCCCCGCGTCCCTGAGCCGTCCCAGCAGCTCCACGGCGATCCAGTTCTTCACCGCCTCGTGGTTCGACGAGGTGGCGCAGGCCTCCTCGAAGTAACGGGCCAGCGCAGCCTCGCAGGTCAGGACGCCGGCGTCGCGGGCCGCGAGACCGTACTGGGTGCAGAACCGCTGCCGCTTCGCGGCGGGCAGCTCCGGCAGCGTCGCCCTGACCGCTTCGACGTATTCGTCGTCGAGCACCACCGGCGGCAGGTCCGGCTCCGGGAAGTACCGGTAGTCGTGGGCCTCCTCCTTGCTCCGCATGGCCACGGTGACGCCGCGATCAGGGTCGTAGAGCCTGGTCTCCTGGACCAGGCGGTCGCCGGACCGCACCCCCTGGACCTGCCGGGCGATCTCGTACTCCAGCGCCCGGGCGACCCCCTTGAACGAGTTCAGGTTCTTGATCTCGGTCTTGGTGCCCAGCTTCGGGTCGCCCCGCGGCCTGATCGACACGTTCGCATCGCAGCGGAGCGACCCCTCCTCCATGTTGCAGTCGGAGACCTCGATGTACTGGAGAATCGCCTTCAGCTCCTCCAGGTACGCCTTGGCCTCCTCGGGACTCCCGATCTGGGGCTCGCTCACGATCTCCAGGAGCGGCACGGAGGCTCGGTTGTAGTCCACCAGGCTGCGGGAGCCGCCCTCCTCGTGGATCAGCTTGCCCGCGTCCTCCTCGAGGTGGACCCGGTGCACGCCGATGCGGGTCGATCCCGCCTGGACCGTCCCGCCGCGGCCGATCGGCCTGTCGTACTGGGAGATCTGATACGCCTTGGGGAGGTCGGGATAGAAGTAGTTCTTCCGGTCGAACCGCGAGAATGCCGACACCGTGCCGCCTATGGCCAGCACGGTCTTGACCGCCAGACGGAGTGCCTCCTGGTTCAGCACCGGGAGCACGCCGGGCAGGCCCGAACAGACCGGACAGACGAAGGTGTTGGGCGGCTGGCGCTCGTAGGCGGTGGAGCAACCGCAGAACAGCTTGGACCGGGTGGAGAGCTGGACGTGCACCTCCAGCCCGATCACCGGTTCGTATTCCGATTCCGAGATCCGGCGCACCGCCGGATCAGCTTCGCGCCCCGTGCGCGATTCCAACCGGATTCCCTCCTCTTGCCGAGCGTGCGTCGATGATGGCCCGGTCCCGGTCGCGAGCCAGGCCCCGCGAGACAGGTGGAGCACCGTGGTGGGCTCTGGCTTCCGCCCGGCCCGCCGCGTCAGGGGCGCCGACTCCCGGTCCGGGTCGCATCAGCGCTCCCCCTGCGGCGCCTCGAAGACGATGGCGGCGTAGCCGACGAAGCTGGTCACCCGCCGTTCCGGGTACACCTCGTGGCTGGTGACGTGCTGCAGAAGCGCCCCCTTGCTGGCCCCCAGAGCCCGGCAGTACGCGGTCGTCGCGGCGACGGCGCCGGCGCCGCAGGCGCTGTGGTCCTGGCGCGCCCGATCCACGATCCGGTCGGCCGCTGGCCATCAGGTCCGAGAGCTACTTCGCCAGGTGCTGGCCCAGCCCCTCGTCCACGTCGACCGGCCCCAGCGGCGTCTGCCAGGAGCCCGACGGATAGAGGGTCGGTCTGTCCGCGGCGCCTCCGTGATCGGCCCCCAGGAGGACGAACGTCCTGGGCGTGCCGCCGGTCTGGATCGCCTGGAACACCTTCCCGGCCGTGGGGCCGGAGAACATCCAGCCGGCGTGCGGCACGATGCCGCCGAGAAACGGCCCCCGCACCCCCTCGGGGAGCTCGAAACCGGACAGACACTCGGTCAGCTGTCCCGCGCAACCGGCGGCGTCGCCGCGGTAGAACTGGCCGGCCACTATCGCTCTTCTGGTCGCCATGGGCACCCTCCCTCCAGCCGCTCGGTCAACAGGACTCGCTCGACCGCGTCGCGCGCTCCGCGGCCGAGCCGGACGGGATCTTTCGAGATGGGGGGCCCTTCGCTTCGCTCATTTCGCCCCCCAAACCCCCTCTGGCTCGCCCTCCGGGCTCGCCAGCGAGGGGACCTCGAGGTGGTGGTTCGTGGCCTGCTGGAACGCGTGTCCCAGGTTGAGCATCCGCTCCTCGTCGAACGGCCGTCCCAGGATCTGCAGGCCGATGGGCAGCCGATCCGGCGACAGACCGCACGGCACGACCAGCCCCGGGCCGCCAGCCAGGTTGACGGAGACGGTGCAGACGTCCGCGGCGTACATCTGGAGCGGGTCGTCGCACCGCTCGCCGCGGCGGAACGCCGGCGTGGGCGACGTGGCGCCTATCAAGAGATCGTGCTCTTCCAGGGCCTTCTGGAAATCCCGCTTGATCAAGGTACGCACCTTCTGCGCCCTGGAGTAGTAGGCGTCGTGGTAGCCCGACGACAGGACGAACGTGCCGAGCATGATCCGGCGTTTCACCTCGGGGCCGAACCCCTCGGCCCTGGTCTTCTCGAACACGGAGATGAGGTCGCCGCCCGCGGCCCTGCGGCCGTACCGCACGCCGTCGTACCGGGCCAGGTTGGACGAGGCCTCGGCACAGGCGATGATGTAGTACGTCGGGATGGCGTGGTGCATGTGGGGCAGCGTCGCCTCGCCCACGATGGCGCCGAGCTCTTCCAGGACCCGGGCCGCTCGCCGGATCGCCTCCCGGGTCTCCGGCCCGATGCCCTCGCCGACCATCTCCCGCACGATGCCGACCTTGAGCCCCTTGATCGGCCGGTCCAGCGATCGGCCGAGGTCCGGAACGCTGGCCCCGACACTCGTGGAGTCCCGTGGGTCCTTGCCTGCCAGGACCGAGTAGAGCAGGGCGCAGTCCTCCACGGTCCGGGCGAGCGGCCCGATCTGGTCGAGCGATGAGGCGAACGCAACCAGGCCGTAGCGGCTCACGGCGCCGTAGGTCGGCTTCAGCCCGACGATACCACAGAACGAGGCCGGCTGGCGGATGGAGCCGCCGGTGTCGCTTCCCAGGGCCAGCGGCGTGAGCCGGGCGGCCACCGCTGCCGCCGATCCGCCGGACGAACCGCCGGGGACCCGGGACAGGTCCCACGGGTTGGCCACCGGGCCGAACGCGGAGTTCTCCGTGGACGACCCCATGGCGAACTCGTCCATATTGGTCTTGCCGAGGATGGGCAGACGGTGCTCTTTCAGGCGCTCCACCACGTGGGCGTCGAACACCGGCCGGTACGGCTCCAGGATCCGGGAGCCGCAGGTGGCCGGGAACCCGGCCACGGAGATGTTGTCCTTGAGCGCCACCGGCACCCCCTCGAGAGGGCCCGACGCAGCCCCGGCGGCGAGGCGCTGATCCGCCTCGTCGGCGAGTTGCAGGGCGAGCGGCCGGGTCCGGCAGAGAAAGGAGTGGAGGTACGGGTCGAGCCTCTCCATCCGGGCAAAGAGATGCTCCACGAGCTCATGGGAAGAGATCCGGCGCGCTCTGAGCTCCTGGGCCAGCCGGGCTGCGGTCAGTTCAAATGGCTCCATCGTGAACGCCACGTCGCGTCAGCCGACGCTCGCCGGGCCCAGGTCACGGGAATCGCCTCGGGTCAGGGCCTGTGCAGCCTCTGGAAGAGCTGCTCCCGGTCCGGGGCAGAGAGCTTGGCCGTGTCGAGGGAGAGTCGCGCGGTCTTCAGGGTCGCCTCGATCTTGGCGCCCTTGCGGAGCTTCACCCAGCGCACGTTGCCGAAACCCATGATGGTGCCGATCTTGAGGTTCCACTGGCCCGACCTGTAGTACACGTCGCTCCCCTGAGCGAAGAGGACCGCCGGCAGGGCGAAGAACTCGGAGGCGCGCTGGGTCCTGGCGTCGGCCGGGATGTCGGCGAAGACCGTCGAGGCGTGGCTCACTCCGACGACCTCGATCTTGAACGCCGCCGGGTTGGCGAAGAGATCCAGGGTGGCCAGCTCGAAGGTGTAGCCGGCCGGGATCGCCTCACCGTCCAGCGTTCCGTTCACGAGCAGCAGCTCCGCGTTGGCGATCCCGACGAACGTCAAGGCGATACAGAGGGCAAGGGCGGTCCGCACCGCGGTACCGAACATGGGCCCCTCCTTCGGACGACACTCGCTTCTCCTGCAGGATGCAAGAGGTTGATAGGATAACCTCCGTGGGGGCGATTCGTCCAGTCCCAATACCATTGAGCCGACGCATAAACTCCCGTTGATCGGCGGAGAAGCCCTTCAATTCAACATCGTTGTGCGCAGGAATCCAGGAAAGCCATCGTGCAACTTTGGGTACCGAAGGCGGGGTTGGCACCGGCCACCGACAGGAGAACTGGT
>JACQZM010000512.1 GCA_016213885.1 Candidatus Rifleibacteriota bacterium | reverse complement strand
GGAAAAGGAGTTGAATGCTCGAGAATCGTCGTCGGCCTCGAGAGCGGGAGGACTCGCATGCAGGGATCACCGTGGTACTGGGTTCTGCTGGTCGCCGCGCTCCTGACCCTCGACGGCGCTGGATTCGCTCAGCCCTCTGGTCAGTCGCCTTCTCCCCGGCCGGCAGGCCCATCGCCGACGACCACCAGCGACTGGACCGATCGTGTCCAGGCGGCCTGGAAGGAGGCCAAGGAGACGATCCAGGGGAAGGCCCCCTCTCTCGAGCAGCTCAAGAAGCTCTCCGCCGCCGAACTGAAAGCGCTGCAGGCCTGGGAGTACCGGGTGGTCGATCTCCCGGCGAGGAGCGCAGACAAGCTCCAGGTCGAGCTGGTGAAGCTGGGTGAGGACGGGTGGGAGTGCTTCGCCGTCACCGCCATCACGGGCACGACGGAGCATGGCCGATACCATTTCAAGCGGCGCAAGGAGGGTCTGCTGTCCTACCTGGCGCTGCTGAAATCGATCAGGCAGTAGGCGGTCCCGAAGCCTGGCCACGAGACGATCGGGACGCCCACTCCTTCGAGCTACCGCGACCCTCCTCGTGACCGTCGCCGTCGGAGCGCTGCTCTGGATCGTCCTGGTGCGGGGAGGTCTCGCGCCCGCGGCGTGGCGGTGGTGCGTCGCGTGGTCTTCGCCCGGGTCGGGCGCTTCGTGGTCTTCGGCGCAGGGGTGGCGCGCCCACGCGGACTGGTCGTCGGTTTCGCTGCCTTGCGGACACGCGGACTGGTCGCCGGCTTCGCTCCCTTGCCTCCACGGGGTCTTCTCGCCGGCTTGGCAGCCGCCGGACGCCGCCCGGTGGAGCGCCGGTCAGCGGCCTGCTTGCGGGTGGGCGCCGCGCCGGCGACTGCAGTCGGCGCCAGGTCGAGCCCGAACAGCTCCGGTAGCTCGTCGGTCGCCAGCACCTTCTCCGCCGCGGGCCCCTTCCTCGTCAGCGGCACGCCCGCGCCGGCCCTGGCGATCAGGTCTCGTTCGTGCACCTGACGCAACGAGAACAGGAGCTCCGGCTTGACGTCCAGTCGGGCACCGATGCCGTAGAGCACCGCGGCGACGTGCTTGCACATGTAGGCCGAGTCCGGACAGCTGCACGAGAACTTGATCTGGGCCGGTGCCGGGAACAGCCCGCTCCTCTGCTGGCAGATGCGCTGCATCACGCCCTTGGAGAATCGCCCCTGCAGCAGCTCCACGAGCGAGTCGATACCACCCGTGCAGTCCCTGCAGATCGAGGTCCACTGCGCCGGGACCACCGGAGCGACCTTCACCGTCACCGTGTAGAGCTCGGAGCCGGACACGTAGGCCTTGACCTCGCCCGCCCTGATCTGGAGGTCCACCACAGACCCGTTGCGTACGTAGGTGCGACCGCGCGGAAGCCGGTTCTCGAAGTCGCTGTAACTCTCGAGGTTGTCGCACCACGCCTTGCCCCAGAAGGTGCTGGCGATGGTACGGCCCGCGATCTCGACCGGCGACACCGGGTGGCCTCGCTTCCTGAGCTTGTCCATCTCTCGTAGCGCCTTGCGCCGCCTCTCGGCCACCGACACGTACGGTCTGTAGTTCCAGAACACGGAATCACTCCTTCATCGCAGCGCTCAAGTCCAGCGTGACCAGCCTGAGCAGCTCGTCATCCGAAAGCTCGGTCAGTTTCAGCTCGGCACCGCCCTCGAGGAGTTGCCTGGCCAGATGCTGCTTGGATTCGATGAGCCGGTCGATCTTCTCTTCGACGGTCCCCCGGCAGACGAACTTGTGCACCAGCACGTTCTTGGTCTGCCCGATCCGAAACGCCCGATCGGTGGCCTGGTTCTCCACCGCCGGGTTCCACCAGCGGTCGAAGTGTACCACGTGCGACGCCGCGGTGAGGTTCAGGCCGGTGCCCCCCGCCTTGAGCGACAGCACGAAGAACGGAACCGACTCGTCCTCCTGGAAGCGCTTGACCAGGTCCTTGCGCTTCTTGACCTCGGTCTCGCCATGGAGCACCAGTCCCGGCCTCCCGAACACCGACCCCAGAAAGGAGGCGAGCGGACCGGTCACCTCGCGGAACTGCGTGAAGACGAGAGCCTTCTCCTGCTTGGCCGCGATCACCTCGGCGAGGTCGCGAAGCCTGGCCAGCTTGCCGCTGTCCTCTTCCGCCCAGGCGCCGTCGCCCAGCCACTGCGACGGATGGTTGCAGACCTGCTTCAATCGCATGAGAAACGTCAGCACCACGCCTTTGCGCTGGATCCCGTCAGCCCCCTCGAGCTGGGTCTCGAGCTCATCGACGGCCTGCTGGTAGAGGGCGGCCTGCCGGCGGCTCAGCGAGCAGTACGCCTTGACCTCGGTCTTGTCCGGCAGGTCCGAGATGATCGCCCTGTCGGTCTTGAGTCGCCTCAAGATGTACGGTCTCACCAGGTCGCGCAGCGGGCCGTACGGGTTCGACCTGTCGGCCAGGCGTTTCGTGTAGCTGGTGAACTCCTTGGCCGATCCGAGCAGCCCCGGGTTGACGAAATCGAAGATCGACCAGAGGTCGCCCAGCCGGTTCTCCACCGGCGTGCCGGTGAGGGCGATGCGCGCCCGGGACTTGAGCTTCTTCGCGGCCCGGGTCTGCTTGGCACCGGCGTTCTTGATCGCCTGGGCCTCGTCGAGCACGATCAGGTCCCACGAGGTGGATTCCAGCCAGGGGGCCCTGAGCAGCGTGCCGTAGCTGGTGATCACGAGATCGGTCCCGACGAGTCGGTCGGAGGTGAGCTCTTTGAGCTGGGCGGCCTGCATGGCCGACGGATGCGCGACGATCGCGGAGAGGTCGGGGGTGAACCGCTCGATCTCGGCGACCCAGTTGGCCAGCAGCGATGCGGGCGCCACCGCGAGCCGTTCCACCTCCTGCAGCCGGTTCATCGTCTGCTTCAGGCGCTCGGCATCGACCTGGACCCACTGCCCGCGCACGAGGGCGAGGCCGGTGGTGCTGGCGAGGATCTGCCTCGCCTCGGCGGCGGTCAATGGCTCGCCGTCCAGCGTCATCTCCACGTGGAAGTCCAGCAGAGCGTCCTTGCCCAGGCCCGCAGGCTGATCGCTCCCGACCGTGGCAGTGACCTGCGGCCTGAGCGGGCGATTCGCCCGCCAGGTCCGGGGCATGCGGACCACGACCCCGGCTCGCTCCAGCTCGGCCACATCGCCGAGCAGCTGGCACGCCTGGGCCGGCGACCAGCGCAGCGGGTGGAAGATCTCACCCTCGTCCACCATCCGCTTGAGCCAGGCGCAGCGCTCGGCCGCTCTCTGCACCGGTAGCAGAAGCGAGAGAAGGCGGTCCTTGTTCGCGGCGCCGGCGTACTCGCGGAGCGCCTGGCCCAGGGGCAGGTGCTGGGCCGTGCCGTGAACGGAGAGCTGGCCAGTGTAGGTGGCGAGGAACGCGAAGGGCGCCTCCTCGTCCTTGCGGTTCTCCGCCAGGTTGAAGTGGACCCGGCCCACCATGTTCCAGACCGGGTTCAGTCGCTTCAGGAAGTCTTGGACCGAGCCCCCCGATTCGGAGAGCTCCACGCCGAAGGCCCGGTCGAGCTGGTTCCACAGCGAGGTGAGCACGTCGGTCGAGATGTACTCGCCACCGGGCATGGCCGGGCCGGCGAGGACCAGGGCGACGAGCTCTTCATGGGGTGGGGGCGAGATCGCGGCGTGGCGTTGCTCGAGATCGGGCCTCGAGCACACTGCGGATACGTAGAGCTTGGCGAACTCCCGCCAGTACGCGAACACCGGGGGGAGCGCCTGATCGACCTCGCCCGCTCCGAGTCGCAGGAGGCCGTGGCCAGGGCCGCGGGCGAAAGCACCCTGGAGTCGCCGGATCATGTCGGGGGCGAGCTCGACGGCGTCATCCGCTCTGGTGAGCAGCAGCTGGCCGTGAGGGGTGACGCATGGCGTCAATCGAAGCTCGCTCACGGTGAAGCCCCTCGCATCCTCGTTCGAGAAGTGGCCCTGCCCGACCGTGTCGTGCCGGCGTGGCGCTCTTCCCGGGGTGTTCATAGCGTAGCGGTCGTCCTCTTGGCAAGAGTCTTCTCCCCTGTGCGGCGGTCCGGCCGGATGGAGGAGAGCTCCATGACGAACCTGATCCTGATGGCAGTCCTGCTCGATCTCGACCTTCTCTGGAAGGAAGTTCGAACCCTGCTCCGGCATCCAGTCGACCGGCCCGGGCACGTCATGGGTCGGCGTGGCGATGACGCACGGCACGACCGCGGCCGGGCCCCTCCCCCCGGCACGGCCCAGCAGGCTCTCCAGGGCCTGGAGCCGGAGCAAGACCATCCCGGGCTTCTAGAACGCGTGGCTCACCGTGGCGATCCACTGGCGATCGAGTTCGATGCCCCCGTACTCGGTGGACCGGAGAAGATCCAGGCGCCGGATGAACTCGTGGTGGACGTCGTTGAAGAGGTTCTTGCCCGCCAGCGAGAAGGAGGTGTCCGGGTGCTTCTTGAACCGGTGCAGCCAGGAGAGGTCTACCGTGGAGAACGAGGGCAGCGTCGTCACCTCCATGATCCGCTCGATGCCGGACGAGGGATAGCTCGCCGAGGTGTGGAGGACGCCGGTCACCGTGTCCTGGTGGGTCGGGGAGTACCGGGCGATCAGGTTGGTCTTCAGATGAGGGGCGAACGGAGCCGTGGGGTGGATCGAGTTCGGCAGGTTCTGGTGCTGGAAGAAGTCCGCCATGTGGAGGTCCTGGTAGGTCAGGTTGGCGTCCAGCCGGAACTCCCTGCTGAAGGTGTGCCCGACCTCGAAGGTGAACCCCTTGCTGTAGAGGGTGCCCGGCAGGTTCACGAACCACCCGGCGACGTTGAACCCGGGCACGCTGATCGCTGCCGGAAGGGCGGCGAACTTGAGCCCGATGGGGATACCCCGGGAGCCGCGCACCGGAGCGATCAGGTTCTCGGATTCGGAGTACCACGCGTCGAACTTGATGAGGTCGCGGTCCGTTCTCTTCTCGTAGCCGATGTCGACCTGCTGGATCTCCTCGTTGTCGAGGCCGGGGTTGCCGGCGAACAGCGGCGCCGGTCTGAACGTGCCGTAGCCGAGCGCCGCCGGCAGTCCCAGCACGGTGGAGGGCATGTTCTTGAACCCGGTGAAGAAGAACGCCACCACGTCCGGTGCTCGGAACGCCTTGCCCCAGCCGAACCGGAGGACCTGATCCCGGCCGAGCTCCCGGAGGATGGAGAGCTTGGGAGAGTAGGCGAAGCCGGTCATGCTCGAGTCGTACAGGATGAGACCCAGGAACCCCTGGGTCTTCTTGTCGAACTCGTGCTCCATCTGGACGTACGCCGATTTGGTCTGGATCGACTTGGCGCAGTCTTCCATGAGCGGCCCCTTGGAGACCGTGTTGCGGAAGGTGAGACCGTAGATGTAGCGCGTGTCCCGCAGATCTGACCGTCCCTGGAGGTCGAAGTCCACGAAGCTGTCTTCCTGGGTCAGCAGCGGGTTCAGGTTCAGATCGTAGTAGGGCTGGCGCCCGAAGGTGTTGCGGGCCGTGTTCGACTGCACCTTGAAGCTCACCGCCCGGTGGTTCGACAGTCGGTGGAGAACCTCTCCGTAGGCGTAGTTCGCCTTGATGTCGGTCTGGGCGGTGCGCCGATCGTTGAACCTGACGAACGAGCCGGGGTCCTCCGTCGATCCCCGGGCCTCGGAGAACCGGAGCGACAGCTTGGTGTCGTTGCCCCAGACCTTCTCGAAATCGGCCACACCGGCGAACTTCCGGCTGTCGTGCTGGATCAGGTTGAAGCCACGGTTCGGCTCGTCGGTGACGCGCGTCAGTGGCACGGGGCCGTCGGACTGGCGGTGGTCCAGCGTCAGGGTGAACCCGCCGTCCTTCTTCCAGTCGGCGACCCGGACCGTCTCGCCGAAGTACCGGCGCTCGCCGGCGCGGAGCGTCGCCCGCGTCCCCTCTCGCGTCCTGGGAGAGCCGTGATCCGTCACGATGTTGTTCACGCCGGCGAAGGCGTTGGCGCCCCACTGCGCCGACCCGGGACCTTTCACGACCTCGACCCGTTCGATCGAGTCCATGACGATCGGGACCTCGCGCCACCAGGTGTGCCCGTAGAGCGCGTTCATCACGGGCTTCCCGTCGATGAGCACCAGCATCTGGTTCGACAGCTCCTTGTTGAGCCCGTAGGCCGACACGTCGAAGTCGTCCACGGCCTTGGAGAACACGTCGACGCCCGGCATCAGGCGGAACAGCTCCGACAGGTCCCGGGGGTTGAGCTCCTCGATCTGCTTGCGAGTGATCACGGAGACGCTCTGGGCAGCCCTCAGAAGCGGGATCGGGTGCTTCGTGGCCGAGAGGATCTCGACCAGGGGCTCCTCCTCGGCGCCAGCCTTTTCGGCGGGCTCCGGTCGGGCCGCGCGGGCCGCGGTCACGGAGCCGAGAACGGTCATCGCGAGGAGGGCAATCAATGTCAGGCGCATGGTCAGTCCCCCGGATCGGGTTCGTCTGTCAAAACATCACGGCCAGGTGAGCCCATTTGTATAGTAGGGTGGTTCGCCCCGAGTCAAGCTTAAAGGAGAGCCGGCCGGAATCCCCGCGGCGGTCGCGCGCTGCGGCAGTGCCTGGGGGCTCGCCGAGGAAGCGGTGGGGGCCGGTCGGCGTCGCGCACCGGTGCGCGCTGGATCCGGCGGGAAGCCGGATCTCGGAAGATCTTGAATCTCGACAAGCAGAGCCATCGCTTCAAACCATGGAGCGTGCTCGGACTGCGAAAGGGCACGGGATCTGGGTTTGTTCCAGTTCTCGTGGAAGGCCACCGG
>JACQZM010000511.1 GCA_016213885.1 Candidatus Rifleibacteriota bacterium | reverse complement strand
GATCGTGTCGGCAAACCTCTGAAGTTCCAGCAGCCACGCCCCGATCAACCGCAGGTCGCCCCCCCGGCCCGGCTCGGCCTCACAGAGAGTCCGGGCTGTCTGCCCCTGCCCGATGAAGAGCTTCCCCGACGGTACGGCCAGGTCCATCAGCTGGCCCCCCAGGGAACAAAGCTGGTCGGCTGCACAGGTTACTTCCTCTCCCCGAGCGTGGACGTCCTCTTGAATCCTCCGTCGATCCTTGCCACCAAGCTTCGAGACCATCCTGCCCAAGAGGTCGAACCGGCGGAGTTCCTGCAACTGATGACGAAGGGCCTCGATGGAAACCCCGGTTGCGTCGGAACTGCCTCGCTCCAGAAGGTGGGCGGCCGCTCTCACGGGGTCCGAGAGATCAGTGACCGCCACGACCTCCTGGGCGTCAGTCCAGTCGATCTGGGGCTCGCTGAGCAGTTCCAGAAGATCCGGACAGGCGCACAGGTCACCCAGGCCGAGGTACATCGGGTCCGGTGCCGGCTCGCCCGCATCCTCCCCCTGGATGACCCGTACGAGGACGTGACGGCAGAGCTCTTCAACTGGGTCGTCGAGACGTTCACCCCGGATGAACGGCCGAGCCTCTCGAAGGCTGGTGTCCAGAACGGCACCTTGGGGGTTCTTCTTGTTCTTCTGTTCCCAGACCTCCATCAGCTGGTTGATCTGCAGCGCCAAGTCCTGAAGCCTGAGCGCGAGGCGGTCCATGATGTGCCGATCCTTGAACCGGGCTCCCTCCTCTTCGGCAATCTCCTCGTGCGTCGTCACGATCAGAGCAAGGCTCCCTCGTAGTTTCACCGGCTCCCACTCGCGGAGCCCTCCGCGCTTCACTGGGTAGAGCTTCTCGAGTACCGGTGTCACCTCGCCGATGAACCGGTTCCAGGCCTTCTTGCAGTGGTTGGTACCGATCTTCCCACCGCCGGCGTTCCAGACCCGCGTGAGGTCGCGATGCAGCTCCGCCCTCTTGTCTTCCAGTTTCGCAGCCACCTGCTGGCTCGTGAGCCCCTGGGTCGACGACATGTCGCAGGCTCTTCTGAGATGATCGACCGGCGAAAGGCCCCGTGCACCGAGGAGCAGCAGCGTCTTCACGAGGCGGCTCATCGCAGCGCTCTCGAAAGTGATCCTCTGCAGGAGGGTCTCGATCTCCGGCGTACCCAGGTACTGCTCCAGAGAGGGGCGTAGCGCCTGGAGAAAGAGAACGATCTTCCACCGCGGCCGTTCATCCAGTTGGTCGGTCTCCAGGGCTTGCCGGAGCTTCTCGGTCCTCTTCGGATCGAGACCGGCTGAGAGATTCAGCGGCTGCGCGTGGAGGGAGGCCACCTGCTCGACATCACGACTGTCGAACTGGGCCCGCGAAGGGTCCAGTCTTTCCAGAGCTGCGCCGAAGATCCAGAGCCGATTGAATCTCACTCGTTCGATTTCGGTGAGAGCAGCCCGCTGCAAGGAGCGGGTGAATGAAGCATCCAACCAGGGTGCCGTCCGGACCTCACCGGAGAGGTCGACCCAATGGCATGCAAGGAACTTCTCGAACGACTCCAGGTGACTCGGCAGTTCCCTGAGCACTCCGGACACCGGTTCGTCCACCTTGTTCTCCAGCGGTCGGTTCACTCCTGCCATGGCCTTCTCTCCGGAGGTCACGGCGGGGGTCTCTTCCACGTGCCCGCTACACGCTGCTTGGTTCGCCCCATACGCCGGGGCGCTGCTGATTTCCGTCGGGGGTACTTCTCTGGCGGGGGCGGTCTCGTCTGGGGACAGGCGAGCTCCGGCTTCGTGCGCCTCTCTGTCCAGGGAACTGGCAAGTTCTCCCGGTGTTTCCTCGCCGGCCGTCCCGGAGCCGGACTCGTCCGGCCATTGGTGAGTCGCGGTCTTGTTCGCGTTCCCGTCCAGGAGGCCCCCAACTTCCTCCGGGACGTCCACTCTGGCCGGTCCGTGGGGTGCGCCGGCAGCGAGCTGGTCGGCCAGGGCGTTGTCCACCTGTCGGTTGCCGAGGCGGTCTGCGGCCACGGCGGGTTCTTCGCCCGTGCACTCGGCTGCGGCTTTGTCCATGATCTCACCTGGCTCAACTTCCGGGGGACTGTTGATTGCACCAGGCCACTCCGCGCCGGCGGATTCGGAGCCCGAGTCCTCCGCGAACTGTCCAGTCGCAAACTGGTCGGTCTTCTTCTCCAGGGGATGATCAGTCACGCCGCAGAATTCCTGGTCGGCAGACACTGCACCCGCTTGTTCCGGCGGTCCGCCGGGCCCCCGGGTGCCCTGGAAGCCTGAGCCGTCCGGCAATCGGACCCCAGGTTCCAGGACGTCCACCTGTGTCTCGGCTTCGCCGTCACTGCCAGGAATCCAGTCAGACACGCTGATCCTGCTGATGAACCCCACCAGGGCAGGAGCGTGCGGATCTAGAGCGTCGAGGATCCTCGACGCCTCCGGGTCGCGTTGCTGCAGGACCCATGGCAGCCAGCGTTGTTCGCTTTCCGGTCCTGGCAGACAGGGAACCTCCGGCTGCCTCAAGAGCGTCTCGACCTCGACCAGGGAGGCTCTCTGGCGTTCGATCAGTTTCTGGCGGCGCTTGTCGAGTCGATACTCCACGTGCCCGGAGCGCAACTCCTGGGCAATCCCAGTGAGAACGGTTTCGGGGAACTGGCCCAGGGATATCTGGAAATGTCGAACGTCGAGGTCGTCGATGAAATGGTCAATATGATCATCGCGCAACGGACCTACGAAATCAACGCAAAGGCGATTCAAACGACCGACGAGATGTCCAGCGTCGCCAACCAGTTGAAGCGGTAACGATGAGCAGGGACTGCCATTCATCCGGAATTGCAACCCGCCTGTGGACCGCCCTAATCCACGGGGCAGCGCTGTCTGCGCCGGCCGCGGGCGTGATGCTGGTGGTCTTCGCATTCCCGCTGTTGGCCTCACCAGAAGCGGCAGATTTGCCGCGCTGGCCGGCGGCATTGAAGGCGGCATTGCATACCGCTGTCTGTTCGCGCAACGGGTACGCTGCAGACAATATCGAGATCACTTTCCACAAGACCAGAGTGCCGGACCGTTGCGACCATGCCACAGACTTTCGCATTGAGATTCCCGAGTTCGACGATGCAATCGGCCCGTTGACCGTGCGTGCCCAGTGCGATAGTGCGAGTCTTACCATCGCCACAGTTTCCGTGCCCGTGCGCGTTTCAATCTACGAAAAGGCGCTGGTCACCACGCGCCGCCTGCAGCGCTTCGATGTGATTCGCCCGGAGGACATCCGGCGCGAGCGGTTCGAGGTCACCAAGATGATCGACTGGGCGGCCACCGACGCGGATTCGGTCATCGGCCGGCGCGTCCTGAGAACCATCAGCGCCGGTCAAGTGCTCGATCTGCGGGCGCTCGCGGACG
>JACQZM010000510.1 GCA_016213885.1 Candidatus Rifleibacteriota bacterium | reverse complement strand
TGCAGCTCAGGGAGAAGCAGAAGGTCAAGAAGACCTACGGGCTCCTGGAGCGCCAGTTCCACAGGTACTTCGGGATCGCTCAGAAGAGCCCCGGGGTCACGGGCACCAAGCTGCTTCAACTGCTCGAATCGAGGTTGGACAACGTGGTGTTCCGGATGGGCTTCGCCCAGTCGCGGAAGCACGCACGCCAGCTGGTGCTCCACGGCCACGTCTCGGTGAACGGCAAGAGGGTCAGCATCCCTTCGTTCCAGGTCGTGGCCGGGGCCACCCTGTCCGTTCCGGACAAGGATCCCTGGCACAATCGCTGCAAGGAGACGATCAGCCTGGCCAGCAGTCGGGGAGCGATTCCCGACTGGATGAAGGTCGACGCTGACAAGGTCTGCGGCACGTATCTGAAGGTGCCCGAGCGACAGCAGCTGCCCGAGGACATCAGAGAGCAGCAGATCGTGGAGCTTTATTCTCGCTAATCACTTGACCATCAGCATGCAGGAGGCAACGACCTGTGATCGAGTTCCTGAGGCCCGACCTCAAGTTCTATAGGGACGAGCACAACACTCCGGAGTTCGGACGGTTCGTTCTCGAGCCGCTCGAGAGAGGCTACGGCCAGACCATCGGGAACAGCTTGAGGCGCGTGCTGCTCTCCTCGATGCCGGGGGCATGCATCTGCGCGGTCAAGATGGAGGGAGTGCTCCACGAGTTCTCCCACATCCCGGGGATCGTGGAAGATGTGACCCAGATCATCTTGAACCTCAAGAAGGTCGTGCTCCGTTCCACCTCGGACAAACCGGTGACGATGTACCTGAAGGCGACCGGGCCGAAGCAGGTCATGGCCGGAGACATCCAACCGCACCAGTGCGTCACCATCGTTCAACCGAACGTCTACATCTGCGAGATCACGGGCCAGGGGACCGTCCTGGACATGGAGATGACCGTGATCAAGGGCAAGGGCTACAAGCTGGCCCAGCGCAACGCGGTGGGCGACGTGACGCTGAACACCATCTTCCTGGACACCCACTTCACCCCGATCACGAAGGTCAACTTCCTCGTCGAGGACACCCGGGTGGGCCAGGACATCAACTACGACCGGCTGATCCTGGAGGTCACCACCAACGGTGCCATCCATCCGGACGAGGCCGTGAGGCTCTCGGCCAAGATGCTCACCGGACACTTCGATCTCCTGACGGACTTCGCCATCGAGTCGAAGTTCCCGGAGGAGGAGTTCCGGATGGTCCGGGAGGACAAGAAGCCGGAGAACAAGGCTCTGGACATCCCGATCAAGGATCTGGAGTTCTCCGTGCGCAGCCGGAACTGCCTGGAGCAAGAGAACATCAGGACGCTGGGCGAGCTGGCATCCAAGCGGGCCAGCGAGCTCCTGGCGATCAAGAACTTCGGGAAGAAGTCCCTGTTTGAGATTCGCGAGAAACTGTCTCAGCATGGTCTGGCCCTGAAGGACGAGGAGGTTCCGAAGAAGCCATGAGACACGGAAGGGCAGGCAAGAAGCTGGGCCGGAACAGCGGGCACCGCAAGGCGCTGTTCCGCAGCCTGCTCAACGCCATCATCTCGCACGACCGTATAGAGACGACGCTGGCCAAGGCGAAGGTCATCAAGCCTCAGGTCGAGAAGCTCATCACGCTGGCCAAGCGGGACAGCTTCCATGCCCGTGGGCTCGCTTTCCAGTCCCTGCAGAAGAAGGGTACCGTGAAGAGACTGTTCGAGACCGTCGGGCCACGGTACCTGGACAAGGCCGGTGGCTACTCCAGGATCATCAAGGTCGGTCCCAGGCTCGGGGATGCCGCGGAGATGGCGATCCTCGAGCTCGTGTAGCCAGACGCCGCCGGCGCCGGGCCGTCCGGTCGGACGGCCCGGGCCCGGGACGGTGCTACCGAGGGGATCGACTGCACGCCACGAGTGAGCCGGCATCCGTCGGACCCGCCGACGGGTGCCGGTTTCGTTTCTTGAGCTGCCGGGTCGCTTCGCGCGCGAGGTTCTCGTGATCGAGGTCAAGGGCGTCTCGTTCAATTACCCCGAAGGGCCGCGGGTCCTCAGCGACATCCAGCTGGCGATCCCGACCGGAGACTACGTGGGGATCGTGGGTCCCAACGGCTCCGGCAAGTCGACGCTGGTGAGGCTGTTCAACGGGCTGCTGCTCCCGCAGTCGGGTACCGTGCTCGTCGATGGCCTGGACGTGCTGAACCGGCGCGATCGTCCCGCCATCCGGCAGAAGGTGGGGCTGGTCTTTCAGAACCCGGAGAACCAGATCGTGGGCACGATCGTCGAGGACGACGTGGCGTTCGGACCGGAGAACCTCGGCCTGTCCACCCCGGTGATCAGGCAGCGGGTCGACGAGGCGCTGGCGCGGGTCGGGCTCGGCGACCTGAAGGACCGCTCTCCCTCCACGCTGTCCGGTGGGCAGAAGCAGCGGCTGGCGATCGGAAGCGTGCTGGCGATGCTGCCGTACCATCTCGTCCTGGACGAGCCGCTATCGATGCTGGACCCCACCGGCAGGGAGGAGGTCCTGTCGGTGGTCGCCAGGCTGAACCGGGATCCGGGCATCACGGTGGTGTACGTCACCCATGCGCTGGAAGAGCTCCTCCAATCGAACCGGGTCGTTGCTCTCTCCGAAGGGAAGGTGATCTTCGACGGCCCGACCGCCCGGTTCCTCGGCGAGGGCGACCTGCACCGCAAGCTCGACCTGGAGGTGCCGCCGCTCTTGAAGATCGCCTCCGGCCTGAAGAAGGCGAACCTGCTCAAGGGGGAGCTTCCCCGGGATCTGGCGTCGCTGGTGGAGGCGCTATGCTCGTGAGCGCCACGGACCTGACCGTGGTCTACATGCAGGGAACGCCTTTCGAGACGTGGGCGCTGAAGGCCGTGTCCCTCTCCATCGAGGCCGGCGAGATACTGGGCCTGGTGGGCGCCACCGGTTCGGGGAAATCGACGTTTCTGCAGGCGGTGGCCGGGCTCATCGAGACGGCCGGCCCGGTCATCCGGTACGGGCCGTCGATCGATCCGGCCCGGCTGTACGCCACGGTGGGGATGGTCTTCCAGATGCCTGAAGACCAGCTATTCGAGCGGACCGTCGTCGAGGACGTGGGGTTCGGGCCTCGTCAGCTCGGCTGGGACAAGACCCGGCTGGACTCCAGCGTCCAGAAGGCGCTGGAGCGCGTCGGCCTCGACCCCAGGGTGTACGGTCCACGGTCGCCCACGACGCTGTCGGGCGGGGAGAAGCGCCGGGTGGCCATCGCCGGCATCCTGTCCATGGAGCCTGCCCTGCTGCTCCTGGACGAGCCGACGGCCGGCCTGGACGCTCACGGGCAGAAGCAGCTCCTCCGGGTGATCAAGGGGTTGAACAAGGAGGGAACGACCGTCGTCATCGTGACCCACGACCTGGAGCTCCTGGTGGGGCTGGCCAGCCGGGTGGCGGTGTTCGACAGGGGCACGGTCCGGTCCGTGGGTCCCACGGCCCAGATCCTCGGTCAGACCGATCTGTTGAGGTCCGTGGGCCTCAGGGCTCCGCTGACCGCGGAGCTCCTGGCAGCGCTGGCCGGACGTGGTGTGCCGGTCCGCACCGGGCTGCTGGACGTACCCGAGACGGTGGAGGCGATACGCGAGGCGTTCAAGGCCTGGCAGGGCCCGAGGAAAGGCCGATGAGTCGGGCCGGTCAGGGCGAGTCGCACTGCGTACGGTCCGGGAGCCGGTACGGCGTGATCTCCGATACCCACGGGAAGCTCTCTCCCAGGGTGTTCCAGCTCTTCCACGGCGTCGACGGGATCATCCACGGGGGCGACTTCTGCGACGAGGACGTGCTGGAGAGCCTCCGGGCGATCGCTCCGGTCTTCGCCGTGCACGGGAACTGCGACAGGTTCCCGCTGGTCACGATGCTGCCCAAGCTCGGGGTCTTCACCCTGGCGGGTCAGAAGGTGGTGGTCGTCCACGAGCTGGGCAGGCCGGAGTGGCCACTGCCTTCGGTCCGGAGCGCGCTGAAGGCCGAGTGCCCCCGGGTGGTGGTGTTCGGCCATTCCCACCGCCCCTGCGCTGTCGAGGCGGGCGGAGTGCTATACTTCAATCCCGGCTCGCCCACCGTGGTCCGTGATCCCGGGGTCGATCGCAGCGTCGGCTACCTCGACCTCTCGCCAGACGCCGTGTCCTGGGAGCTGGTCTCGCTGGGCGACGAGTGCCGGAAGGGGCGTCCGACCCGGTGATCCTGGTCATCGACAACTACGATTCGTTCACCTACAACCTCGTGCAGTACCTGGGGGAGCTCGACCCCCTGATCGAGGTCCACCTGAACGACAGGATCTCCGTGGAGGAGGTGGAGGCCCGGCGGCCCGACCACCTGGTGATCTCGCCCGGACCGTGCACTCCCACCCAGGCCGGCATCTGCCTCGACCTTCTCAGGCGCCTGTCGCCGCGCATCCCCACCCTCGGAGTGTGCCTGGGCCATCAGGCGATCGGGCAGGCGTTCGGGGGAGAGGTGGTCCGGGCGCCGCAGGTGATGCACGGCAAGACCTCCCACGTGATCCACGACGAGACCGGGCTGTTCGAGGGGCTGGAGAACCCGTTCGAGGCCACCAGGTACCACAGCCTCGTGATCGCCCCCGAGTCGCTCCCGGACTGCCTCAAGGTCACGGCCCGCACGCCGGATCACGTCATCATGGGGGTACGTCACAAGAGCCATCCGATTCACGGGGTCCAGTTCCACCCGGAGTCGATCCTGACGAAGGTGGGGAAGCGCCTGCTTGCGAACTTCCTGACGCTCTACCGTCGCGACCGGGGGACCGGGGACAGCTGATGCCCGACTCGCCGCCCCCTCCGTGCAGACTCCAGAGGTTCCTGTCGATGGCCGGCGTGACCTCTCGAAGGGAGGCCGAGGAGCTGATCCGCCAGGGCCGCGTCCGCGTGAACGGGCGGCCCGCCTCGATCGGCCAGAAGGTCGATCCGGCCAGCGATCGGGTCGAGGTGGACGGCACGGCGGTCAGGCCGGTCCACCAGCGCACCTACGTGGTGCTCCACAAACCGCGGGGCTACGTCTCCACCCGAAAAGACACTCACGGTCGCCCCACGGTCCTCGATCTTGTCGGGGGAGACAGCCGATATCTGTATCCGGTGGGACGTCTGGATTCGGACTCGGAGGGTCTCGTCCTCCTCACCGACGACGGTGACCTGGCCCACGTGCTGATGCACCCACGACACGAGGTGTTCAAGACATACCGCGCTCTCGTCGATCGGGCGTTGACCGCCGCGAACCTCGCTCGCCTGCAGAGCGGCGTCAAGCTCGACGATGGCCCCACCAGGCCGGCGCTCGTTCGCCCGGTCAGGGGCCCGGCGTCCGGGTGCTGGTACGAGGTCAGCATCGCGGAGGGGCGGAACCGTCAGGTGCGCCGGATGTTCCGTGCTGTCGGTGCCTCGGTGCGGCGACTGATCCGGGTCGCACTGGGGCCGCTCAGGCTGGGCGGCCTGCCCGTGGGCGCCTGTCGCTCACTGACACCCCGGGAGCTTCGGCTTCTCAAGGAGATCTATGCCCATAGTCGAGTTTCAGCTTGATAATGGAATGCCGGTGCTCTTCGAACGGCTGGATCATCTCCACTCGGTCACGATCGGTGTGTGGGTGCTGGTCGGATCCCGTCACGAGTCCGGGAGAGAGCAGGGGATCTCGCACCTGGTGGAGCACATGCTCTTCAAGGGGACCGGGAAGCGGAACGCCCGGGAGATCGCGGAGGCTCTGGAGTTCGTGGGCGGCGAGATCAACGCCTTCACGTCCAGGGAGTACTCGTGCTACTGGGCCAAATCGTCGACGGAGCATTTCACGCTGGCCGCCGACGTTCTGTCCGATCTGCTGATCAACAGCCTCTTCGACCCGGAGGAGTACGCCAAGGAGCGCAAGGTCATCCTGGCGGAGATCAAGATGTACGAGGATTCCCCGGAAGAGCTGGGGATGGACCTCCTCTCCAACAAGGTCTTCGACGAGCACCTGGGCCACCCGATCGTGGGCACCACCCGGATCGTCAGGGAGCTGGCTCGGGACGACGTACTGGGGTACTACCGGCGGATGTACGGCCCCAAGGACATGTTCATCACCGTGGTGGGGAACGTGCCGGCCTCCCGGGTCAAGAAAGAGATGCAGGCGTTCACGTGGCCCCGGGGCACGAAGCACCAGCGGGTCAAGGCGTTCCCCAAGGCGAGCCTCAGGCGCGGGGTCGTCACCAGGAAGAAGAAGATCGAGCAGGCCCACGTCGCCATCGCCTACGGCGGATTGCCCATCGCTGCCCCGGAGCGCTACGTGCTGCACGTCATCAACGCCCACCTGGGCACCGGGATGTCGTCGGTGCTCTTCCAGGAGGTGCGGGAGAAGCGCGGCCTGGCCTACAACGTCTACACCTTCGTCCAGTCGTACAAGGACATAGGCCTCCTGGGCGTCTACTGCGGCACCGGTCCGTCCAAGGTGAAAGACGTGCTCCAGATCGTCCGGCAGGAGGTGGACCGGTTGCTCCAGGATGGGCTACCGGAGCGTCGACTGATCAAGATGAAAGAGCAGCTCAAGGGCAACCTGCTCCTGTCTCTGGAGAAGCCCTCGTTCAGGATGACGAGGCTGGGGGTGTGTCATCACTACTTCGGCCGGATCCTCCCCGTCGAGGAGATCGTGACCACCATCGACGGCATCACCAGCGACCAGGTCGCGGCGATGGCCCAGCGGGTGTTCGGCCCCGGCTACTACGCGGCTTCGGGCGTGGGGCCGTTCTCCAGGACCGCGATCATCGGCGGCCTGGGCGGGACCGCCCGCGAACGGGAATGAGTCGGCCGGGGGCCGTGCGGTGGACCTCACATGGTCGCAGGGGGCTGCCGACATGATGTATGGACCGCCTGTGGAGTACTGGACACAGCAAGCGAGGAGCGCCGGCCCGCAGGGCCCCGGCTCCCGGGACACAGCAAAGGGAAACTCATGATGCGGATCCACGGTCTCGCCCTACCGATCCTCCTGGGTCTCGCGGCGGCCGCCGGCGCCGAGTCGGTGCTGGTGCTCCCGGTCCCGGGGGCCACCGACACGCCCCGCGAGAGGGTGAACCTCTCCATCGTCATCCCGAACAAGAGCACCCCGGTGCCGGAGCCTCCGCAGCGCGAGAGGATCAAGAGCTCCGCGATCTCGCAGGTCGACTGGTCGCCGTTCAAGACCATCCCGCAGAAGCGGTTCGTCTTCGACACTCTGAAGATCTTCAGAAAGAAGGGGCTCGTCGAGCGCGTGTTCGACAAGGACACGATCGATCGCGAGATCGACCTGTGGGCCACCACGGGGCAGACCGTGACGAGGGTCTACACCAAGCTCCTGGACATCTATCGAAGGGACGCCCTGAAGAAGTTCGGGATCACCGTGAGCGATGTGGAGCGGCTGCAGCGGGTGGTGGACATCTTCTCCCGCTATTTCGAGATGTACAACTGCCCGGTCGTCGAGGTGAACAAGCGGCTGGACGAGATGGTGGAGGTCCTCAAGAAGACCACCGGACGGGGCCAGATCCGCATCACGTCCGTGCGGGAGAACAAGGACGGCTCGACGCTCCTGGAGATGGAGATCCTCCGACCGCCGGCCTACGACCGGTAGTCCGTCCTTCTTTGCACGCCCGGGCGAGCCGGGCGGATCTCCGGTCCGGCAGGCTTCTCGACGTCCCGGGCCGGTGGCTGCCCGGTCAGCGGCTCGCGCGGCGGAGGCGACCCGCTGGAACCCTGATCCGACGCGGTTTTGTGGGGTGACATTCCTTGACACCCCCCCCCTCCCGTGATAGTATCAGCCCCCTCAACCGAGGTGTGGGAATGGCTGCCGGCCTCGCCCGTGCGGAGGGCCTGCGAACACTCGCCCCACACCGACCCTGTGGCCGTGATCGACGTGGTGGCGGCGCCAAGGCAGCGCCGGCCCTGGACCGTCGCGCGGCCGATCCGGGAGGCTTCGAGATGATCTCTCCAAGCAAGGCGCAGATCAAACCTGGCAAGCTCCTCATCAACGGGAAGTGGCAAGACTCCGTGAGAGGCGGCGCGCTCCCGACGGTCAACCCGGCCACGGCAGCGGTGCTCACCATGGTGGCGGAGGCCGCCAGCGACGATGTCGATCTGGCTGTAAAAGCCGCGCGGAGAGCGTTCGAGGGCGGCGACTGGAAGAAGATGCACGGCTCCGACAGAGCCAAGGTGCTCTGGCGATGCGCCGAGCTCATCGACAAGCACTCCCAGGAGCTGGCGGAGCTCGAGAGCCTCGATTCGGGCAGGCCGATCCACGAGTCGTCGCGGCTCGACGTGCCCATGGCGGCGGACTGCTTCAGATACTTCTCCGGGTGGGCGACCAACATCCAGGGAGAGTCGCTCCCCGTGAAGGGGAACTGCCTGAACTACACGATCCGCGAGCCGCTCGGCGTCGTCGGCATCATCGTGCCGTGGAACCTCCCGCTGATGCTGGGCAGCTGGAAGGTGGCACCGGCGCTGGCGGCCGGCAACACGGTGATCTTGAAACCGGCGGAACAGACGCCGCTCTCGGCGCTCCGGCTGGGCGAGATCCTGATGGAGGCCGGCTTGCCGGAGGGCGTGCTGAACATCGTCCCGGGCCTCGGACCGGTGACCGGCGAGGCGCTGGTCAGCCACCCCAACGTGGACAAGATCGCGTTCACGGGCAGCCAGAAGACCGGGCAGGAGGTCATGCGCACGGCCTCCCGCAACCTGAAGCGGATCGCTCTGCAGCTCGGCGGCAAGTCGCCGAACATCGTCTTCGCCGATGCCGACATCGACGCCGCGGTCCGTGCGGCCGTGGAGGGCATCTTCGTCGATTCGGGCCAGCTCTGCACGGCGGCGAGCCGTCTGCTTCTCGAGGACTCGATCCACGACCAGTTCGTGGAGAAGCTGCTGGCCCGCACCAAGGAGCTGCGTCCAGGAGACCCGCTGGATCCGGCCACGCGGCTGGGACCGCTCGTCTCGGAGCTGCAGCTCGCGAAGGTCCTGGGGTACGTGGCCAGCGGCAAGAACGATGGCGCCAAGCTGGCCATCGGTGGGGACCGGGCCACGGTGCTCGGCCTGGAGAAGGGGTTCTTCGTCCAGCCGACGGTCTTCACCGACGTCCGTCAGGACATGAAGATCGCCCGCGAGGAGATCGGGGGACCGGTGCTCTCGGTCGTCCGCTTCAAGGAGGCCGACGAGGCGGTCAAGATCGCGAACTCGCTCCTCTACGGTCTCTCCGCAGGCGTGTGGAGCCGGGACATCCGGAAGGTCCACAGGGTGGCCAGGGAGCTCCAGGCCGGGTCGGTCTGGATCAACACGTACAACGTGTTCGACCCCGCGTCACCGTTCGGCGGCTTCAAGATGTCCGGCTTCGGCCGGGACCTGGGCCGGGAGTGCCTGGCCCAGTACACCCTGGTGAAGTCGGTCTGGGTGGACCTGACGGTGTGAAGGCTCTGGTAGCCGCAGGGCTGCTCCCCTCTCCGGCCAGACGGCAAGGCCGTTCGAGCGCTCCGGTGGGGGCCTGGCCCGTGAAGGTGGTGGTCGTCCAGTGAACGGGAGAACCTACGAGCGCATCCGCGTGACCCAGGACGAGGGGGTCGTGACGCTCGAGCTGAACCGCCCCGAGGTGCGCAACGCCATCGACCTGCAGATGGCCAGGGACATCGACCTGGCGCTCGAGGAGATCGTGGCGCAGAACGAGCCCTGCGTTCTGGTGGTGACCGGCGTCGGGAAGAGATCGTTCGCCTCGGGCGCAGACATGAACCAGGTCATGGAAGAGGGGCGCGAGGACGCGCTGCGGGCGATCAACTCCACGTTGTTCTACAAGCTCGAGGACTTCCCGTGGCCCACGATCGGCGCCATCGAGGGAATCGCCCTGGGGTGCGGATGCGAACTCGCCATGACTCTGGACCTCCGGATCGCCGGAGCGTCGTCCCGGCTCGGTCAACCCGAGGTGGGGCTCGGGGTCATTCCCGGCGCCGGTGCCACCTGGCGGCTCGCCAGGCTCGTCGGGCTCGGGCGCGCCAAGGAGCTGATCCTCACCGGCGACACGATCACGGCCGTGGAGGCCGAGCGGATCGGCCTGGTGAACCGGGTGGTTCCCGACGGCCACGCCCTCGAAGAGGCCCAGTCTCTGGGATGGCACATCCTGAGGCAAGACCCGCTGTCGGTGAGGGTCTCCAAGATGATCTTGAACGCCTGGAATCGGGACTTCTGCAGCCCCGTCATGGAGAAGCTGGGCCAGGCAGTGCTGTTCGAGGCCGAGGGAAAGCGCCACCGCGTGACCGCCTTTCTCGAGCGGAAGAAAGGGAGCTAGCCGCGGCCGTCGGCTCTCTTCCCGGGCGCATCGAGGCCGGTGATCCGGATGCGGACGATCTGCCGGGTCCGGGCGTCCACGCGGCACTCGTCGGAGGCGCAGTGCCCGAACACCCACAGGACCCGGTTCCGCTCGGCCAGGACCAAGGCGTCGCGGCGTTCATCCGGCGGCACTTTCGCGTCCATGAGGATGCGTGAGATCCGCTTGTGATGGCCCTCCATACCCAGCGGCGCCATGACGTCGTGGGGGCGGGGGCTCCGGAGCACCAGCGGAAACCTCACCTTCTCGCGATCCCCGTGGAACACCGTGGGGTGGTACTGCTGGACCTGATCCGCCGGGAGCTCGTCGACCTCGACGCTCAAGCCCCATTCCGGAACGCTGAGCCTCGAGCCGGGTGACAGCTCCACCTGGGCCAGTCGCTCCTCCCGCGGTCGCTCCGTGCCGATGACCAGCCGCCCGTAGACGCGCCGCGCCCGTACCGCCAGCCCGACGTCCAGGGCGGACCCGCTCCGTCCCGATGTGGCCAGCCGTACCATCTGCTCGACCTGCTCGAACGAGGGCGTCTCGCCCCGGGTCATCCGGACGATCAACATCCGCGCCACCCTCTCCATGGTCCTGGCGATCGACTCCAGGGTGGTGGCGCCGCACGTCTGCTGGATCGCCGGGATCAGGGCGCCGCGGAGCCGGTTGCGCAGGCAGATCGGGGCGTCGTTGGACCGGTCGACCCGGTAGGGCAGACAGCGGCGGCCAAGATACGCCAGGATCTCCTCCCGAGACCGGGAAAGCAGCGGTCTGAAGTACCGCCCCGCGGCCAGGACCCTCATCCCCTTCAGGCCATCCGTGCCGGCTCCCCGGAACAGCCTCGCGAGGAACGTCTCGATCTGGTCGAGCTGTTGATGGCCCAGCGCCACGAACCGGTAGCCGTCACGCTGGCTGATCTCGTCGAAGTACTGGAACCTCACCCGGCGGGCCTTGTCCGGCACTCCGGCGCCCGCCATCTCGTTCGCCTCGGCGCCGGACAGCGTCTTGAACGAGAACGGGATGCCGTACGACCGGGCCAGGTCCTGGACGAAGAGGGCGTCCTCGTCGGAGTCGTCTTCCCTCAGCCGGTAGTTCACGTGCGCTATGCCGAGCTTGAGACCGAACCGCCGCTTGACCCTCGCCAGGAGGTCCAGCAGGGCCACCGAGTCGGGACCGCCGGAAACGGCGATCAGGAACGACGGGTCCTGGTCGGTCTCGACCACGGATCGCACCGATTCCGCCACGGTTGAGAGCATGTCCATGGGCCCGAAAACGAACGGGGTTGGACCCTTTCTACAAGGCCCAACCCCGCTATTCGAGACTGGTTGCGGGAGCAGGATTTGAACCTGCGACCTCCGGGTTATGAGCCCGACGAGCTACCTGGCTGCTCCATCCCGCGTCGATAGAAGACTCTGGGAGCGACGCAGAGACTTCACGTGACCGCCCAGATCGAGTGCCGGAGGCCGGACTCGAACCGGCAAGGGCCGAGGCCCGACGGATTTTAAGTCCGCTGCGTCTGCCAATTCCGCCACTCCGGCGCCTGAGAGCACACGGGGTCGGCTGGCAGACACAGTGTAACACCTCGACGTTTCGGGAGTCAACAGCCATCCTGCCTGACCAGCGCTGACGCATGCCCCCCAGGCCCGGCCGGGCCGGGGCCAGTTGTCGGCGCGGAGGCCCCCCACCTGGGTCCCTTCGGGCGTCGAAAG
>JACQZM010000053.1 GCA_016213885.1 Candidatus Rifleibacteriota bacterium | reverse complement strand
GCCGGCGCGGCGGTACGGCTGCGGCAACTGAGGCGATCGCCGCGCGGCATCGTTGTGGGGGGCCCTTCGCTTCGCTCATCCAGCCCCCCGAGCCCCTCCCCCTCGGGCTCGCCGGATGCGGTCGGAGTTGACTCCGGAAGGCCCCTGTGTCACCCTGCTCAGGCGCCGTCCCGGCGTCCTGTTGCACCGATCCAGGTAGAAGGCTCCCGGAGGTTGAATCCCATGGCCCGATTCCCGTCCGTCTGTTGGGGGATGGTCCTGTCGCTAGCCCTCGCTTCCACGGCGATCCCAGAAGAGAGATCAGAGCTCGAGGTCAGATACGCTCGCGGCCGGCTCTCGGTGAAAGCCCAGTCCGTGACGGTCCGGGAGTTTCTGGACAGCTTCGCCAAGGCGTCGGGAATCGCGGTCAAGCTGGACGAGGTGTCGGCGTTCAAGGCGAAGCTCTCGACGGTCAACCAGACGTTCGGGTGGCGCGACCTCAGGGTCGGTCTCGATCTCGTTCTCGACAAGATCCCGTACACGATCACCTACGGTCCCGGCGGTGCCCCCACGGAGATCGTCCTCACCACGGCGGTCCCGCGGTTGAAGGGGGTCGCGGTCCTCGCGCCGGTCGGGGCCGCTCCGGGGCCGGGTCCCCAGGCCTCCCCACCGCCGCCCACGGTTCCCCCCACTCCGCCGACTCCCCCGGCCGTGGCATCCGCAGCTCCCCCAGCGCCGGTTGCAGCACCGCCGGCGCGGGTTCCGGCGGCAACGGCCCCGGAGGGCAGAGGGGACGGCGAGCTGAAACCAGAGCTCGCCGCCGCCAGGGAACGTCTGCAGCTGTCCAAGCAGGGCGGTGCCGAAGGTCCGTACGCGCCGACGGGCAGGCGGGCGGGCGCTCCCGTGCCTCCCATGCCCGGTGATGGCGTTCCGGCCAATCCGCTCCTTGCAGCGCCTGGAAGCAGCGGCCCCGCGTTCCTCCAGAGCAACGTGCCACAGGCCAGCTCGCAGCTCCCCGGAGACCCGGACCTCGTTCTCGCCAAGACGAAGACCGGGAAGCCGTTTCTCACGATCGGCGAGTACAACGGCCTGCTCAAGGCGATGAGCGCCCGCGGCAAGGCCGGCCAGGGGACCACGGACCAGCTGATCGAACAGGCCATCACCCTGAAGGTGACAGCCGAGCTCGCGATCCAGAACGGCTACCTCAAGACTCCCGCCATCGCGGCCAGGGTCAAGTCGGCGAACCCTGCGGAGCGGACCATCGTGCTCACCGAGGCGATCCTCCAGGACGAGGCTTTCGACATCTCCAGGATCTCCGACAAGGAGGCCCAGGCCCAGTTCAAGCGGCGCTCGAAGGAGTTCTCCGACATCGCCGGGGCTCCCGGTCCGGTGCAGAAGCTCGTGGTGAAGCAGCGTCTGTCCCTGGAGCGCTGGACCGACAAGGTGGAGACGTTCAGAAAGACCCTGGGCATCACCCGGGGGCAGTGAGCGTCGACCGACCGCCCGCGACCAGCGCCCAGGGCCGGCGCGCGCCAACGGCCCTCCTGGCTTCAACGCCTCCCGCCCGGATGGGCGCTGGCCCTGGCCTCCGGGGCCTACCTTCCGGTGCCCCCCAGATCGAAGTTCAGATCCCCTTCGCCGCCGCCCGGCGGAGGGGGCGACTGGGGAGGCGTTCCCGTGGGCAACGGCGGAGGCTCCGACGGTGCGGTTCCGGGCTCGCCGCCCCCTCCGGCAACGAATGGTGGCTCCGTCGAGGACTGGCCGTTCACGATCTTCTGAAATTGAACGCGCCCGGGCGTGCGGGGGATCACCACGGCATGCCCGGGCATGGTCACCACCTCGGCCACGATCCCTCCAGGACCCGGCTCGACGATCTCGGCTCGAGCGACGATGATGCCCTGGCCAGGGATGCGCCCGACCCGGGTGATCCGGACGGAGTACCCCCCGGTCCTCTTGATCCCCAGCGACACGGCCAGGACCAAGCTCCGGGTGAAGTCCACTCGGGGTACGTCCGAGTCGGGGGCCCGGAACCCCGGATCGTTGGCGTAGTAGACCGGCCCGCCCGGGGACGGGAGCGTGACCCCGAACAGCTTGCACCACTGGGCGTGGCCGGTGACCACGAAGCAGCCCGGTTGGGGATACTTGATGGGGTGCTCCGCCTCCAGCACGATCGACTCCAGCCCCCCGGGGCCAGGTGGTAGAGTGGGCACCGGATAATCGTCAGGGGGCGGGTAGGACGGCCCGGGCCGGGGTCGATCGGTCTTGCCGCACCCGGCGAGCACCACGGCGAGTACCACGGCGACGAACACGAGTAACAGCAGTCGATGCATGGAACCGCCCTCCTGGACCGATCTCATACGATGACAGAAGTATAGTGGTCGGGCCGACCGATGAGAACCTGGAGATTGCCGGTCCAGGACGGTACAGGGGGCACGGCCGCTCCCGCCGCCCGCCGACGATCGTGGGGCCGCGGCGTGACGCCGGTCAGCGAGGATCTGACCGGGTCTTCGGGAGGGCGGAGCCGACGAACGCCGAGTGGACCATCGGATGCTGCTCCAGCACGCAGGCGATCTCGGCCGGGGAGATCCGGTTCTCCTGCAGGGCGTCCGGGTCGACAAACACCTGGAAACCGGTGATCTTGCGGAGCCACCTCCTGTGGCCCGGGCGCACGGGCAATCGCTCCAGGAGCCACTTCTCCAGCTCCTGGTCTTTGACCACGGGAGCCCGGCGCACCAGACTCAGAGGCAGGCTACCGTGGTCCGCCATGACCACGACGACCAGGCGGTCCGCTCCCACGACGGCCCGCAGCTTCTCGACGATCCGGCCCAGAGCCTCGTCGACCAGCCGGAGAGCGCGGCTGAACTCCGGGGTGGGATAGCCGTAGGCGTGCCCCATCAAGTCGGTCTCTTTGAACGTGACGTGGACGAGGTCGGTCGGCCCCTCCCCGACACCGACCCGCTCCCCATCCAGAACCCGCTCCAGCGTCCTCCCCACGAACAGGGCGAAGTCCGGCCATCGAGAGCGCTCCTGTGGCGTGTCGAGCCGATGGCCCATCCACGATGGCGGGATCGGGCCCAGCGTGCCCGCCAGATCGAGGCCCGTCACGGACAGGGGCAGCCGGAAGCAGCGCGGATGCGCCTTCCACCGCTCGACGGTCCTGTCCCAGTACAGGCCGATCTTCTTGCGCCCGAACGCCTCCGGCCCTCGCCGGCCCGCCACGAGCACGGAGGCGTGGAGTCGAACCGGGCGCCGTGCGCGATGAGCCCCGCCAGAACCGGCAGGGACTGCAGGTTCTCCTTCAGAACGGTGTGGCTCACCTGATCGAGGACCACCGTCAGGATGACCCTGGGAGGTCTCGCCGCGTCGACCAGCGCCTCGGACAGGACCCGCCCCGGCAGGGTCGGATCGAGCTGCCGGTGCAGCAGGCGGCTCAGCGTGGGAAAGATGTCCACGGGACGAACGGCGGCCCTGTACAGGCCTGGACGGATGTGCCCCGGACCGTGGAAGATCAGCGGGATGTGGGTGTCATGGTCCCAGGGCGACCCGTGCGACGAGACCAGGTTGCTCATGGCCCGGGCCCATCTGGGACAGAACACGACCACGCCGGATCGAGCCGGGTGCCAGCTGATCGCCCAGCGCCGGGCCATCTCTTCCCTCTGCTGCGCCGTCAGCAAGAAGGCGCCGGCGCCCCGGAGCGGGAAACCTCGGGCCGTGTGGGGCAAAGCCGCGCTGGCGTCGGTCCGGGCGCGGGCCGTCGATGCGTCCACGGGGCTGGCCGGGGGAACGGCCCGCGGGGCGCCCAGGGCCGGGAGAGCGAGCAGGGCGACGGCCAGTACCAGGGGACCGAGCGTTCGCATGACGAAGCTCCCGACAGACGTCTGCGGCGTGCCGCCCCCGCTCTGATCCAGCGGCATCGCCTCCAGCCAGGGCAAGGTATCATGCCCGTCGGGTAGATGCTAGACTTTCCAAGACCCGGCGCATCGCCGGGTCCGAGTCGCAAGACCCGGCGCCTCGCCGGGTCCGAGTCGCGCCCCCGAGCGCGACCTCAAATCCGGATCCCCTCCTCTTCCCTTCCCCCGAGCGCCACTTCAAATGAATCCCCTCCACTTCCTTGGTGACTCTGCAGCCAGGCCGAGGCCTGATCACAGGCCCGACTCCGCGAAAGCAGACGGGGGATCCTGGCTTTCCCGTGGCCCGGGGCACGACTTCGACCGGCTCCCCTCCGCCTCCTTCGTGGGTCTGGGACCCGCCCGGCGTGAGCATGTGGAGGAGCCGCGTTCAAGGAACGGAGCCCGTCGCATGCACGACGATACCGAGAGCCGTGACGAGGAGCCCGCCGCCGAGGTGGAGCTTCCGGTGGACGGTACCCTGGACCTGCACTCCTTCTCTCCCCGCGACGTCGAGGACCTGCTCCACGACTACATCGAGGCCTGCCTCGAGAAGGGGATCGTGCACCTGCGGATCGTTCACGGCAAGGGCATCGGGAACCTCAGACGCACGGTCCACGCCGTGCTGGGGCGCCACCCCGCCGTGGCGTCGTTCCGGCTGGGCGGCCATGACGCCGGAGGATGGGGAGCCACCCTGGTGGAGCTGACCGCCCGGACCGGACCGGCCGACCGAGGTTGACGCAAGATCCAGGCATTACGTATACTGGCTCTCTTCACTCGGGGGAATCGACCGTCTTCGAGCTGCGAATCATGGCCCAGCCGCGCAAAGTGCTCCTCGTCTATCCGGAGTTCCCGCTGACCTATTGGGGCTTCCAGTACGCCCTCGCCATCTTCGGCAAGCGGGCCATGCACCCGCCGCTCAGCCTGATCACCGTGGCGGCTCTCTGCCCCCGGGAGTGGCAATACACGCTGGTCGACCTGAACGTCGCGACGCTCTCCGACGCCCAGATCCGCTGGGCCGACACGGTGTTCGTGACCGGCATGGGCATCCAGCAACGGTCCATGCTGGAGGTGCTCGACCGGTGTCGTGCGCTGGGCAGGCAGACCGTCCTGGGCGGGCCGTTCGCCACCGGCAACGCCGAGCGGCTCGCCGGCAGGGCCGACTGCCTGGTGCTGGGCGAGGCGGAGCTGACGATCGGCACGTTCGTCAGCGACCTGGAGTCCGGGAAGCTCCAGCCGGTCTACCCCGCCCGGGAGCGACCGGCCCTGACCACGAGCCCGGTGCCGCGATACGACCTCCTGGACCTCTCGGCGTACGGCTGCATCGACGTCCAGTTCTCCCGGGGCTGTCCGTTCAACTGCGAGTTGAGAGCTGCTGGAGCATCTGATCCCGTGGATGCAGGCCCACAAGTATCCGTTCTTCCTCACCACCGAGGCCACCCTGAACGTGGCGAACGACGAGAAGGTCCTGGCGAACATGCGCCTGTCCGGGTTCAAGCGGATCTTCGTGGGCGTCGAGACCCCGTCCCTGGAGAGCCTCAAGCAGACGAACAAGTGCCACAACACGAAGAAGGACATGACGCAATGCGTCCACGACATCGTCTCCCAGGGGATGGAGGTCTCCGGGGGATTCATCGTGGGGTTCGACAGCGACCAGCCCGACATCTTCGATCGACAGATCACGTTCATCCGGGAGGCGGCGATACCCTGGGCCATGGTGGGGACGCTGGCCGCCATCCCCAACACCGCTCTCTGGAAGAGACTGGAGCAAGAAGGCCGGCTCCTCGGCTACGTGGACGGGGATCAGTTCGGACGACCGAACTTCAGGCCGAGGATGGACCCCGAGGTCCTGTACCAGGGCTACCTGAAGATCCTCGCGGCGATCTACGACCCGGAGGCCTACTACTCCAGGGTGCTGGCCACGCTCGATCGGGTGCACCGGGCCAACCTGCCCAACCTCCACGAGAGCAACTACCCGCTGTCGAAGGTCGCCTACCTGCTCGTCCGGGCGCTGTTCCTGCTCGGCGTCGTGGCGCCGTACCGCCGTTCGTTCTGGCGGTTCCTGCGGGCCGTGGTGCGCCGGTTCCCCCGCCTGTTCGTTCCGGCCCTGGCCAACGCCATCATCGGCCACCATTTCATCCGCTACACCCAGGAAGTGCTGACCCGGCAGCGGGCGCTCTTGCCCCACTCCTTAGACGGCGAGCCGGCGGCCGTCTCCGACGTTCCGGTCTCCAAGTAGGGAGAGCCGGTGCCCCGCAGGGAGTCCAGACAGCGAGCGCTTCCTGGCGGCAGGCCCCCGGAGGGCTACTACCGGTTTCCCACGCTGCGGGCCGGCACCATCGTCTTCACCGCCGAGGGTGGCCTGTGGTGCGTGCCGCTCTCCGGAGGCGTCGCTCGCAGGTTGACCCGCTTTCCGGGCCGGCAGGGTTTTGCCCAGCTGTCGCCCGACGGCTCGACCGTGGCCTTCACCGCGGCGTACCAGGGGAGCGAGGACGTGTGGATCATGCCGGTGGCGGGAGGGGAGCCGCGCCGGCTGACCCAGCATCCGTTCTCCGACCAGGTGATCGGCTGGACCGTGGACGGTCGATCGGTCCTGTTCAGGTCGACCCGTGACTCCCCGTTCTCCGAACCCCAGGGCTACCGGGTCTGCCTCGACGACGGCTCCGTGACGCCGCTCGGGCTGGGGCCGGTGGCCCGGCTGGCGTACTCCCCGGACGGCCGGAGCCTGGCGCTCGGACGGTTCGTCCTGGAGACCCATCACTGGAAGCGCTACCTGGGCGGCATGGCTCAGGAGATCTGGGTCGGAGACGCCCGGGGCACCCGGTTCGAACGGATCACCACGTATCAGGGGATGAACGCGTTCCCCATGTGGCACGGCAGCCGGATCTTCTTCCTGTCCGACAGGGATGGAATCCCGAACATCTATTCCGCGGACCGCTCCGGCAACGGCCTGCGCCAGCACACTCACCAGGGCCGGCTCGCCTGTCGGTGGCCCTCTCTCGGGGAGCGCCACATCGTCTACACCGTGGGCGCCGATCTCTGGACGCTGGACCTCGGGACCGACCGCGAAGAGAAGCTGGCCGTGACCATCGCCACCGACATGAGCGGACGCCAGCCGCGTCACGTGCCCGCCACGACGTACCTCACCGACTTCGACGTGGCGCCGGACGGCCGGCGCGTCCTGGTGGGAAGCCGGGGCCAGGTCTCGGTCCTGCCGGTCAAGCAGGGCCGGACCATCGTCCACCGCAAGGCCGGCGTCAGGTACCGGCACCCCCGCTACTCGCCGGAAGGCACCTGGATCGGCGCCTTCTCCGACGAGAGCGGCGAGGAGGAGTTCGTGATGCTGCCGGTGACGACGGACCGGCCGGCTCGCCGGTTCCCCGCCTCCCGGGGCGGGCACCATCGCGCGCCGGTCTTCTCGCCGGATGGAAAGAAGGTGGCCTACGGCGACCAGACCCTGGCGCTGTGGGTTCTCGACACCGGTACCGGCAGGGTGACCATGGTGGACCGGTCCGAGGCCGCCGAGATCACCGATGCCGCCTGGTCCGCCGATGGCCGGTGGCTCGCCTACAGCCTCCCGCTTCCGAACGCGTGCCGGTCGTTGAAGCTCCACGACACGAGGGCGAACCGGTCCACCTCGATCTCGCAGGGGATGACCGACGACCACTCCCCCTGCTTCGACAGGGACGGCCAGTACCTGTTCTTCCTGTCCCAGCGCCACCTCGATCCGCTCGTCGGGGAGATCGACTTCGAGGCGATCGTGGAGCGGACCGCCCGGATCTACGCCGTGACCCTCAGGAAGGGCGGACGCCCGCTGCTCTTCCCGCGGCAACCGGAGGACGAGGCGAGCGACGAGGCGCTGGCCGCGGGAAAGAACGCCAAGAAGACCGCCGGGGCCGCGCCGGGCCCGGTGCGGGTGGACCCGGACGACCTCGGCAGCCGGATCGACGAGCTGCCGGTGGCTCCGGCGCTCCTCGCCAACCTCAGATCCGCCAGCGGCCGGCTGTTCTACGTCACGCGCCCTCACAAGGGCCTGCTGGGCCGGGACTTCTGGAGCCCGGAGCAGGAGCCGGCCTGGACGCTGAAGTCGTTCGACCTGAAGAGACGCAAGGAGGAGACCTGGGCGGGCAACATCCACGGCTTCGACGTGACGCCCGACGGCAAGAAGCTCGTCCTGAGGGGACGGGACTTCCTGCGCGTCGTGGGATCGGACCAGAAGCCGCGGGGAGAGGAAGAGGAGAAGGACAAGGACGACGGGGAGAAAGGGATCGTGCGGCTGAAGTCGCTGCAGCTCAGAGTGGACCCGGCCAGGGAGTGGTCCCAGATGTTGACGGAGGCATGGCGGCTCCAGCGGGACTTCTTCTTCGACCCGGGCATGGGCGGCGTCCAGTGGCGTCAGGTCCTCGCGGAGTACGGCCGGCTCCTGGCCCGGATCTCCACGCGGGAGGAGCTCACCGACCTGATCGGCGAGATGATCTCGGAGCTTGCGACGAGTCACACCTACGTGTTCCAGGGCGACACCGGCGATCCCAGGGGACAGCCCGGCGGCACGCTGGGCGCCGATTTCGCAGGTTCCACCGGACCGGGAGCCACGGTGGCCAGGGTGCTCCGGGGCCGCGACTGGTCCGAACGGACCCGGTCGCCGCTCTCCCCTCCCCACGTGGCGATCCGCAAGGGGACCAGGATCGTCGCCGTCGACGGCGAGACCGTGGTCGGCCCGGAGGCGCTCTTTGGCCTTCTCTCGGGGAAGGCCGGCCAGGAGGTGCTTCTCACGGTCGTCGACCCCGGCCGGAGGACCGGGCCGCGGAACGTCATCGTTCGATGCCTGCGGCCCGCCGAGGAGGTGGAGCTCCGGTACCTGGACTGGGTCGAGGGCAACCGATCGTTCGTCCATCGTCAGACCGGCGGCGCCGTGGGCTACCTCCACCTGCCCGACATGGGCGGCCGGGGGCTGTCGGAGTTCCACCGGGCATTCTTTCCCCAGATCAAGAAGAAGGGGCTCATCGTCGACATCAGGAACAACGCCGGCGGCTTCATCTCGCAGCTCATCGTCGCCCGCCTGGCCCGCCGTCTCTGGGCGTTCATGCAGCCCCGTCGGGGTCTGGTGCTCACGTATCCCCACAGGGTCTTCCACGCCCCGTTCGTGGTCTTGACCAACCACGCCGCGGGCTCCGACGGCGACATCTTCGCGGAGTCGATCCAGCTCTTGAAGCTGGCCCCGGTCGTGGGGTCCCGGAGCTGGGGGGGCGTGGTCGGCCTGGCCGAGGTGTTCCGGCTGGCCGACAACGGCATCGTCACCGTGCCCGGCGTGGCCTGGTGGGACCCGCGGCGTGGCTGGTCCCTGGAGGGTTCCGGGGTGACCCCGGACCTCGAAGCCCGGAACACCCCGACGGACTACCACAACAACGTCGATGCCCAGCTGGTCGCCGCGCTGGCCGCGGTGAAGCGGCGCATCGAGGAGGAACCATGGTCGTGGCCGTCGCCGCCCCCGTTCGTCGACAAGTCGCTCCCGGGGTTCCGGTGCCGGCGGCACTCCGGCGATCACGCCTGAAAGCCCGTGAGCCTGTGAACATTTGCCTGGCGGGTGCTGCCAGGTCTAAACTGGGACGCGCCCTCGCGGTTGATCGGCGGTTGTCGAGCGCGCCGCACGGGACCTGCCCGACCCGTCTCGATCGGGCGTACTGGGAATCGGGAAGAGGCCGCTCCATCGGAGCTCCTCGGTGATCGGGAAGAGGTGACCGTCGACGGTGTCCGAACCGAACTCTGACGAGACCGTGGCCACGCCCGGCGCCGGCACCGTCCAGGGTGGGGACACCCGGCCGGCGAGCTCGGCCAGGCAGCCCCTCGACCCGGTCCCCGGCGCCATCGGTCGGTACGCCGTGAAGGGCGAGATGGGCCGTGGCGGCATGGGTGTCGTGTACTGCGCCCATGATCCGGTTCTGGACCGTCCGGTGGCGCTCAAGGTTCTGTCCAAGGTTCTGTCATCGGACCAGGAGTTCCGGGAGCGGTTCCTCCGGGAGGCCAGGGCCATCGCCAGGATCGAGCACCCCAACGTGGTGAAGATCCACGACGCCGGCGAGGAGGACGGCCAGCCGTTCTTCGCCATGGAGTACTGCGACGGCGAGTCGGTGGATCGCCTGCTCGCCAGGGCCGGGTCGGTTCCCGTGGACGAAGCTCTCGGGATCGTCCAGCAGGCGGCTCTCGGGCTCCAGGCCGCTCACCAGGCCCGGATCATCCACCGGGACATCAAGCCGTCCAACCTGATCCGCGAGGTCACCGGACGGGTCAAGGTGGTCGATTTCGGTCTGGCCAAGGAGTCGGCCCAGAAAGGGCTCACGGCGACCGGGTTCGTGATGGGCACACCGGAGTACATGTCGCCCGAACAGGCCCGGGGCCAGACGCCGGACCATCGCTCCGACATCTACTCGCTGGGCGCGACCCTGTACCAGCTCCTGGTGGGCCGGGCTCCGTTCACCGGCTCGAACCCGCTGGCCATCCTCCAGGAGCAGATCAACACCGCTCCGACGCCGGTGGTCCAGCTGAGGCCCGACACCCCGCTGACCGTCCAGCGGCTCCTGGACCGCATGATGGCCAAGGACCCGGCGGCTCGCCCCCAGGACTACGGGACGCTCCTGGCGGAGCTGGGGAACGCCCGCGACCCGATCGCCCCCGAGGCCGGGTTGAGGCGGTACTGCTGGCGGTCGCTGGTTCACCCCGGGGACGTGCTCTCCTGCGCGGCACTCCTCGACCGATCCGTGGGCGAGTGCTACCGGTTCCTCTTCCGTCTGGTCGGGCTGGTGGCGCTCCTGGGCATGGTCTGTCCGCCCCACGACGCCCGGGCGGTGCTGGCGGGCGTCGTCATCCTGCTGGCGCTCCCGCCGGCGCTCGCCCTGGGAGACTGGGTGCTGGCCCTGCTTTTCGGCAGCCGGACCGACTTCCGGCGCTTCGTGGTCGCGGAGGGGTACGTCAGCGCCTACTGGTTGCTGATCCCGTTCTCCTCGATGCCCGGGTTCGGTCCTGTGGCCGGCCTCGTCCTCGCGGTCGCCGGGTTCCGGGCCAGGTGGGCCGCGGCAGGCCTGGCCGCCCGGGCCGGCAGGTTCAAGGCGTTCATGATGACGCTGCTCACGACCCTGGCGGTGGCGCCCCTGGTCTCCATCATGATCGCCCTGTCCCCGATCATCGGCCTGGTGCTCTTCTTCCGTGGCCGGCAGGCCCCCCGCCCTTGACGCCATGTGTCAAGATTCCGGGTCGGGTTCTTTCGGAGGCGGCGGGCAGCGCCTGACGAAGCCCGCCAGGACCCTGGGCAGCGCCGCCAGCTTCCGGATCACGCCGGGTCTGTAGAGCCAGTCGACCGCGGCCTGAATGTACCTCAGCCGGGCGGGGCCGTAGGGGTACCAGCCGTCCTTGAGCGTCCCGGTGTGGGCATCGGAGGAGACGTACTGCAGCCGGACGTAGCTCTCGATACCCCAGCGGCCGTGGGTCCGGGAGTTGCCCGACCGGCCGGGCCCGCCCCACGGGGTCTGGGGCGCGGAGTGGGAGAACATCCCGTCGTTGATCCACACCGCCCCGGCCCTGATCCTGGAGGCCAGCTGCTCGCCCCGGTCGACGTCGCCGGTCCAGATCGTGGCGGAGAGACCGTAGGGGGTGTCGTTGGCCAGGCGGATCGCGTCGTCGATCGAATCGAACGGCACCACCGGCACCACCGGCCCGAACGTCTCGTCCTTCATGATCCGCATCCCGTCGTCGACCCCGGAGAGCACCGTGGGGGCGTAGAAGTACGGGCCGAGCTCCGGGAGCGCCTTGCCCCCCGCCGCGTCCCGGGCCCCGCCGGCGATCGCCGCCTGGACCTGGCTCTCTACCTTCTCGATCTGGCGCAGGGCGATCAGCGGCCCCACCTCCACGTCGAGGTCCCGGCCGTCGCCCACCTTCAGCCGGGAGGCCACCTCGCCGGCGAGCTCCACGAACCGGTCGTGGATCGACCGGGCCACGTAGACCCGCTCGGTGGAGGAGCAGCTCTGGCCAGCGTTCATGAGGCCGCACCACAGGGTTCCGAGCACCGCCGACCCCAGGTTGGCGTCTTCCAGGACGATCGCCGGGTCCTTGCCGCCCAGCTCGGCCGTGCAGGGGACCCCGCGGGCGGCGCACGCCGTCATGATCTTCACGCCGGTGTCGAACGACCCGGTGAACGCCACCTTGTCCACCGCCGACGCGACCAGCGTCGCGCCGGTGCGACCGTCTCCGGTCACCACGTTGACCAGCCCGGGCGCCAGCCCCCCTTCGAGGAAGAGCTCCGCGACCAGAAGCGACACGAAAGGGGTGAACTCCGACGGCTTGAGCACCACGGCGTTGCCCCCCACGAGTGCCTGGAGGATCTCGCCGGTGGTGATCGCCAGGGGGAAGTTCCAGGGCATCACCAGGGCGCAGACCCCGTGGGGATGGTGGACGTAGAGGTTGCGCTTGGACATGAACGGGAGCTGCGGCAGGGTGAACGCCCGGCGCTCGAGGACCTCCGGAGCCTCGGCGATGACCCACTGGAAGTGCTCGAGAACCTCCGCGACCTCGAACCAGCTCTCGATGAGCGGCTTGCCGCGCGAGCGCCGCTGCAGCTGCGCGAGCTCGCCCAGCGCGCCGGCGTGGAAATGCCCATCTCCGAAGTCGTCTACGGCGCTCTGTACGAGGACCTTCCGCCTCCGCAGGCCGTCGGCATCCTCATGGGCCGCACGTTGCGCCACGAACGCGACGACAAGGGAAGGCAGTAGGCAGTAGGCG
>JACQZM010000052.1 GCA_016213885.1 Candidatus Rifleibacteriota bacterium | reverse complement strand
GGGGTAGAGACCGACCCGACCTTGGCACGAACCGTCCCCCGACTCGCGTCGACGGCCGGACGCGATCGAATGGGCAGACGGTGCGGGAAGGTCGTTCTGATCAGAGTCTCAGGAGCTTCGGCACTGCAGGTGAGGCGGCTGACCCCCACCCCCGACGGATAGTGCAGGTGCTCGGCGAAAGCACCCGACACGGCGTAACTACGAACTCGGGAAGCCAGAAGTTTCTGAGAAATAGAGAATTTTGCGAGAATCTGCTGGCCGGCGCCGACATCCGCGAAGAACCAGCCGTCCAGATGCGTCCAACCAGGGAATCTCGATCAGACCACGCGACCGGAGGGCGCCGCACGGCCGCTTGTGTTCGGCTGGCCCTTCCGCCGCTTATGGACGGGCTGCCCTTTCCTGACCAGCGGCCTCTTCCAGATCAGCCGATCCGGCCCGGCCCCCCATGTCAAACGATCCCGTCCGGCTCGACCGCGAAGCGCCGCGCGACGCGGAGGAGCCTGCGCCGCCGACCCGTGCTCCTGCCGGGACGGGCGGTTCTCGGGTCATCTGTCCGTTTCTTGCCGGGAGTTCTTCCCTGACCGGTCCGCCGGCGCGGAACGCTCGATCTTCACGAGGTCCAGCGGGTTCACCCGGGCGCGACAGAGCGTGGCAGACCAGTGCAGATGGGGACCGGTGGCCCGGCCGGTCCGGCCGACCTTGCCCAGGAGCTGCCCCGCGCGGACCTGCTCGCCCTCCTCGACAGTCACGCTGGAGAGGTGCGCATACTGGGTGAACAGGCCCAGACCGTGGTCCAGGATGACACAGGTGCCCGCGAAGTACAGGTCCCGCACCAGTGCCACCGTGGCACGGGCGGGTGCGTGGACCGGAGTCCCCTGGTGCCCCCGCAGATCCACGCCGGCGTGGGGGTTCCTCGGCACGCCGTTGAAGAACCGCCGACCACCGAACCTGGCTCCGACCGGACCCGGGATCGGCCTGCCGAAGGCCCCCTCGAACTTCCGCTCCGTCACGCCCCCGAGGATCTTCTTCACGAGCTCCGCTTCCCGCCGGATCCGCTCCTCGTCGTCGGGGTCGGGGGTGACCATCCTCCGGGCCACCCTGAGCCGCTGCACGTCGAAGGTGCCGGCGATAACGGGCACGTCGACCCTGCACTCCCGCGCCTCGCCGGACCGTTCCCGCACGACGAGGTCGAGTCGACGGATCCCGGGCGACGCCTCCAGGTCGATTCCGACCAGGGCGCACCACGGTCCACCCTCGACCCACTGGAAGCATGGGACCGCCCGCCCGTCGAATCGACCCTCGACGTGGCGAGCCAGGGGACAGTCCACGGTCACCTGGGCGACGCTGCCCTGGGCCGGACGGGGCGGAGCGACCCTGACACGTAGCGCCTCTGGCCGGAGGGAGGCGGCCAGGCCATCGGGTGGACCGGACCGTGTCGATCGTGACCCCTGGGCGTCGAGTGCGGGAGGCCAGACGAGGCCCAGAACGACGATCACCAGGGTGACACATCGAGGCTTCATCTTCACGTCGTGGATGCGTCCGGATCGACTCATCGAGCGGACAGTCCCGGGCTCACAGATGGCCTGCCTTCGTCTCCGGCACCGGAGTGTTCTCTTCCTCGTGCGACCTCGCGGCGGACGGGATCTTGCGTCGTGGCGCTAGATCATCTCTGCCCGGCTCTTCTCGATGTGGACCAGGGAGCGGCGGGCGTCCTTGGCGAAGCTCGACGTGCGATCGAGGTTGATGACCCGGTTGTACTCCCGGATCGCCTCGTCGTAGTTGTTCAGGATCCGGTAGATCGAGGCGATCTTGAAGTGGGCCTCGATCATCATCGGGTCCAGCTCCACGGCCTTCTTGTACTGGTCGAGCGCCTCGGTCTTCATGTTGCGGTCGTAGTTCTCGTTGTACGCCTCGCCCAGCTCGAAGTAGGCCCGGGCGTTCATCCGGTTGCGCTCCAGGGCGTCCTTGCAGATCTTGATCGCCTCGTCGTACATGTGCTGGCCCGCGATCGACTGCTTGTTGTAGACGCGCTTCAGGCCCCAGTAGCCCGCCGGGTTGTCCACATCCATGGAGATCAGCTGCTTGAACTCGAACGTGGCCGACTGGATCTCCTCCTCGGAGAGCGAGAAGCTCGACGTGAGAGTGAGGTACGCATAACCCAGGTCGAAGTGCGCCATGGCGTCCTTCGGGTTGGCCTTCTGGTACTTCTCCAGCTCCTTCTTGATCTGCTCGTACCGGTCCTCGACGTTCTCCTCCTTGTCGTACATCTGCTTGTAGAGGTCGATCAGCTTCATCCTCCACTGACCGTCGTCGGGGTCCATCTTGATGACCTGCTTGTACTCGCCGATGGCCTTCTGATAATCCCCGGCCTTGGCGGCGGTCTCGGCCAGGCGAGCGTGGGCCACCAGGTTCTCCGGCTCGATGGCGATGATCCGGTTGGTGATCTCTTCCGCCTTGGCCCCCTGGTTCATCTGCAGGTAGGCCTGGGCCAGGAACTGGAGCACCACGATGTTCTGTCCGTCCTTGTCGAGCGCCTTGGACAAGAGATCGATGGCGGCCTGGGCGTTCTCGTCCTCCCCCTTCTCCTGGTCCAGCATGATGAAGTGCATGATGCCCGCGTCCAGGCCGCCAGGGCCGCCGCCCCCCTGGCCAGCTGCTCCGTGATCGCCTTGTCCTGCTGCTCGCTCTTCTGGTCCTGGAAGAACTGCCGGACATCGTCGTCCTTGGGATCGAGCTTGAACACCTTCTCGAAGTAGGCCGTGGCCCGATCGGTCCGCTGATGCTCCAGGCAGAGCACGCCGGCCTGCTTGTACGCCCGCTTCTCGTCCGGCTTGACCTTGATCGCCGCGTCGAACGCCTCGAGCGCCTCCTCCACGTGGCCCAGCTTCACGTGGGTCATCCCCAGGTTGAGCAGCCCCTCGTAGTGCTCCGCGTCGATCTCCCGCATCGCCTGGAACTCGGCCAGCGCCTGCTCGAACTCCCCGCGCTCGAAGTAGATCTCGCCCAGCTCTAGCAAAGTGCCCAGGTGGTCGGAACCGTGCTCCTTGGCCTTGAGCAGGTAGGGAAGAGCCTCGTCGACCTGCTCCTCCTCGCGGTAGATGTGCCCCAAGGCGTAGAGCGCGTTCACCTCCACCGGGTTCATTTCCAGAACGCGCTTGTACTCCACGATGGCGTTCTTGGTGAGCCCTCTCCGGAGGAACGTCTTGGCCTCCTCCAGGGTCTTCTTGACATCCGACGCGAGCTTCTCCTGATTGCCCAGGTCGAGCTTCTTCTTGAACCGCAGACTGTTCGGCTTGATCTCGTAGGCGGTCTTCAGACACCTCAGCGCGTCGTCCAGGGCGCCCTCGGAGTGCAGCACCTCCCCCAGGTAGAAGTGGGCGATCGCTTCCTGCTGGTTCTTCTCGATGGCCGAGCGCAGCGTCGCGATCCCCTGCTGGTACATCTTGTCGTCCTGGTACGACTTGCCCAGGTTGACGTACATCTTGCCCAGCTCGGCCAGCGCCTCCGTGTTGTTCGGCTCCACCCGGTTCAGGTTCTTGAGCTCCACCACGGCCTGGTCGATCTGGTTGACCCTGGCGTACAGCTTGCCCAGGGCCAGCAGCACCTTGGGATGGTTCGGGTTCTCCCCCAGGATCCGCTTGAGCTCCGCCAGCGCCTCTTCCTTCTGGCCGGCGGCCAGCAGGATGTTGGCCTGCTCGATCTGTCCCTGGATGTTGCCCGGGTCCAGGTCCTGGGCCTGACGCAGCGCGTTACGCGCCTCGTCGAAGTTGCCCACCATGGCGTGGGCACGACCCAGCTCGATGAACAGGTCCGGCGTGGCGTGACCCGAGTCGGCCACCTCCTGCAGGCACTCTATCGATGCGTCGAGCATGTCCTGGGCCTGGTAGATCGTGGCCAGCTTGATCGACAGCTCCACGTTGTGCGGGTCCACGGAGAGGAGCGCCTTGTACTTCTCCAGCGCGTTGTCCGGCTGGTTCAGGCGGAAGTAGATGTCCCCCATCCGGGAGTAGTACTCCGTGTTGGACGGATCCCGCTCGACCGCCTTCGAGTATTGCTCGATCGCCTGCTCGTACTGCCCCTGGTCCACCAGGATCTGGGCCAGCAGCGAGTAGACCTCGCTCTCCTCGTAACCGGACGAGACCGCCTTCTTCAGCTCCTGCGCGGCCTTGGTGAGCTCGCGAGTCTTGAAGTACGCGCGGCCGAGTTCGAACCGGGCTTCGATGTTGCCGGGATGCTTGGCCAGCACCTGCTGCAGCACTCCGATGGCCCTCGATTCGAGCCCCTGCTTGCTCAGGATGCGGCCCTGCGCCACGAGGAGCTTCTCGTCGTCGGGCGTCTGGATGAGCAGCTGGTCCAGCAGCTCCGCCGCCTTGACGAACAGGCCCTTCTTCTCGAACATCAAGGCCATGTCGTACTTGAACATGTCGTCGTCGGGCCTGAGCGCCATCAGCTTCTCGGAGATGAGGCCGGCCTTCTCCGTCTGCCCCTGCTTGTTGTAGAACGTGAGCAGCGACTTCAAGAGGTCCACGTTCTGAGAATCGAGCCGGTGGGCGGCCTCGTAGTGGGCCGCGGCCCTCCGGGCGTCGTCGACCTCCTCGTACATCCGGGCCAGCTTCAGGTGCAGGGCTCCGTTGTCCGGGTCCTTGAGCAGCACCTTCTCCAGGTGACCCAGCGCCTCCTTGGGCAGCTTCAGCCGGATCGCCAGGTCCGCGGCCAGCTCGAGCACCGTCGTGTCGTTCGGAGCGCCGGCCACCAGCTCGTCGGCGAACGGCTTGGCGTCCTGGAGGCTCCCCCGGTCGATGAGGCACCGGGTCAGCGACATCAAGAGCCCGCGATCGTCGGGCTTGAGCCGGTGGAGCTGCTTGAGCGTCGAGATCTCTTGCGCCTTGTCGCCCCGGCCGC
>JACQZM010000385.1 GCA_016213885.1 Candidatus Rifleibacteriota bacterium | reverse complement strand
GCACCAGGCCGAAAAGCAGCGCGTAGAGCCCAAGAAGCACTACTCCATTCCGGTGGCCTTCCACGCGAACTGGAACAAACCCAGATCCCGTGCCGTTTCGCAGTCCAAGCACGCTCTATGGTTTGAAGCGATGGCTCTGGGCGCTCCGCGGTCCCCCGGGCCTGTCGCCCGGGTCGCGCTGTACTAGCGAGCAGCGCGGACCGCCAGCCTTCCGCTGACGACGACCAGCTGCGGGCCCCTGATCGCCTGGATCCGGCCGCTGGCCTCGGCGCTCTGGCCCGGCTTGAGCTCCTGGAGCTGCGCCACGTCATCGACGACCACGACGACGGAGGTGCCGTCGGGGATCCTGAGGACCGCGGTCCGGTCGTTCGGTGTCACGCTGGTGAGCTCGCCGCGGCAGGTGACCGGGTCGTTCACCCGGCCCAGCTGATGGACGGCGAGCCCGGGAGCCGTGCGGATCGGTGCCATCGGTGCCGCCTCGGGGGGAGTCCTGAGCACCAGCGCCACCCCCACCACGCTGACCAGACCCAACACCACCAGAGCCCACCGGACCGGCGTCGTCAGCTGCGCCCGGATCATCACGATGGTGCTCCCCTGGCCCTCGCCTGGCGCGCTCGTCGGCGCGAACCTCCGCATCAGCTCCCTGAGGTTGGTCGCCGGCTCGCCCGGGTCGCCCGTTGCCGCCTCGAAAGAGTCCCCTCGGGCCGGGCGTCCCGGGGGCGGTGCGGGGCGCTGCGCCGGGACCTGCTGTCGCGCGGGCTCCGGGACGGTCCCGGCCGGCTGGCCCGGGACCGCGGGCCGGCTCGCCTCCTCCGGCGCTGGCCTCGACCGGGCTACGATCAACTTCTCGGTCTGCTGCTGCCGTCGCGACAGGGCTGCGGAGACGCGGTCCAGGCGCCCGGTCATGGCCTTCGAAGCGAACCGCGGCACCAGGCGCGCCAGCTGCCCGAACAGCGCCTCGTCCGGCTCGATCTCGAGGAGATCCATGACGAGGTCGTGGGAGCTCCCCGGAGGCAGCACCCTGAGGTAGGCGATCGCCGCGAGCCGCTCGGACGGGTCGGCGGAACGGGCCATCGGCAACAGCGCCCGGTCGGCCTCGGGCCGGCACCGATCGACGAGGACTCTCACGGCGGCCCTCACCATCTTGGGTTCCGTGCCCAGCAACACCGGCAGCGCCAGCTGCACCGCCCGGCCGGGGTCGAGCGAGGCCGCCGCCTTCAGCGCGTTGGAGGCCACCGACTCGTCCGCGGCGCTCACGAACCTGGCCAGGACGTCCCAGACCTGCGGCGATCGCAGATACCCCAGACTGCGGACGATCACGTGGCGGATCGAGGCGTTCGCAGGGGCCCGGGCCGCCGTGTCGAGGACCTGCACCGCCCTGGGGTCGTCGGGGTGCTCGACCACGTGCTTGATCAGCTCGAGCTTCCCTCGCCGGTCCGGCTCTCCCGAGGCGAGCCTGGAGGCCAGGTCCTCCAGCACTCCCCCCGGGGCGAGCCGTGGCGCCTCCGGCGCGCCGGCCGGGGGCGGACGCCGCGCCTCGCCCGCTGCGGGCTCCCGAGGCAGAGCATCGGGAAGATCGGCTCGAACCCTGGACAGCAGCTCGATCCGCCGGGCGAGCCCGGCGCATCCCTCGCGGAGCCGTGCCAACGCCTCCTCGAGCGTCTCGCGCGCCCCGTGGCGCTCTCCCAGCGCGATCAGACGATCGAGCGCGGCCTGCCTGGCCCCGGGCTCGCCGCTCTCGTCGAGCAGCTGCTCCCGGAGGCGTGCCACGAGGTTTCCGGGTTCCTGGTCCATACGAAGAAGAGAGTGATGGTGACTATCAGGGACTTCCGCGGCGCGGAACTCCGGACAGCCACCAGCTTGCGCCGCCGCTTCAGGGATCCCGTGCCGGGATCAGGCCGCTCGGGAGGGCACTGACCCGGGTTCAGGAATCAAGCATAGCACCGGATCGATTCGAGGACCCCACAGACGACCCGCCGGCGCTACCTGCGGAAGGTCACGGAGCCCACGGCGGCCTGGGGCTTGCGCCAGGATGTCTTCCACCCACGCCTCCGGCGGCTCAGATCGCTTGTTGGCCAGCGGCACGATGATGAGCCCGTAGTCTCCATTCCTCGCGAGCTGCACGGCGTCTGCCCCGACGGCCTCGATCCGGATCGTGCGGTTCAGGTGCTCGGCCAGAAGCCGGTCGCGCTCCAGGATCGATTCGCCGTCGACCGTGGTCCGCCTCCCGGTCGGTGCGCGAACGACCGAAAGCTCTATCTCGGAATCGAGCGCCGTGAGCACGGACTCGAAGAGATCGCCTCCGTAGGGGCTCCCGTCGTGGAGGAGAAGGACCTTCCGGACGCCCACTCCGGCCCATCTCAGCTCCGCCACCGAGCGGGCCCGGCGCTCCGCGAAGGTCGGGATTCGATTGCCCCCATCCACGTCGTAGCGAATGTCGTGGCGATCACTGAGCACGCGAATCGTCAGAGGCGCGCGCCCCTCCTCGCCGGCGTGGACGGCGCGCCACTCCTTGACCAACCGGGCGATCTGCTCTTCCGCGGTGCTCAGATTCGACAGTCCCACGGCAAGCTGGTTCGCCTCGAGGTCTCTCGCTGCGCGGGCGATGGCGTAGAGCGGGCTGTTCGTGGGGATGATCACCGGGACCACCGTCTTGCCCGCGGCCTCGGCCCGGTCGAGCACGGCGGTCATCAGGTCCCGGTCGTACGCGTCGAGCTCCGAGGCCTCCGTGGACAACGGGCTGACCCACTCGACGACTTTCGCCGTCATCACCACGACGTCGGTGATCTCGGGATCGGTGGTCGCCAGCGCCTTCTCGAGCATGAAGAGGTTCTGGGTGGAGCGGATCGACACGAGGAGGCAGTACGGCCTGGCGAGCCCCAGAGAGTCCCGATCCACGCCGGTGGCCGGAGTCTTGCTGAACTGGGTCAGCCTCTCCGGAGAGTCCGCGCTCGCCTGCCGCCTGGTCGTGAACCGTTCCGTGATCGTGAAGAACGAGAGGAACAGGAGCGTGAACGCGATGCCCCCGACCGTCGCGATCTCCTTCGTGAGCGTGTTCGCGATGGCAGCGATGACGAGCAGCAAGAAGACGCTCAAGAGCCCGGCCGGGACCTCTCGGTCGCCGATCCGGAAGTTGAACGGCACCTTGTACTCCCGCGGACTGGCGTCCCTGAACCTGAGCATCAGCACCGAGAGGCTGTTGAACACGAAGCACCAGACCACGCCGAACGCGTAGGCTTCGCCCAGGACGTAGACGTTGCCGCGACTGGTGAGGATGGTGACGAGCTGCATCCCGACGATGAGTCCCAGGATCCGGTGCGTCGTCCCGTAGCGGGGATGGGGCTTCCGGAACCAGCCCGGCATCACGCCGTCCTCGGCGACCCGGTTGAGCACTCCGTTGGCTCCGATGATGGAGGTGTTGTGAGCCCCGGCCAGGATCAGCGCTCCCACGACGACGACGAGGACGTTCAGGAAGAGCCGCAGGCCCGGCGGACCCATGAGGTACATGACGATCCCGCCGATCAGGTTGTCGGCGTAGTCCTTCACGCGGATCTCGTCGGGGACGACCAGCACGCCGAGGAACGAGATCCCCACGGTCCCGACGAAGCTGACGATGAACACGATCAGCGCGGCCTTCCTCAGGTTCGGCAGCTTGGGCGCCTCGATCTCCCGGTACACCTGGGCGAGCGTCTCCTCGCCGCTCATCGCGAGGATCGAGTGGCCGAAAGCGACGAAGATGCCGATCAGACCGATCAGACCGAGCCAGCTCGCCGGGTGCCGCAGCCGCTCGGCGGCTCCCGGCGCCACGCGGCCGATGAACCCGAGCGGGTCCTCCTGCTCGCCGGTGACCTGGTTCCGCTTCGGCACCACGGTGGCCGACGCGTCCCGTCTGGGAACGGGAAGGCCGGTGCCCGGGTCCGTGGCCCAGCACTCCTTCGGCTCACCGGTGACGCGGTCGCGGGTCTTGATGATCTCGTACTCGACCTTGCGCGAAAGATCGGGGTGGTACTGGAGGCGATTCACCGGGCCCCTCACGGCGACCGTGACGGCGCCCCACAGGAGCACGACCAGGATGACCACGCTGGTGGCGGACATGATCCTGAGCGCCTTCCCGCTCGATTCCCTGATCCCCAGCACGTTCTGGCGGAAGAAGTAGAGCGTGATCACGACCGCGACCGTGACCGCGCCCCAGCGCTTGATCGCGTCTCTCACGGCCTCGTTCCCGAGGCCGAGGTGTGCGTACGCAGACGGGGCGAGCAACGCCAGCGAGTCCACGATCAGGCCCATCAGGTACTGGCCGGCCGACACGCTGGAGATCGGGCCGGTGAGCATGTAGTCGAACAGGAGCGCCGAAACGGAGACCTTGGCGAGGAAGCTCCCCATCGCCCGCTTGACCACGCGGTAGACGCCGCCACGGACGAACATGGAGCAGCTCTCCATGTAGACCGACCGGACCGCGTACGAGAAGAGCATCACGGCCGCGATGAACCACGGCGCCGCGGGTCCGATGATCTGCTCGACGATTCCCCCGATGTAGTAGCAGGTGCTGGCGATGTCGCAGAGGACGACGCACGCCGCTCTCCAGCAGGAGATGAACGTGAACATCACGCTGCCCACGACCAGCGCGCGCGCAGGGGTGAGACTCGACGGGAGCGGACCGGTTGCGGACGGGGGAGCGGGCGGCGGTGAAGGGAGATCGTTGTCCGGCATGGCCGTATCCTGACGAGCGCCGTGCTCCTGGCCTGTCGTGGAGTACCTCGGACCGGTCAGGTCAGCGCTCCCGGGCCCCCCGTCCGGGAACAGAATACTCAGGAGGGGCGTAAGGATGGCGTAAAGTCAGGCGGCCGGAGCATAAGGAAAAGATAAGGAGGTGCCGGGGACTCGCCGCGCGAACGAACGGGATCGGTCACTCGGTCTTGAGCCGGTAGCCGACCCCGAGCTCGGTGAGGATGTACCGGGGTCTGCTGGGCGCCGGCTCCAGCTTGTGCCTGAGCTGGCCCATGTACACTCTCAGGTATTGCGTCTGGGAGGTGTACGCGGGTCCCCAGGCCTCCTGGAGGAGCTGGCGGTGCGTCACGACTCTGCCCGCGTGGCGCACGAGAGTCGCGAGCAGGTTGTACTCGGTCGGCGTGAGCCGGACGCCCCTCCCGCCGACCGTCACCTGGCGGCTGGCCAGGTCGACCTTCAGCTCGCCCACGGTGAACACCGGTTCGCTCTTCCCTGTTGCCAGTCGTTCCCCGTGCCGGAGAGCGACGCGGATCCGGGCCAGGAGCTCCGGGACTCCGAACGGCTTGGTCACGTAGTCGTCGGCCCCCAGGTCGAGCGCATCGACCTTGTCCTGCTCGCGACCCCGCACCGAGATGATGATGATCGGGTTGGTGGACCACTCCCTCAGCCTGCGCGTGACCTCGAACCCATCCATGTCCGGCAGCCCCAGGTCGAGCAGCACGAGATCAGGGTTTCGGGTCGCCGCCTGGGTGATCGCAGCCCCGCCCGTCTCGGTCTCCACGACGCGATAGCCGTGGCCCTCCAGCGCGGCCCTCAGGAACCGACGCACCTGTGGCTCGTCGTCCACCACGAGTATCAGCGGCCCGACCTGGGGCGTTGTCGAGTCTGTCTCGCTCATTCCGTGCTCGCCTCTGGGAGCTCCTCCCGACGCGTGTCAGGAGGGGTTTCTTCGCGAGGCAGGGCGAACTTCAGGATCGCTCCGCCTCCGCTACGGTCCTCCACCCAGATGCGGCCACCGTGGGCCGCGACGATGGCCCGGCAGATGGAGAGCCCCAGGCCGGTGCCGCTGATAGAACGGTTGCGGCTCAGCCGGTAGAACTTGTCGAAGACGCGGCTCTTCTCTGCTTCGGGTATGCCGGGCCCTCGATCAGCCACCTCGACGACCACGAAGGCCTCGTCGAGGCGAGTGCCCACGTCGATCGGGCTGCCCTCGGTCGAATACTTCACGGCGTTCTCCAGGAGATGGGTCAGTACCTGCTCGATCAGTACCGCATCGACGTGCACCAGGAGAAGGCCATCGGGCAGATTCACATTCACCGCGTGCCCCTGGAGTCGCCCTTCCATCGAGTTCAAGGTCGCGCCCACGATCTCTTCCAGCGGATGCCACTCCCGCTTGGGCCCGACCGCCCCCGACTCGAGACGCGTCATGTCGAGGATGTTCCCGACGAGCTGGTTGAGCCGGCCGGCCTGGTCGGAGATCGTCCGGAGCAGGTCCAGCCGCGTGGGTGGAGGGATGTTACCCTCGTCCCCGATGAGAGTGCTCGCTGCGCCCGTCATCACGGCCAGAGGCGTGCGAAGCTCGTGCGATACCGAGCTGAGCAGGGTGCTGCGGAACTCCTCACGATCGGCATCCAGCTTGGCCCGTCGAGTCTCCTCGGCGGAAAGGACTCGGTCCAGCGCCACCGCGAGCTGCGAGGCGAACGCCTCGAGCAGGCGCCGCTGGGTGGGATCCTCGAACCGACCGAGATCCTGCGGGACGACCTCGAGAACGCCGATCTTGCCCCGCTGGCCCACGAGCGGCAGGTAGAGAGCGCGCGCCCCCGGGAGCGTCGTGGTGCCGAGCCCGGCCTCGCGCCCGTTCTCGAAGACCCAGTTGACGATGCCCGCCTCCTCGGTCGTCTTGTCCGTGCGGTCGTGCCCACGGCGTGCGATGAGCTGTCGATCCGCCTCGTCCCTCGTGAACACCACCACGCAGCAGTCGAACACCTCCTCGACGTGACGCGCCGATACGTCGATGAGCGTCTGCGTCGCCTCGGCCCTCGCCAGCTCGCGGCTCAACGTGTAGAGCGCTTCGGTCCATCTCTCCCGCTCCCGGGCCGCGTCCGCCTGGGCCCTCACTCGCCTGGTCAAACCGCTGACCACAACGGCCACCATGAACAGCACTCCGAAGGTGACCACGTGTCGGACATCCGCGACAGCGAAGGTGAGGTAGGGGGGTATGAAGAAGAAGTCGAACGCCAGCACGCTCAGAACGGCCGCGAAGAGCGATGGCCCGTAGTCGTACCACATCGAGACCAGCATCACGCCGAGCAGGTACAGCATCACGACGTCTGCCGGCTGGGAGCGACCGAACAGGGCCCCGCTCACGGCCGAGACGAGACCGACCACTGCGGCCGCGGCCAGGTAACCGGACCGGCCTGTGCTCCGGCGCCTGAGAGGTCCCTGCGTCTGGTCATCCGCCCCGTGCTCGCCGGTCGTCGCGTTGACCTCGATCTCGCCGCTCTTCATCACGATCTGCTCGAGGAAAGAGCCGAAGAGCCGCTCGTGCCAGCGGAGGAACCTGGGCTTTCCGACGACGATCTTGGTGACGTTGCGCTTGCGCGCGAACCGCACGATCTCGTCGGCGGCGCTCTCCCCGGTGAGCGTCACGACCTCGGCCCCGAGCTGTTCCGCCAGGCGGATGTTCTGCGAGAGCTGCAGTCGATCCTGCGCGGACAGAGAATAGGTCGGCGTCTCGACGTACACGGCGAACCAGTGGGCGTGCAGTCGCTGCGCGATCCGGCAGGCGGCCCGGATGAGCGGCGCCGAGTAGGGGCTCCAGCTCATGCAGACGAGCACGCGGTCGGAGACGGCCCAGGTGTGCGTGATGCCCTGGTCCCTGCGGTACTGGCGCATCTGGGCATCGACCCGCTCGGCGGTCCGGCGCAGAGCCAGCTCGCGAAGCGCGATCAGGTTCCCGCGCTCGAAGAAGTGGTCGGTGGCGCGCCGGGCCTGTTCCGGCACGTGGACCTTGCCTTCTTTCAGCCTTTCCAGGAGCTCATCGGGTGGCAGGTCGACCAGGCGGATCTCGTGGGCCCGCTCGAGGATCGAGTCCGGGATCGTCTCGTGGACCTTGATGCCCGTGATCTGCGAGACCACGTCGTTCAGGCTCTCCACGTGCTGGACGTCCACCGTGGAGTAGACGTCGATCCCGGCATCCAGGAGCTCTTCGACGTCCTGCCAGCGCTTGGGATGGCGGCATCCCTCGGCGTTGGCATGGGCCAGCTCATCCACGAGGATGAGCGCTGGACGGCGCTGCAGGGCAGCATCCAGGTCGAGCTCCGAGAGCGTGATGCCGTGGTACGAGATGTGGCGGCGATCGAGGATCTCCAGGCCGGAAAGAAGCGAGGCGGTCTCCTGGCGCCCATGCGTCTCGACCACGCCGACCACCACCTCACGACCATCGGCGCGCTGGTCCTGGGCCTCGCAGAGCATGGCGAATGTCTTCCCGACCCCGGGCGCAGCGCCGAAGAAGAGTACCAGCTTCCCGCGGTTGGCGCGAGGCTCCTCCTCGTCAAGCCGACGGAGGAGTCGATCCGGATCAGGCCGCCCGACGTTCTCCATCACGACCTCCGGGCTGCTACCACCGGTCCGCTATCGCAGCCTGTCGAGCGCCAGGCTCAGCGCCGGCACGTTCACCCGAGGCTCACCGAAGATCCCCGACGCCGCAGTCTCCCTGTGATCGTCGATGAGCTGTGGCACCCTGCCGGGCTCCACGCGGCGCGCAGCTCTGCGCGCATGAGTCCTACCATTAGACCAGACGCAGCGCTACCAGCGCCAGGGCGATCACCCCTCCCCTCGCGCAGGAACCGGGCATCGATGCCACCAAGCTCGGGTTGGATCTCGGTCCCGACTTCGACCCGGGTGGGATGAAGGGTCTGCCGGGCTTGAACAGCCGGCCGGAGCACATCAAGCAAGCCGTAGAGCGCCCGAGGATGAGCGCGGTTCCGGGTGTGGGCCCCTTCTTGGCGATCTCCTGGAACTCGGGGTCCTCGGTACCCGGGTCCTGTGAACGGGGGCGGGCGAGCGAAAGTCGAGCGTACCGCCAGGGCGTTTCGGGCAACCAACCCCCTCGACGAATTCCGCGGCCGCCTGGGAATTCGGAGGAGACGCCATGAAGATCCTCTGGACGATGCTGATAGTCTTGGGCCTGGCCGGACTGGCCGCCTCGCCGGCGCTGGCCAGGCACCGTGGACCCGTCGGAACGTACTACACGGACGGCACGTACGTGGATGGGTACGGCAGGGTCTACCACGACCACCGATACTGCAATGGGGGCTACTACCACTCCTACAGCCGCTACCACCACAAGGTCCGGGAGCACAAGCGCCGCCGCAACGTGCTGCTCGGAGTGGGGGCTCTGGGGCTGATCACCCGTTCGAGGACCCTCGGGATCCTCGGACTGGGCGGCGCGGTTGCCAACGAGATCATCGATCGACGCCACCGAGACTACTGACCTCCGGCGTCGCGGCCGATGAGGCCGTCGACGCTCGCCACGCCCGACCCGCGACTCGCGACGATGAGGAAGAGGAAGCAGCAGAGCCCCGCCGGTACTCAGCCGGGGGGCGTTGAAGCCAGGACCGGGGTTCCCGGCGCCCGGGGGCCTGCCCCGAGCCGCCGGGGTCCCGGTTCTGCCGGGCGCTCGCAATGCATAGGAAGCTCGATGCACCTCGGAGGGCCGACGTAGAGGCGACGGAAGGGCTCGAGCGCACCCCCGAGCCTCTCCGGAAAGGCTCGGGGCTGCGTCCGCACGAGCGGGAGAGTGAAGAGAAGGCTCTTCTTCTCTTCCGAGAGCAAGCAGAGACCCCTCACCGGCAGGTCCCACAGCTCGTCCGGGCTCAGTCGAGGTGGTCGTGCTGAAGTGGAGCTTCTACAGTCTGGATTGGGACAGGGGCCTCCAGAGCGGATCTAGGGAGGTCGTCGGAGGTCTTGGCACTACGCGTCCACCCATGCCGTCTCGGCGGCGCCAGGT
>JACQZM010000384.1 GCA_016213885.1 Candidatus Rifleibacteriota bacterium | reverse complement strand
TTCTCGAGAGCCTCTGCCAGCCTCAACGCTAGCTGGATCTTGGCCGCTTCGAGCCCGGTTAACCTCTGGATGTACTCTCGCAGGCTCGAGACGCCATGCCGCAGGTGCAGCTGTCGACGCGCCACCTCGCCGATGAGCCCCATCAATTGCTCCGTCGCCCACCGCCGGGTCTTACCCAGAAGAACGATGCACGTGTGAAGGCGCTCGTCGGTCATCTCTTGTACGTCCTCGTCTGGTCGCACGGGATTCAGGTAGACGTCCGCGACCTCACGATGAGGAACCTGCTTCGCCTTCTTGAGGACTCTGCCGTGCTGTCGCCTTTCGCATGGAGCACCCCTCCTCGAGCCGCTTCTGATGCGGCCTTCACAGGGAACATCCTACGCGATCGACAACCCTCGATGCAAATCGCCGAGTCTTACGGATCCGCTCTGGGAGCCACTTTCTGACCCCACCTGCGGAGCCCGCCAGGAGACGATCTGGGCTCTTTACCCTTCCGGAAACCTGAAGCCCCCGGATCGTGGCCTGGCAGCCCCGCCAGAGGCCACTACTGGCTGATCTACAGCGCCGTCCCGGTCGCTCGACAGTCTCGTGAATGAACGAAAAAAGTGAAAAAAAGTCCCCCGCTTGCTGGCTCTGGCCAGCCGACTGTGGCGAAGGGGCGAAGGGTGTCCCTACCGGCCGGTGCATTTCGGGCACCTGCTCCGGACTCGTCGCCTCGTCGAGGATGCGGTACAAACACCTCAGGCCAGGCGCTCAGCCAAGGCTCGTCCGGGTTCTCCGGAGTCTGGCTCTCCGTGCTGGTTTCGGGGGTAGCAGGCGATCCGTTATCCGACAACTGACCTCCTGCAACTCCTCCAGAAGCTCGTCCAGTCGCCGCGCGTTCGCGATCCACTCCCCCATCATCCTTGCCTGCTCCTCGGTCAGGTAGACGCTCACCGTCTTGGCTTTCACCTTTCGGGTCCAGTGGTAGAACGGTCCGTGAAGTCGAGGCGGATCTGCCCGGCATCGACACCGGGAACTCGCACACCGCCGATATCGCTGCGGAAGTGTGCCACGCCGGAACAGACCCACCCTACCAAGCTCACCCTTGATCTGTGCAAGACGTTCACGATCTCGCTCGTCGTCCGGATCTAACGGCCTCTTCCGTGACACTTTTCTGCCCTTCCTTGATCGTTTCTCGTTGACAACCGGTATATATACCGGTTATACTGGTCCCAACAACGAACTCACCAACAGAACAGCCCCCGGAGCACCTGTGGCCATCCTCCCCCAGCAGTACCTGTTCAACTGGCAACACGTCGACGTAGCCTCAGACCTGGACCGGCTTCGGCTGGTCCTGAAAGCCATTCCCGACGAGAAGCTCATGCTCCAGCTCGAGGCTGACCGCGACAACGGCCGCGACGAGTATCCTGTCCGGGCCACGTGGAACTCTATCCTGGCCGGTGTCGTTTACCAGCACCCGTCGATCGCTGCCCTGCGCCGGGAACTCCGGCGCAACGCTGAGCTCCGCATGGAATGTGGCTTCGAACCACGGCTGGGACTGGCGGCCGTACCGACGGACTCAGCGTACTCCAACCTGCTGTCCAACATCCTTGGAGGAGACGAAGCTTGACAGGACGTGACCGTTGAACCACCATCTGTCAGTCCAGCAGGGAGGTGCCCCACGTGACCGAACAAGCTCGATGGCCGGTGAACCGGTTCAGCCTGACTCTCCCGAACACCCTGGATTCCCTCCGGGTCGCCCAGGCGTTCGTTCGCGAGTGCGGGGCCCCGATGGGGTTCGAGGAGGCGGAGCTCACGGCTCTCGAGATGGTCACGGAGGAGTCGGTCCTCAACGTGCTGCAGCATGCGTACACCAGGGACGATCTGCTGAGCTTCACCGTGGAGTGCGTTCGCCACGCCGATCAGCTGGAGCTCGCTTTCCACGACCAGGGACGCCCGTTCGACCCGGGCGTCCTGCCAGCCTACCCCGGGGTCAACGCGGCCGATCTGACGGCCCCCGCCGGCCTCGGGCGGTACCTGGTCGCACGTCTGATGGACCGGATCGAGGTGCGCAACCTCGGCGCGGAGGGGAAGCAGGTCCGTCTCTTCAAGCGGATCGGACGGCAGTGGCAACCGCCTCCTGAGCCGCCGAACTTCCGCGCCGCGGTCCAGGCGCTCTCGCCGGCGGATTTCGATCGAGTCGAGGTGCGCCCGATGAGGCCGGAGGAGGCGGTCGAGGTCTCGAGACTCATCTACGACGGCTACCGGTACACGTACATGACCGAGACGCCGTACAACCCCGAGAAGCTCCGGGCGTTGCAGGCCCAAGGGTGGCTGAAGCCGTTCGTCGCCGTCACCCCGATCGGCCTCGTCGTCGCCCACGTCGCCCTCATGCGGTCACCCGGGATGCCGACGATCGGGGAGGTGGGGCTCGCGGTCACGCTTCCGGAGGCCCGGGGCCACCGGCTCGCGCAGACTGTCGGGTCGCTCGCCCTCCAGTGTGCCGTCGAGCTCGGTCTCCGCGGCGTCTACGCGAACTTCGTGACCGCCCACTCCGCCTCGCAGAAGGTGGCGCGCCGACAGGCGTTCGGGGTGCCGGTCGGCTTCTTCCTCGCGCGGAGCCCCGAGGGGGTGTCGTTCAAGGGGATCGCGGAGGAGACCCCCCGGCGCAACTCGACGCTGATCATGTTCCACAAGCTCGTGGACAGGCCGAGAGTGCGGGTATTCGCCCCGGAGAGGCACCGCACGGTGATCGAGCAGACCTATCGCAGGTGCGGGCTGGACGTCGAGATCGCCGGGGAGTCTGCCTCCCGGTTGCCCGCCGTGCCGGCCCTGGTGGAGGTCACGGTCGAGAAAGACCGCGACATCGCCTGCTTCCGGATCCTGCGGGCCGGCGACGACCTCTCGAAGCAGATGGACCAGAGGCTGTTCACGCTGCGGATGACCCAGGTTCCCGTGGCTTTCGCGATGCTGGATCTCTTCTCGCCCGAGACCCCCGCGGTGTTCGGCGAGCTCGAGGGTCTCGGCTTCTTCTTCTCGGGGATCCTCCCGGAAGGGCTGGCCGGCGCGGACGCCCTCATCATGACCAACCTCCTCTCCTGCGTCATCGACTACGACGAGCTGGCCGTGGTCGGCGAGGATGCCCGGGCTCTCCTGGACTACATCAGGCACCAGGGTTCCACCCGACCGCCCCCTCGATCCGAGGCGTGAACGGTGTATACCCTGACGTGGCGGCGACTCCGGCTCCTCGATCGTGAATCGGGACGGCCGAGCACACGGTGACCCGGAACGTCCTCAGGGCCTTCGCATCCCGCAACTACACCCTCTTCTTCTGCGGGCAGGGTCTCTCGCTCATCGGCAGCTTCATCCAGAGCACCGCCTTCAGCTGGATCCTCTACCGGCTCACCGGCTCCCCGGTGCTCCTGGGCCACCTGAGCGCCCTGATGCAGCTCCCGGTGCTGCTCTTGCTGCCGTTTGCGGGCACCCTCGCCGATCGGTTCGATCGCTACCGGCTGCTCCTGATCACCCAGACTCTGTTCACCGTGCAGTCCATGGGGCTCGCGGCGCTGGCGTTCACGGGCCACCTCGGCCTCGAGGCGGTCGTCGCCATGGGTTTTCTCCAGGGCATCGTGACCGCCCTCGACGGTCCTCCGCGGCTGGCGCTCATCCCACGGCTCGTCGACGATCCCGGCGATCTCCCGGCGGCCATCTCGCTCAACTCCGCCGTCTTCAACGCCGCCCGTTCGATCGGCCCTCCGATCGCCGGCTTCTTGATGGCGGAGGCCAGCGAGTCGTTCTGCTTTCTGGCCAACGGGATCAGCTACTTCTTCGTCATCGGGGGCCTGATCCTGATGCGGCTTCCCGCCGAGCCCGCCAAGGATCCCCGGAAGAAGAGGGGGGGGCTGATCGATACGCTCCGGTACCTGAAGCGCCATCGAGAGCTGAGCGAGGTCCTGATGACCAGCTCTTCCATCGCTCTGGTGACCATGTCGGTCTACGTCCTGATGCCGGTCTGGGCCCGCGACATCCTGGCCTCCGGCCCCAGGGGCCTGGGGTATCTCATGGGCGGCATCGGGGTTGGCGCCTTGATCGGAGCCGTGGTGGTCGGTTCGCGGACCGGGAAGCGGGAGTTCGAGCTGCTGCTGAGGGCTGGAGGGGTCGTCGTCGGCGGGGCGCTGATGCTGTTCTCGCTCACCAGCACGCTCTACACCTGCGTCCCGCTGTGCCTGATCCTCGGGTTCGCGTTCACGTCGTGCATGACCTCGGCGAACACCCTTCTGCAGCTCCAGGTCGATGACGACCGCAGGGCGGGGGTCATGTCGGTCTGTCTGCTGTCCAACTACGGCTCGGTCCCGGTGGGCAACTTCGTCGGGGGAACGCTGGCCGGTCTGATCGGTCCTCACGGCACCTCGCTGGTCGGCGGGACGCTCGTTCTGGTCGTCGCCGTCGTCTTCCTCGTGCGGGCGCTGGGGAAGCGGGACGGCGCGGCACCGTCCGGCTCGTGATCTCCGACCCGGTCCAGGAGAGGCTCCCGGGCCCTGCCCCCGCGCGGAATCGAGCTTCGGCCTCGCCGATCGCCAGGAGGCTGGCCCCCTGGTCGTCCATGGAGAACACCTCGGTGAAGGCCGGATGGCCCGACGACAGCCGCTGGATCTCCCGCGCCGCCTCGTTGGTCAGGCAGTCCTGCATGATCGGCATCTTCGCCTCGGCTGCCACCCACTCCTTGTCGATCTTCTGGACCTCCGCGGGCGGGACCCTTCGGGCGGGGTTCCGAGGATCTCGATCGGGTCAGCAGCCGCCGCCGAGCTTGTAGATCCGGCCGGGATTCTCGCAACCGATCTTCCGCGCCAGGTCGGAAGGGAGTTGCTGGAGAAAGCGCTGACAGTCCTCCATGGCCCGCTCGCGCTCCCCCGTGTGGAAGGTGTCGGATCCGAGCACCGCCCGGTCGGGGAACTCCAGCAACAGGATCGTCCAGTCCGGGCGGACCACCCCGAGATCGTCGACGATCGAGTTGGAGGTCCCGAGCGGACCGAGCTGGGGCGCGATCTGGATGTACAGGTTCGAGTGGGCTTGCAGGAGCCGCCTGACCAGAGTGGGCGTCATGGCGCCGGTGGTGTCCCGGCCCACGTGGGCCCATACGATCCTTGCGTTCCGGTTGTAGGCGAGCAGCTCCTCGAACGCCGCGATGTTGGCCTGCAGCCGGGGCGGGTTGTTGCCGCTGGCCTTCAGGAAGAACTCCGGTGTGGCCATGGTCTGCTCCACCGCATCCATGTGGAAGTCGATCGGCACATCCCGAGAAGCGGCCAGGTCGGCCAAGCGCTTGAACAACCCCCCGTTGGCCGGCGTCTCCTCGAAGGAATGTCGCGGCTCGTAGGACACGTGAAGGGCCGTGACCTCGCCGAAGGCGACCACATCTCCGGCGGCGATCAGCTCCTGGGCCGTTCGATCGAACTCCTGGATCAGACCCGCGGGGACCGGTCCGGAGACCGGACTCTGCTGGATCAGGGAATTCAGCGTGTTCCCACCGGCGGCGTAGTAGAAGCGATCAGGATGATCGCCCGCCTCGCACCGACGGTGTCCATGAACGCCAGCGAGGCGTCCAGACAGGCCGTGGCGAAGCAGGTGTTGTTGATGCCGGTCGGGTGCGTGTGCAGGTCGATCCAGGAGCGGACCGCGACACCACCAGCGCCGGAGGAGCTCCCGCTCATGTCACAGCCCAGGCTCAGAGCCAGGCCGATCAGCGATCCGGTCGCGATCGCGATGCTGAGAGCGGCGTGCGCAATCCCGCCATATCGTGGTTGCACGTCATCCCCCTCGCCGGAGCGTCAAGAGCGGGAGGTCGAGCCTTCGACCCGTGGGCACGGCTCGATCATCTCGTGGCCCAAACGCCGCTTCCTGTGCCCTGAAGAGTCATTTAGCGCACCTGCGCTTTCCTGTCAAGCCCGGCTTCGGGGGATCCCAGCCACTTCCACCGTGACCTTGGATCCGAGCCGACGCTCGATCCCAGGCCGAGCAGCGTGGAGCAGGCGGGGGATCCCGGCCTCACCGACCGCGGTGCTCCGGTCCGGCGACCCCGCACGGGGCGTCCGGGGACCGGGCCTTCTTGAGGTGTCGCTCCAGCACCCGGGCGACGTCCGCCACCTTGTAAGGCTTGGGGATGCTGTCGGTGAAGCCGTGGTCCCTCGGTCGGGCCAGCACCGGGCTCACGGAGAAACCGCTGGAGACGAAGACCGGGATCGTGGCGTCGAGGCGACGGATCTCGGCGATCGCCTCGACGCCGCCCATGCCTCCGCGGACCGTGAGGTCCAGAATGACGGCGGCGAACGTTCGCCCTGCCTCGGCCTCGTCCTCCAGCGTCTGGATGAGCTGCGCGCCGTCGTTCACCCCGACCATCGTGTAGCCGAGCGTCTCGAGGATGGCTTTCATGAGCGTCAAGATCATCTGCTCGTCGTCCATCACGAGGATCCGGCCGCAGCCGGACGGGTCGGTGATGGCCTCGGCGGCCGGCGCCTGGGCCTCTCCGGTCGCCGCTGGCAGGGTCACGTGGAACGTGCTGCCCAGGCCCAGCTCCGACTCGAGATCGATGCACCCGCCGTGCTGACGCACGATCGAGTGGGCCATCGCCAGCCCGAGGCCGCTGCCCTTCTGCTTGGTCGTGAAGAAAGGGTCGAAGATCCTCGCCCGGAGGCGGGAGGGGATCCCGGTGCCCGTGTCGGTGATGGAGACCGTGACGTACCGTCCGGCCGGCAGAAAAGGGTGCTTCCGGTCGGCGACCGTGACGTTGCGGGCCGCGACGGTCATGGACCCACCCGTGGGCATGGCCTGCTGGGCGTTGATCACCAGGTTGTCGATGACCTGGCCGATCTGGTGCTCGTCGAACTCGCAGGGCCAGAGGTCGTCGGGAAGATCGAGCCGGGCCGTCACGTTGGACCCGCTCAGCGAGAACCGAACAGCGTCACGCACCGGGGGCGCGAGACTCTGACACCGTCTCAACGGGGCCCCGCCCTTGGCGAAGGTCAGAAGCTGCTGGGTCAGCGCCCGGGCCCGGTCCAGCACGGCCAGCGCCTCGTCCAGGTGCCTGGCGACGCGGGGGTCCTGGCTGCGGCGCCGGGCCAGATCGAGGTTGCCGAACACGCCTGCCAGGAGGTTGTTGAAGTCGTGGGCGATGCCCCCGGCCATGATCCCCAGCGACTCGAGCTTCTGCACGGTCCGGAGCGACTCCTCGGCGCGTCTGCGGTCCGTCACGTCCATCTCGATCCCGTCCCAGCTGGTCGAGCCGTCCTCGAGCTTCCTGGGGTTCGAGGCGAAGAACGACCAGCGTACCTCCCCGGACGGCGCCTTCATCCGCGCCTCCGAGGCGAAGGGCCGGAACGCCTCGAAGGCGCGCTCCTCCTCGCGATGGATCCTCTCGCGATCCTCCTCGAGGACGCGACCGTAGATCCGCTCCGGATCGGCCATCGCCTCCTCGGGGGAGCAGCCGTAGAACCGCCGGACCGCGGCACTGACGTAGGTGAACCTGCGGCGGCCTTCCCGGTCGCGGACGATCTGGTAGAGCATGACGTCCGGGAGGTTGTCGCCCACGGAGGAGAGCAGCGCAGTGCTCTCCCGCAGCGTCTCCTCGGCCTTTCTGCGCTCCGTGAGATCCACCACCATGGGCAAGAAGTAGAGCGGCCGCCCCCCCTCGTCCCTGACGAGCCGCAGCGAGAGGTGCCCCCAGACCGTGTGTCCGTCCCTGTGGACGTACCGCTTGTCCGTGTCGTAGTGGTCGATCTCGCCGCTCAGCACCCGGTTCACCGCCGCGGTATCTCCTGCCACGTGGTCGGGGTGGGTGATCTTCTCGAAGTGGAGACCGACCATCTGCTCGGCCGTGTACCCGAGCATCTTGCCGAGCGCCTCGTTCGCCAGCAGGAAGCGACCGTCCACCGACACCTGGGCGGCACCGATCGGGCACTGGTCGAAGGTCCTGCGAAACCGGCACTCGCTGTCGCGGAGCTCCGACTCCATCCTCCGCCTGGCGGAGATGTCGTGGAAGAGGGCGAGCACGTGCTTCGGGCGACCCCCGGCATCCCGGAGCAGCACGGCGTTGATGGCGATCCAGAAGAGAGTCCCGTCCTTCCGCCTCGCCTGCAGCTCGGCCGCATGGACCGCCCCGTCCTTCAGCAGAAGGTCGACGATCTGCTGCCGGCCTGCCGGATCTCCATAGAAGGTCGACGCCGGCAACGCCCTGACCTCCTCGACGCTGGCGTACCCGGTGAGTCTGAGCCCGGCGCCGTTCATGTGGAGGACCGTGCCGTCCGTCGTGGTGAAGGCGACTCCGAAGACGACCCGGACCCTCCGACCCGCCTCGCCCACGAACGTGGTCTCGTGACCCGAGACCGTGTTGCCTGCCATGAGCCGCGAGAACTGCTGGAGGTCGCGGTCCACGCACTCCGGGGCCAGGAACTCCTTGAACGGCCTGCCCAGCATCTTCTCGGGCCGGTAGCCCAGGGCGAGCTCCCAGGCCGGGTTCACGTAGGCGAAGCGGCCCTCGGCGTCGGTGGTACAGATCAGGTCCCGGGACGTCTCGACCAGCTCCCGGAACAGATCGCGGAAGCCCTGCGGCGGGTGCCCCTCGGACCCGCCGTGTCGAGCCGGAGAGCAGCCTGCTGTCGACCTCTTTGACCGTGTCTTCATCGCCGTGGTCACCCCCGAGCGTGGGACGTCCCCTCGCCGGCTTTCGAGTCTCGCCGGCGGCGCCCGGGCCGCGAACATCCTAGTGAACCACGACCGTGGAATGCAACTCCCGCGAGCGATCGCCGCGATCTCGCGTCATCGCTCAGGTCCCCTCGATCAGCCGGCGGCCGGCAGCTACCGGGGCGGCCGCGGATCAGCCGGCGCCGCCTCGACCGGCGTCGGGGCGACGGGCGAGGCGACCCCGGTCCCGGTGCGCACCTCGTGCAGCGGGGCGCGGCCGTTCACGAACGTCCACTTGACCGGGTAGATCTCCGGGTCGAAGATCACGGCGTAGAAGTGCCACACGACGATCGCCGCCGTCGCGAGAACCGCCTCGTAGAAGTGGATCACCGTGGCCAGGTCGGTGACCAGCGTGGACGTGTACTGGAGCACCAGATCGTGGGCCCAGAGCAGCGCGCCGGTGACGACCATCACGACGGTGCCCCACACCATGGACCAGTACTCCATCTTCTCCGCGTAGTTGAACTTGGCGAACATCGGCGGCTGCGACTTCAGCCCCACGTAGTAGGCCATGGTGTAGAGGAGGTCCCAGCCGTCCCGCAAGCGGGGCCACATGTCGTAGACCCAGCGCCGTCCGCCCCTGAAGAAGACCACGTAGAGAAGGTGATAGATGGCCGCCAGGACCATCACGCCGGCCGCGACGCGGTGAGCGACCCCGCGGAGCGGATAAGCGGCCTCCCAGGCGACGATCGGGCGGGCCCAGAACGCGTCGGGGTAGGTGAGCGCGAAGCCGGTCACCACGAGCACGATGAAGCTCGTCAGCAGCAGCACATGCTGGATCCGCTCCTGGACCGACAGGCGCTGGTGGCAGACCAGCGAGCCGTACTGGGCCAGATGCTTGAGGAACTTCCGGAACCAGTCGAGGAAGTTGTGGAACAGCATGAAGGCGAGCGTGGCCGGGATGACCAGCATGTAGAACAGCCGTACGTAGTAGATCCAGCGGCTCTCGCCGGTCGTGTTGGGCAGCACATGGATCGAGGACGCGGCCAGGGCCGGGCCAGCGTGGGGGTGGCAGTGGCCGCAGGTCTTGGAGAGGTTCGCCTTGGCCACGGTCGAGCGGGCGTCCGTGGACGGAAAGATGTTGTGGACCCCGTGACAGCTGGCGCAGTTCGCCACGGTGCGCGAGCCCGACCTGGCGGCCAGCCCGTGGTAGGAGCTCTGGTAGCTCGCGAGCCTCCCGGCCGGAAGACCCAGCCGCTTGTTCAGTCGCTGATCCTCGTGACACCGGGAGCAGGTCATCAGCGAGACGTTGCTGCCGTAGACCGGGGAGTTCGGGTCACGCGGGCCCAGGATGGTGTGCTCGCCGTGGCAATCGACGCACGTGGGCGAACCGCTGACGCCGCGGGCCACGGCCGTGCCGTGGATGCTCTCCCGGTACTGGGCGAGGACCTTGTCATGACACAGCCCGCAGGTCGTGGCGACCTGGGTCTTGGAGACCTTCGACCGGGGATCGCTGGACGGGAGGATCCCGTGGGTCCCGTGGCAATCGGTGCACCGCCTCGACCGGGGTCGCCACGGAGAACGAATACTTGGTCGCGAGCCTGGTGCCGGCATGGCACCGGCCGCACGTGTCCGCGAGGTTCTTCTTCGCGACCGGCGAACCGGGCTTCGACGCCGCGAGCACCTGGTGGCTGGGGCCATGGCAGTTTCCGCAGCCCGGCGCGTCCGTGTTGCCCTGGGCGCGGTCCTTCCCGTGAGTGCTGGTGGTGAACTGCTTGACCGCCTTGCCATGGCAGGTCAAGCAGATCGCGAGGCCGACAGCCGCCACCTTGGCGACATCATGCCCGCCGTGGCAGGCGACGCACGCCTTGGCGTTGGCCGGATCCCCCAGCGAGCCGTGGGCGCTGGCGGCGACCTTCTTGGCCGGCTTGCCGTGGCAGGCAGAACAGCTCGCCGCCGCGGTTGCCGCGGTGTGGCCGGCCTTGTCGGCGCCCGCGTGGCAGTCGGCGCAGCCGACGTCTTTGTGGACACTCTGCTTGAGGAGGCTCGCGTCGAGCGCCGGAGCCTTTCCCTTGGCGACCGGGGAGCCCTTGGAGGCCGGATGGCACGTCAGACAATCGGGCGCCGCCCGGACCGAAACCGAACCCAGCAGGAAGCACGCAACCGAAACCCATGGAATCCCGAACAGTACTCTCATTTTTGGTCTCTCGCCTCGCCGGTCCCCGGAAAAGTCACGGAGACTCTAGCCGCACCCCGCGCCGGGCGTCAATACCCGGGCCCACTGTCGCGCGACGACCGGCCAGTCCGCGCGCCCCGGCGCTCCCCGCGACGGAATCCCGGCGGGACCGCTCCGCATTCACCAGTACTCACTCGACGAATCCTGGCCCTGACAGTCTCAGAGCTCCTGACATAGGCCACGCAGATCCGCTCGGCAAGCGCTGTCTGCCTGGGGAGCGCTGGGCCGGTGGTCTGACACACCATGTTGTGATGATCGCGCGCATGTGCGCGCGTTACACTTGTCCTCCTCTTG
>JACQZM010000051.1 GCA_016213885.1 Candidatus Rifleibacteriota bacterium | reverse complement strand
GAGTCACCCAGCGCGACGAGACGTAGCGCCGGGCCTTCTTGCCTCGGACGTTCCCGGATGTCCCCGATTGTCCCCGGACGGCCGGCCCTACTTGAACCTCCGCGACTTCCTCTCCTCCTCGGCAAGCGTGGAGAGGATGTCCTTGGCGAAGAGGTTCTGGTTCTCCCGGTAGTACTCGGCGAGCTTGTGGGGCAGGTCGTCCATCTCCACGCTCGGCTTGGTCGAGGCCAGCAGCGCCGCCGAGTCCACGGTATTCTTCAGCTCCCGGACGTTGCCCTCCCAGGTGTAGCGCTTGAACAGGGACATCACGAGCTGGTCGAATCCCTTCGGCGCGGGGCGCCGGGCCGCGCAGAGCGTCAGGAAGTGCTGCGCCAGAAGAGCGACATCGTCGGCCCGGTCCGCGAGGCGCGGCAGCACGAACTCCAGCCGCGACAGACGGTAGTAGAGCTGCTCCAGGAACAGACCGCCCTCGCTGGCGGACTTGAGGTCCCTGGCGGTCAGAGCGACGATCTTGACGTCCACCTCGCACAGGTCCGGTGACCCGATCCGCGAGAACACTCCCGTGTCCAGGAAGTTCAAGAGCTCGTACTGGGCGGGCTGCGGGAACCGCTCGACCTGGTCGAGCACCAGGGTGCCTCGGTTCGCCATGTGCAGAGCCCCGTCGATGTCGGTTCCCGGAAGGCTCACGGCCTCTCCGAAGAACCGCCTCTCCACGGCTGGCCCTGCGGACGCGCAGTTGAAGCGCACGAACGGGCCGGTCGGTCGATTGGTTGGCGCCGAGCTTCATGGCCTTGACCACCAGGGAGGGATCGGACAACGCCGAGATGACCACCACCTGCGCCCTGGAGCCCTGCTGCTTCACTCGGTGCAAGAACTCCAGCCCGTTCATGCCGGGCATGCTCAGGTCGAGCAGGATGCAGTCGAAGTGTCGGGAGGTCGCCGTGGTCAGGGCCACCACCGGATCGGGCAGCGTCACGGCGGCGATCCCCTCGGTGCGCAGGAACTCTTGCAGGAACGCGAGCATGGCCGTGTCGTCATCCACGGCCAGAACCGAGAAGGGGGGCGTCGAAGGTGGCTGGGTCGCTGTCAAGGGAGATCTGGCTCCACCATAACACCGGCCCTATGACAAGTCAAAGCAGTAACAGCTGTCCGGGAACGTCTGGCGCCGCCGCCGGCCGCACCGGGGCCGCGGGGCCCGGGACAGGCTCCGGGCGCCTGGATCTCACAGGGTCAGGCGAAGCGTCACCACGCACCGGAACCCGTAGCTGGTGGTGCGCTGGACCGGGTCGGCCCGGAACCGGTAGGAGCAGCGGAGCTGCGCCTCGTTGCCGTACCACATGCCACCCCTCAGCACCCGGGCCGTGCCCGATGACGGTCCGGTGGGATTCTCCCGAGGGCTCGCCCGGTAGTACGCCTTGTCGTACCAGTCGGCGGTCCACTCCCACACGTTGCCGGCCACGTCGTAGAGACCGAAACCGTTCGGCTTGAACAGACCCACCTCCACGGCCTTGCCGGAGCCTCCCCCCGAGAAGCAGCTCCGGGTGGCCGGTTCCTCGTCTCCCCAGGGGAACTTCCGTCCTTCCAGCCCACCCCTGGCAGCGCGCTCCCATTCGGCCTCCGTGGGGAGGCGCTTCCCGGCCCAGCGGCAGTAGGCATCGGCGTCGGCCCACGACACCTGCACCACCGGCACGTCATCCCGGCCGTCGATGGAGTCAGTCGGCCCGGTCGGATGTCGCCAGCAGGCGCCCTTGACCACCACGGTGAACCGCTTGCCGTCGTACACCCAGCCCTTGCCTTCCCTCTCCGCGTCGGTCAGGTAGCCGGTCTGGCCAACGAACTTCGCGAACAGCCGGTTCGTCACCGGAGCGCGGTCGACCAGGAAAGGCCCCAGCACCACCTCGTGGAGCGGCTGTTCGTCCTCGCCGCCGTCCGGCGATCCCATGGTGAACTTGCCTGCGGGGACCACGGACATCAGGCTCCCGTCGCTCTGCCACTCGAACTGATCGAATCCGTCCGGGTCGGCCGCCAGAGCCACGGCCTCGGGGGGCAGCACCAGCCTCGGCTCCGGCGGAGGTGGCGGGGGCGGAGGTGGTGGCGGTGGAGGAGGGGGCACCGGCGACGGCGGAGCGGGCGGCTTCACCGCCTCGGCGGGCGGCGCCGGGTACGTGTCGCGGATCTCCACCGGCCTCGGAGGCACCGCGTACGACGGCTCGGGCGGTGGAGCGATCGCCCCCACGGAATCCACGCCGAGCGCCCTCAGAAAGGCGTGGGCCACGTCGCCCGCGTTCTGGAATCGCTGGTCCGGGTCCTTGGCCAGCGCCTTCGCGAGCACTTCGTTCAGCTGCGGGGTCAGATCCTCGAGCTGCGGCATGGCGTCGTTGTGGATCTGGAACTCCGTCACGAACGGGAGCGTCCCCGCCAGGAGCTGGTAGAGGGTCACCCCGAGCGCGTAGACATCGACTCTCCGGTCGATTCGTCTGCGTCGCAGTTGCTCGGGGGCCATGTACACCGGCGTCCCGCTGACCCCCTGCCCCCTGGGCGGTGAGGTGGGTGGCCGTGTCCCTGAGCTGGGCCGCGATGCCGAAGTCGGTGATCTTGGGGAACGGAGCCTCCAGGGTCCCCAGCATCAGGATGTTCGCGGGCTTTATGTCCCGGTGGATGATTCCCAGTCGGTGCGCGTGGTCGAGCGCGTCGGCCAGACCTCCCAGCAGCCGGCCGACCTCGTGAGGGGTCAGCCGACCGAGGCCGTCCTCGCTCACTTCCATCCTCTCCGCCAGCACCGTCTGCAGGCTCTTTCCCTCCACGTACTCCATCAGGAGGAACGGGAACGGCGCCAGCTCGAGGTTGAGCAGCCTCAGGATGTTCGGGTGGGTCAGCTTCAGCGAGAGGTTGGCCTCTCGTCGGATCCCCACCATGGCGACCGGGTCGTGAGCCACGGCGCGGGCCAGGACCTTGATGGCCACGGGCTCGTCCCGGACCTGGTCCTGGGCCAGCCAGACCACGCCCATCCCTCCGGCGCCCAGCTCCCGGATCAGCTGATACCGGCCGGCCAGGATCCTGGAGGCGGCCAGCTCTTCGATCCGCGAGACCGGCTCGCCCTGGGGATTGGGGCTGCCGCAATCAGGGCAGCTCCGGTCGTTGTCCGTCAGGTCGCGGCCGCAACCCTTGCATGGCTTCATAGTAGGGTTCATGGGGCCAGGCCGCCAGGCGACCCGACCGGCAGGTGCCTGGCACGATCCAGGCGGGCCCGGGATCGGCCCGAGCTTCCAGGCGAGTATAGCGGCCGGTGTGCCGCGAAGCAATCGCCAGATCCGGCGCCTCGCCGGATCCGAGTCGTAAGACCCGGCGCCTCGCCGGGCCCGAGTCGCGCCCCCGAGCGCGACCTCAATCCGGATCCCCTCCTCTTTCTTCTCACTCCCGAGCGCGACCTCCAACTTGATCCCCTCCACTTTCTCTCCCCGCGCCCCGCTCGAGTCCGCCGGCGGCGTGCTACAATCGACGAACCGGCGAGACCCGGTGGGGACGACACGGTATCGGACGATGCGCACGAACACGTCGAGGAAGATGACCAGGCAGGAGCTCGACCAGCTCGAGCGGCAGGCTGCGATCGTCAGGAAGAACGCTCACGCGATGGCCGCCGGTTTCCAGTGGCGGCTCCTGGCAAGGATCGTGACGCTGCCCCTGATCGCCCTGCTCGGCCTCGGCGCCCTCCTGTACCTGTCGCTGAGCTTGACCGGTCATCGCGCGGCCGCTGTCACGGCTCTCCAGGAGACCTTCCTCGTCGCCTTCGGGGCGCTCGGCGCGCTGGGGTGCTTCTCGTGGCTCGGCGTTCGGGCCAAGCGTCGCAGCGCGCGGCAGGAGCTGATGCTGCTCGAGATGGATCGACAGGACCGGGTCGTGGAGGTCCTCAGGTTCCGTGGCGCAGCCGCCATGACCGTGGTGCCGGAAGAACCGGGCGCCGGGCCCCATCTCTTCATCGAGCTGGCGGCGCCGGTCCCCGGCGAACCACTCGACCTGGCGGACGAGCTCCACGAACCCGGCGGTCCGATCGCCCCTTCGCCGGAGGCCCGCGAGCTGTCGGAGCGGTCCCTGGGCGATCTTGCCCCGGCATCGCATCATCTCCTCTTTCTGGCCAACGAGAGCTGGGCACCGCTCATCGACGAGGAGCGGTTCCCCGCCGCGGAGTTCGAGCTGGCGATCGTACCCAGGACGCGGATGCTGATCGGGATCGAGTCGTCAGGGCAGAGGCTTCCGCCGCGTGCCGAACGGGGCAAGCTCGAGATCTGGGAGGGGGTCCTGCTGTCGCGGCAGCCGGCCATGGTGTTCGAGGGTACGCTCGACACCCTCGGCCAGGCGCTCCGTCGGCTCGAGAAGGCGGATCGAAGCTGAACCGGACCGCCGGGGGAACCCAGGCGCAGCCGGAATCGGGTCACGCGCCGGGCGCCATCAGCGGGCGAAAGTGGTCATCAGCCAGCCCAGGAGCACCGCGGGAACGTTCAGCACGCCCAGGACCGACACGATGCAGACCGCGGCCAGCTCCAGCCTGTCCTCGTGCGGCGCCGGGTTCTCGCAGAACGCCCACAGGCTGAGGAAGCAGAGGGCGCACTCCACCACCACGAGGTGGAGCGCCACGTTCAGATCGACCTTGCCCGGGGCCAGCAGCGACACCTCGAGCATCCGGGAGACCGGGCCGAGGCCCTTCCAGTACAGCTGCTCGATGAACAGCGTCAGCGCCGGCACGCCGATGCACGCCGCGACCATGAAGAGCGGCCACCGGTAACGGACCAGCAGGTGTGTCGTGTCTCTGCCCACCGCTTCCATGATACCGCGAACCCGGGGAGAGCGCGAATTTTCTCGGGCTCCTTTCCAACCGGGGGCTGTTTCGCATAGAGTACCGCTGTCCCCGTTCGCTCCCGAACACGCACCGGTGACCGGACAGGAAGACCCCGCCGATCGGTCCAGGGTCGACCCCGGTTCCCTCGTCCGGACCTCTCCGCAGGTCACTCGATCCCCATGGCCGAGAAGATCACCTCCCGCTCATCAGACTACTCGCAGTGGTACCTGGACATCGTGAAAGGCGCCGGCCTGGCGGAGAACTCCGACGTGCGCGGCTGCATGGTCATCAAGCCCCACGGCTACGCCCTCTGGGAGAGGATGCAGCGGGCGCTGGATCGGATGTTCAAGGACACGGGCCACGTGAACGCCTACTTCCCGATCTTCATCCCCAAGTCGTTCCTCGCCAGGGAGGAGCAGATGGCGGAGGGGTTCGCCAAGGAGTGCGCCGTGATCACGCATTACCGGCTGAAGGCGGTGCCGGGGCAGGGGCTGGTGGTGGACCCCGAGGCCAAGCTTGAGGAGGAGCTGATCGTCAGGCCCACCTCCGAGACGATCATCTGGAACACCTACCGGAACTGGATCCACAGCTACCGGGACCTGCCGCTTCTCATCAACCAGTGGGCCAACGTGGTCCGGTGGGAGATGCGGACCCGGCTCTTCTTGCGGACCGCGGAGTTCCTCTGGCAGGAGGGCCACACCGCCCACGCCACCCAGGAGGAGGCGGAGGCGGAGGCCCGGCAGATGCTCGAGGTCTACCGGACGTTCGCCGAGGACTGGATGGCCATGCCGGTATTGACCGGGCCGAAGAGCGAGGGGCAGAAGTTCCCCGGAGCGGTCTACACGCTGTGCATCGAGGCCATGATGCAAGACCGGAAGGCGTTGCAGGCGGGCACCAGCCACTTCCTGGCGGAATCATCATGACCCACAGCGACGACCAGGGGCTGGTGCTGCCGCCCCGGCTCGCGCCGATCTCCGTGGCCATCGTCCCGATCTACCGCAAGGAAGAGGAGCGCCAGGCCGTTCTCGCGGCCTGTCGAACCCTGGCCGACGCCATCCGGGCCCATCCGGTCGGCGACTGGCTGCACCACGAACCGCTCACGGTGAAGCTGGACGATCGCGACCACTACCAACCCGGCTACAAGTTCAACGAGTGGGAGACCAAGGGAGTGCCGGTGCGGGTCGAGCTGGGCCCGAAAGACCTGGCGAACAACGCCTGCGTGCTGGCGCGGCGCGACCTGCCCGGCCGGGAGCACAAGGTCATGGGGGTGCCGCTCGCCGCGGCCCCGGCCCGGATCCTCGAGATGCTCCGGGCCATGCAGACCGACATGTTCGAGCGCGCCCGGAAGTTCCGGGACGCCGCCACGGTCGAGGTCGACTCGTACGACGAGTTCAAGAAGCTCATCGAGGAGCCCGGCGGGTTCCTTCTGGCACACTGGGACGGCACCCGGGAGACCGAGGAGCGGATCGCCGCGGAGACCAAGGCGACGATCCGGTGCATACCGTTTGGCCCGGCCAAGAAGCCGGGGAAGTGCATCGTCACCGGCAATCCGTCGGAAGGCCGGGTCGTGTTCGCCAAGGCCTACTAGCCCCGGTGCGCGACCGCGCCGATCATGAGGGCGCCGCGACGTACCGCCGGCACCGGGATCGGAGCCGGCGTCGGCCACCTGGAAACGAGGGAGCTCCCGGTCCGCTCGCTGGCCGACTTCGTCCTGAGGTACCGGACGAGCTCCTCGACGAGCTTGATCTGGCTGTCCGAAAGGCCCTCGAGGCTCAGTGTGTTCACTCTGACATTCCCCCCAGTGGGTCAGGTGGCCTGACCGATCGTGTTCAGTTGTCTTTCAGCGGGCGGGCGATGCCCATCCCGGACTGCCGGTTCGCAAGCTCGTCGGTGAACGCCTGGGTGGTGCCCACCTGCCTGGTGTGATCGTCCAGGTTCACCAGCTTCTTCGTCACCGGGTCGTAGATCCAGTTCTTCCGGACCGAACCGTCGGTGGCCGTGGTTTCGGGCTGGCTCAGCCAGAAATCCTGGAGCTGGCGCTGCGAATCTTCGAACCAGTCCCTGGGCCGCTCCGGCTGGGCATCGGGCGAGGTCGATGCGGCCTGGGTGGCAGCGGTCGCTGCCGAAGAGGCGCTCGGAGACGGTGCCGGGGCCGGCTCGACCGCGGCGGCCTGGCGCGACGGGGCCGGGCGCGGCCGGGCCGCCGCGGTCTGGGTCGGCGGAGCGTCGGCGGATCGCGTCGGGCTGCCGGGCTCCGTCCGGTCACCGGTGCTGGCCTCGGCGGGCGGATCCACCTTCGGCTTGGGCGGCGTCCGCCTCCCGCGGCCGAACAGGGAGGTCCGGGGACGCTCCGGCTGGCTCGGTGAAGGTGAGGCCTTGGGCGGCTCGGTCGTGGCCGGTTCCGCGAAGCTCGGGTCCCTCTGGGCCAGGAACTCGGCGATCCTCTTCGCCTTGTTCTTGGCCTCGTCGCTGCCGGTCTTCTCGAAGACATCCATGACTGCCATGAGCGCTTCGGTGCTGTAGCTCTCCAGCCTGGTCACGTCGAACGGAGGGGGCCCGCTCGCAGGGGTCTCCGGGTCCAGCTTGTCACCCTCGCCGCCATCCTGGGCGATGGCGGGCGCGATGAGGCAGAGCGCGGCGGCCACCACGAGCAAGCCAAGCCACGTCTTCATAGTCGGTCACCAACCCGTCGCATACACGAAAAGCCATCCTGGCGATCGGCCAGCGTCTCTACCTCCACTACCTTAGCCGACCGCTCGATGTTTCCGCCATGATGCATCGGACATGACCGGGGAGACGCCGGGTGGGCCCCCAGGATCCCCCGCCGGTTCCGCGTA